>NZ_CALRUC010000086.1:0-19004 GCF_943371255.1 Ferrovibrio terrae | reverse complement strand
GCTGGCGCGGCACCTGGGGCTGATGGTCTACGCGCTGGGGGGTATTACGGCCGCCAGCGCCAGACGGCTGCGACATATCCCCAAAAAAGGAACCGCCGCCATCCAGGGGATGGCGGCGGTCCGGTAGGCGAACCGATCTGACGATCGATGAGAAGGTGAAGGCGCGGCTCACGCTGAGCACGGCGGCCGGGCCGCAATTGGCGCTGGTGCCGCACTGGCGCTTGCTGATGTTGGTGTCAACATACTGCAGGCCGGCGGTGAAGCCGAAGAAGGTCGCGAATACGCCGACATTCCAGTCCAGATAGTTGTCCTTGGAACCGGTCACCCCGAAGAAGCGATCCGGCTTGTCGATGTCCTGGCGGCCGATATTGGCGATCAGCTTCGGGTCGAATTCGGTGACCGGGATCGGCACGGTGACGCCAGCCGTGAGGTAGGTGGCGGTGTTGGCGTCGAGCTGGAAGTTCGGGCTGTAGTAGAAGCCGGCGCTCGGGATAACGAAGCCGAAGTCGTAGGCGGCGGTCAGCTTGTACTCGATGAAATCGTAGGTGCTGGCCGCGGTCGGCTGGTCAAGATAGTTGTAGCTGATCACACCGGCATCGAGGCTCAGCTTGTCGAAGGTGGCCCGGAAGCCACCCATCAGATCGGCTTCAATGCTGACGCTGTTGTTGAAGTCGACGTTGCTGCCCCAGAAACCGAGATAGCCGCTGAAGGTGTCGTTGATCTTGAACAGGCCCTCGCCGCCCAGCTGGTAGGCCGGATGACCGTCGGTCTGGCTGATGCCGCGGAAGTAGTATTCCGAAGCAACGGCCGGGGTCAGGGTCAGGGTCAGACGATCAGCGTCGGCAGCCATCGCCGAGGTGGCGGCCGTCAGGCCCAGGGCCACCAGAGCGGCGCGGAAAAGCACTTTAGTCATAGGGCAAACCTCCGAGAGAAAAATTCCATCGCAGATAACCAGAGAAGACCCTGTGCGACAAACACTTACCCGGTAATATGGCCGCCGTGGCCGGGAACTGTGTCTCTTCGGTTACACTCATGCCTAGAACTGAACAGTTTGAATAAAATCTGTGCAGGGATGATCGGTAATAAAGTTTCGAGCAGTCCAACTCACGATGAATACCAGGGAATCCAGGCTGATTCCCTGCCAGGAGAATGCCCGCATGACCTCGTCAGCCCCCCTTGTCGTCATCGAATCGGCCGGTGATCCAGCCGCCCATATCCCGCCTGGCGTGCGGCTGATACGCCTCAACTACACCGCCAAGCGCAATGCGCTATCGCTGGAGTTGCGCGCCGAACTGATGGCGGCTGTCGAGGCGGCGCTGGCCGATGACGATGTACGCGCCATCGTGCTGACCGGCAATGGCGGCACCTTCTGCGCCGGCGGCGATATCTCGTCGATGCAGAATGTGACCGGGGTTGCCGGCCGCACACGTCTGGCCAATCTGCATCGCCTGGCCCGCCTGCTGGTGGCAGGCCCGAAACCGGTGATCGCCGCCGTGGAGGGTTTTGCCTATGGCGCCGGCATGTCACTGGCGCTGCTCTGCGACCAGGTGGTGACCGCGCAGGATGCGAAATTCTGCTGTTCCTTCGGCAAGGTCGGCTTGATGCCCGACATGGCGGCGCTGTGGACGGTGCCGCAGCGAGTCAATAGCGGCTGGGTCAAGCGCCTGCTGATGCTGGCCGAAGAGATCGACGGCGACACGGCGGTTCGCATCGGCCTGGCCGATCAGTCGGTGCCTGCGGGCGAGGTTCTGGATGCCGCCCTCGCGCTGGCGGCGAAATTCGCCAGCCTGGCGCCGCTGCCGATCGGGTTCATCAAGGCCGCACTGGCGCGCGGGCCGCAGCCGCTGGAGGCCCTGCTGGCGCAGGAGGCCGATGGCCAGGCCCTGCTGTTCAACTCGGCCGATTTCGCCGAAGGGCGCGATGCCTTTCTGGAGAAGCGCAGGCCGGTGTTCACCGGGCGCTGATTTGCTGGACTGACGCCACGGAATGCGCAGCCGGAGCGGGCCGCCGACTTGCGGCGCATTTGGCCGGCCCATAGACTGCGCTCCTCATTAAACAAAAAAGCTTCAACAGGAGGAAGCCCATGCTGGGTCTGGTTCAGGACCGTCCGCTGCTGATCTCGCAATTGATCGAGTATGCCGCGCTTTATCACAGCAAGACGGAGATCGTGACCCGCACCGTCGAAGGCCCGATCCATCGCTACACCTATCGCGACCTGCGCGACCGCTCCAAGCAGTTGGCCAATGCGCTGACCAAGCTGGGCGTCAAGCTGGGCGACCGCATCGGCACCCTGGCCTGGAACACCTACCGGCATTTCGAACTGTATTACGGCGTCTCGGGCATGGGAGCGGTGCTGCATACCGTCAATCCGCGCCTGTTCCCCGAGCAGATCGACTACATCGTCAATCATGCCGAGGACCAGTATCTGTTCCTCGACCTGACTTTCCTGCCGATCATCGAGAAGCTGGCGCCGCAGCTGAAGACCGTGAAGGCCTTCGTGCTGCTGACCGATGCCGCGCATATGCCCAAGGACAGCAAGATTCCCAATCTGTTGTGCTACGAGGATCTGATCGGCGCCGAGAAGCCTGATTTCGCCTGGCCGGAATTCGATGAGCGCACGGCTTCATCGCTCTGCTATACCTCGGGCACCACCGGTAACCCGAAGGGCGTGCTGTTCTCGCATCGCTCGACCGTGCTGCATTCCTACGCGGTGTGCCAGCGCGACGGCCTCAACCTCGGCTCGGGCGACTCTGCGCTGGTGATTGTGCCGCTGTTCCATGCCAATGCCTGGGGTGTGCCCTATGGTGCCTGCATGAGCGGCGCCAAGCTGGTCTTCCCCGGCCCGGCGCTGGATGGCAAGAGCGTGTACGAGCTGCTGCGCGACGAGAAGTGCAACTTCTCGCTCGGCGTGCCCACGGTCTGGCTCGCCTTCTTCCAGTATATCGATGCCAATCCGGGCCTCGATCTCAAGTCCGACATCAGGATCGAGCGCTGCGTGATCGGCGGCAGCGCCGCGCCGCGCGCGATGATCGAGCGCTTCGCCAAGCAGCTGAACTGCTTCGTCATCCATGCCTGGGGCATGACCGAGATGTCGCCGCTGGGCACGACGGGCAACCTGCTGAAGAAGCATGCCGAGCTGCCGCTGGACAAGCGCATCGACGTGCAGTCCAAGCAGGGCCGCACCGTCTATGGCGTCGAGATCAAGATCACCGACGACGACGGCAACGAGCTGCCGCGCGACGGCAAGGCGTTTGGCAATGTGAAGGTGCGCGGCCCCTGGATCACGCGTGGCTATTTCCGCGGCGAGGGCGGCAACGTGCTGGACAGCGAGGGCTGGTTCACCACTGGCGATGTCGCCACGCTGGACGAAGACGGCTACATGCAGATCACCGACCGCTCGAAGGACGTGATCAAGTCGGGCGGCGAGTGGATCTCCTCGATCGACCTGGAGAATGCCGCGGTCGGCCATCCCGCCGTGCAGGAGGCCGCCGTGATCGGCGTGCATCATGAAAAATGGCAGGAGCGCCCGCTGCTGCTGGTGATCAAGAAGCCTGGCCAGGAGGTCAGCCGCGACGAGCTGCTCGGCTTCCTGGAAAGCCGGGTGGCGAAATGGTGGCTGCCGGATGACGTGGTGTTCGTCACCGAGCTGCCGCATACCGCCACCGGCAAGCTGCTGAAGACCAAGCTGCGCGAGCAGTTCAAGGGCCACAAGCTGCCGACGCCCGGCGCGTAGCGCCGAAAAAGATAGGGCCTGGCGCGTAAACCGCCCGGCATCCCCGCCGGAAGCCAGCGATGGCCGGGTCTCACCCGGCCATCTGCGTTTCAAGTGACTGATATTTCATGGCCGATCGTTTGCGAGCGCATCCGATTGGCAGCCAATGGTGTCCGAGGGACGGCCAATGCAATCCCATTCGATGCCAAGTGGAGCCTATTCGATCCCATTCGATCCATTTGGATCCCAGCCGATCCAACTGCCGCCAATACCCGTCCAAGGCCTGCACCGTTCACACATCCCATATAGGGCGCCGGCGGGAAATTCTAAGCCGGGAGCCAGCCGACAGCATTTTTCTGCTGGCTGCGCCCCCGCCGCATGGCGCCAATCTGGCCGGTACATAAAAAGCACTGAACAGACGTGCCTTCGAATGATGCGTCGCAGGCCGTACTGCCATGCTCAGGCAACCGGCTGTTTCACCAGCGTGGCCGGTTCGATGGTCTTGAAGAAGCCGGTCACCGTGCTGCCATCGGCTGACAGTGGCAGGATCAGCCGCACGTAACTCAGCTGGTTGCCCTCCAGCGACACATAGCTGCGGCGCGCCAGGCTGGCCTGACGCGTGGTGGCCACCAGTTCCATGCTGGTGAAGACGATATCGGCATCATGGGCGTTGAAGAAATTGCCCAGCCGCCGGCCGCCCTCATCCTCGCTGGTGCGCTCGCCGACATAATTGCCGGCCAGCCGCACCCGCACATCGCGCTGCGCCGGCAGATAATCGAGCAGCATGGTGTAAGGCAGCACCTCGGCCGGCAGGGCCTCGACCGCGACCACGGCGGGCAGCCTGTCGCCCAGCCGGGCCTGCAGCCAGGCGGCATGGCAGCGTGCCAGCATCGGATAGTGCTGCAACGCGCTCAGGGGCAGCTCCTCATAGCCTTTGACCTGCAGGGCCGTGGCTGCCGGATGGGGCGAAGGCGTGTCGTTGTGCATGTCGCTCATCGTGCAGACCCGTCAGGTGAGGGGAAGGTGAGAGTCTCAACCATCCAGGCCTCCGGTTGCCAGGTGGCTGGCAGTCGGCATGAACATGGCGGGATCGAAACCGGCATAGCGTTGCAGTGTCAATCGCAGAATGTCTTCGAGATCGCGCAGGCGCGGCCCGTCGCTGCGCTGGCGTGCCTGCTGCCAGTGCAGCAGCACGGGTTCCACATCCAGCACCAGGGCGCGCAGGGCGCAGATGGCGGGCCAGGCCTTGTGGCGCAGCAGCGCCGGGTCTGCCAGCAGGCGGTTGATATCGCCAACCGCCGTATCCGCCACAATCGCCTGTTCCGTGCCCCAGATGGTGACCTCGCGCAGTTGCAATGCACTGCGTCGCGCCAGGTCGCCCATCGCATCGCTGCCATGCCGCGCGGAAAACTGCGCCAGCTCGCCGACGGTGCGCTGCAGGGTGGCGGTGGCGCGGCGCAACCAGTCGACGCGGGCGACATCGGCGATCACGGCATCGAGGCGCTCTTCCACCTGGGCAATGGTCACATCGGGAAACAGGCCCAGCAGGCTGCGCGCCACCCAGCGCACATCGGTATCGGCCGGGTCGGGCCGCGGCGGCAGGGTGTTTGATTCCAGCACCGCGATCGGACCCTGCACTGCACGCCACACGGCGGCGACGGCGCGCTGCAGCACATGCGGCCGCGGCATCCAGGATGGCCGGCCCTCGATCAGTTCGCTCGGCACCGGATCATCGGCCTGCACCTGCCGCACATAGCGCAGGGCCTGCGGCACCAGGGCCAGCAGTTCGCGGTCCGCTGCATCGGCCGGCAGTTGCAGGCTACCGGCCAGACGGTCGATCGGCAGACTGCCTTTCATCTCGCCGAAATCCATTTTCAGCATCACATCGCGGCCGGCATCGCGCATGAAAGCCGCCCCCGGGCGGCGCAGCTCGGGGTGGTGAAAACTGAAACGGTCCGGAAGCGTATTGCCGGCAAGGAAAGACATGGGCGCTGGGATGGACTGCTAAGGCGGACGGGGGCTTTGTCTTCCTTGTACGCAGCCGGCGCTCATCCGGATGACCCGTTGCCCGCCGGCGGGCGCGGCAGACTGCCGCATGGCTGTTGTGCCGGCTTCCCGCCATGCAGACCGCCGGTTGTGCCGCCTCAGCGATACACTGCCGCCTCATCTGTTGCGCCGCCGCCGTCCACCGTCACGCGGCCGTCGCCCACCATATGGATCAGATGCGCCAGCACCGAGCGCGCGGCGGCCGAATGCAGATAGGCCGGTACATCGGCATACATGGTCGCCACCATCTGCGGGATGCTCTGCGGGCCTGCTTTCAGGCAGTCGAGAATCTGCGTCTCGCGCGTCTCGCGATGGCGGATCAGCTCGCGCACGAAATGCTGTGGCGAATGGCCGGTGTTCATCGCGTCGATCGGCGCGCCATGGGTCGGGTAGTAGCGCACATCGTGGCGCGGCAGCAGTTTCTTCAGGCTGGCATAATACTCCGTCATGCTGCCGTCCGGCGGCGAGATCACTGTGGTCGACCAGCCCATCACATGGTCGCCGCTGAACAGGGCCTTTTCCTCATGCAATGCGAAGCACAGATGATTGGAGATATGGCCCGGCGTGTGCAGTGCCGTCACCGTCCAGCCCGCACCCTGGATGATGTCGCCATCCTGCAGCAGATGGTCGGGCCGGAAAGCATGGTCGCCGCCTTCTTCCACCGCCGGCCCGCCTTCGGGCACCGGATGCGGCCCGAAGGCCCAGGTCCTGGCGCCGGTCGCCGCCTTCAGCCTTGCCGCGCCGGGCGAATGATCGCGATGGGTATGGGTGATCAGGATATGGCTGACGGTCTCGCCATCGAGGTTTTTCAGCAGCGCATCGATATGGGCCGGGTCATCGGGGCCGGGATCGATCACCGCGACACCGCCGCCACCCTGCTCCTTGCGGCCATGGCCGATGATGTAGGTGCCGGTGCCGTGGAAGGTGAAAGCCGAGGGATTCTGCGCAATGACGCGGCGCACCAAAGGGCTGAGGCCGCTGACTGTTCCGTAGGCAAAATCGAGCTGTTTGATGAAGGGAATGGACATGCCGGTTCCGTAGGCAGTTTCCAGGGCAGGGCGAGGGCACAGCAGGGGGCGAAAATTGACGCTACGTCAAGTGATTAGCATTCATCCGAGCGCGAAAGCGATTGACCTGTCCGGCGCGCTTTCCCTAATCTGCCACCACAAGATGGCGGCACCAAGAATCGCCTGAATATTATCTGGGAGGATAAGCTCTGTCCGAGATTGTCCAGTTGCTGCTGAACGGGTTGGCGGCAGGCTGTATCTACGGCCTGATCGCGCTCGGCTTCGTGTTGATCTACAAAGCCACCGAGATGGTGAACTTCGCCCAGGGCGACCTGCTGATGCTGGGCGCCTTCGTGGCGTTTTCGCTGATCGAGGGCTTCGGGCTGAACTACTGGCTCGCCTTCCTCGGCGCCGTGCTGTTCATGGCCGTGTTCGGCTATCTGCTCGATACGGTGATCCTGCGCCAGGTGATCGGCCAGCCGCAGTTCTCGGTGGTGATGCTCACCATCGGGCTCGGCTTCCTGTTCCGCTCCGGCGCCTCGATGATCTGGGGCACCGAGACGCGCGCCTTTGCCACGCCGTTCACCGATGGCGTCACCAGGGTGGGCGGCTTCATCGTCGCCGACGTCAATGTCTCCATCGTCGTCGGCACGGCGATCCTGTGCGGCGTGCTCTATGCCTTCTTCCGCTATACCCGCATCGGCGTTGCCATGCAGGCTGCCTCGCAGAACCAGCTGGCGGCCTATTACATGGGCATCCCGGTGAAGATGGTGTTCTCGCTGGTCTGGGCGATCTCGGCCGGCGTTGCCGCCGTGGCCGGCATCCTGCTGGCGCCAGTGTCGCTGATCGACACCACCATCGGCCTGCTGGGGCTGAAGGCCTTCGCCGCCGCCGTGCTGGGCGGTTTCGGCTCGATCCCCGGCGCGGTGATCGGCGGCCTGGTGATCGGCGTGATCGAGCAGTTCTCCGGCATCTACATGGCCGAAGGCTTCAAGGATGTTGCCGCCTATGTGGTGATCCTGGCGGTGCTGTTCATCCGGCCGCAGGGCCTGTTCGGCAATATCGGCCGCAAGCGCGTGTAAGGACAGACAGATCATGCGCTTCTTCTTCAAGACCGATTACAACCAGGACATCAACCTGTTCCGCGATGGCGTCGACCGTTTCTGGTACGGCCTGCTGATCGCCGTGCTGGTGGCCGCGCCCTTCGTGCTGGAAGACTTCTGGCTCGGCGAGATTTCCTACGTCTTCATCCTCTCCATCGTCGGCATCGGCCTGATGCTGCTGACCGGCTATACCGGGCAGGTCTCGCTCGGCCATGCCGCCTTCCTCGGCATCGGCGCCTATACCCATGCGATCCTGCTGAATCTGGGCGTGCCGTTTTTCATCTCGATCCCGGTGGCGACGGTGCTCTCGGCCATCATCGGCGCGGTGATCGGCCGGCCGGCGCTGCGGCTCACCGGCGTCTATCTCGCCATCGCCACGCTGGCCTTTGCCTTCATCATCGAGCAGATTCTGATCCGCTGGGAGCATGTCACCGGCGGCTTCAAGGGCTTTGCCGTCGACCGGCCGGAGGTGCTCGGCATTGCCATCGTCGATGACGTGCCGTTCTACTACATCACCTTCGGCGCCCTGGTGCTGGCGGTGCTGGCCGCGCTCAACCTGCTGCGCTCGCCGACCGGCCGGGCCTTTGTCGCCATCCGCGATTCGGAAATCGCCGCCCAGTCGATGGGCGTCAACCTCGCCGCCTACAAGACGCTGGCCTTTTCGATCTCGGCCGGCTTCACCGGCTTCGGCGGCACGCTGTTCGCCCACAAGATCGGCTATCTGGCGCCCGATGCCTTCAACATCCTGCTTTCCATCCAGCTGCTGCTGATGGTGGTGGTGGGCGGCCTGGGCTCGATCCATGGCGCGATCTTCGGCGCCATCTTCGTCGGCTCGCTGCCGCAGCTGATCGCCATCCTGCGCGACTACCTGCCCGATAGCGTCGCACGCCAGCCGGGCCTGGAGCCGGGCATCTTCGGTCTGATCCTGGTGTTCTTCATCCTGTTCGAGCCGCTCGGCATCTATGGCCGCTGGCTCAAGGTGAAGCTCTATTTCTCGCTGTTCCCGCTCTACAAGAAGGCGACGTTCAAGCGCCAGAAGACCTACACAAAATCGGAGCGCAACCGGTGACGCTGTTCAAGGCCGATAACCTCGCCATCAACTTCGGCGGCATCAAGGCGGTCGACGGCGTCAGCTTCGACGTCGAGAAGGGCCAGGTCTTCACCATCATCGGCCCGAACGGGGCCGGCAAGACCACGGTGTTCAACCTGATCAGCCGCATCTACGACCCGACCAGCGGCGTGCTGAGCTTCGAGGGCCAGGACATCACCCAGGTGGCGCCGGACAAGATCGCCGCATTGGGCATCGCGCGCACCTTCCAGAATATCGAGCTGTTCGAACATGCCACCGTGCTGCACAACCTGCTGCTCGGCCGCCATGCCCATCGCGGCGGCAATATCGCCTCGCAGCTGATGTTCCTGCCCAGCGTGCGCAGGATGGAGCTGGCGCATCGCGAGAAGGTCGAGCATGTGATCGACTTCCTCGACCTGCAGCATTACCGCGACACCTATATCGTCAACCTGCCCTACGGCGCCCGCAAGGTGGTGGAGCTGGCGCGCGCGCTGTGCACCGAGCCCAAGCTTCTGCTGCTGGACGAGCCGTCCTCCGGCCTCAATACCGAAGAGACCGAGGACATGGCCTTCTGGATCCATGACATCCGCAACGAACTCGGCATCACCGTGCTGATGGTCGAACACGACATGGGCCTGGTGAACGAGGTGTCGGACCGCGTGCTGGCGCTGAATTACGGCCGCGTGCTGGCGTTGGGCACGCCTGCGGAAGTGCAGAGCCATCCCGAAGTCATCAAAGCCTATCTGGGAGGCTGAGATGAGCGCCGCCATGCAGATGCAGACCATCGAACAGAAACTGGCCAATCCGCCGCTGCTCAAGCTGGCCAATATCGAGACCTTCTACGGCCCGATCATGGCGATCCGCGGCGTCAGCCTGGCGGTGCCCGAAGGCAGCATCGTCACCGTTCTCGGTGCAAACGGGGCTGGCAAAACGACGATCCTGAAGACGATTTCCGGCGTGATGGACCCGCAGAAGGGCAGCATCGTCTTCAACGGCCAGGACATCCAGAAGATGGATCCGGACAAGGTGATGCGGCTCGGCATCGGCCATGTGCCGGAGGGCCGCGAGACCTTCCCGTTCCTGACGGTGAAGGAAAACCTGATGATGGGCGCCTTCACCCGCAAGGATGCCGATGGCGTCGCCAAGGACATCGAGATGGTCTACGGCTATTTCCCGCGCCTGAAAGAGCGCGAGAACCAGGCCGCCGGCTCGATGTCGGGCGGCGAGCAGCAGATGCTCAGCATCGGTCGCGCGCTGATGGGCCGGCCCAAGCTGTTGCTGCTGGACGAGCCCTCGCTCGGTCTGTCGCCCAAGCTGGTGAAGGAAATCTTCGAGATCATCGTGCGTATCAATGCCGAGCAGGGCACCACCATCCTGCTGGTCGAGCAGAATGCCAATGTGGCGCTGCATGCTGCGCATTACGGCTATGTGCTGGAAGTCGGCCGCATCGTGATGGCCGATACCTGCGCCAAGCTGCTCGAGAAGGAAGACATCAAGGAATTCTATCTCGGCATGAAGGAACAGGGCGTGCGCGGCAAGCGGCGCTGGAAGAAGCGGAAAACGTGGCGTTAATCGCTTGGGCGCTGAGCGCCACAGGGAGGCTGTAATGAGTGCCAAGGCAGTCGATCCGAAAACCGGCATTGCCATCGATGCCGATATCCTCGCCATCCTCGAACGCGACACCCTGCCGCGCTATTTCTGGCGCAAGGTGGGCGAGCGCGGCGACAAGGTGGCGCTGCGCGAGAAAGATCTCGGCATCTGGAATTCGATCAGCTGGACCCGCTATGGCGAGAATGCCAAGCATGCCGGGCTGGGTTTCGCATCGCTCGGCGTCAAGCGCGGCGAGGTGGTCTCGATCATTTCCGAAGGTAACCCGGAATGGCTCTATGCCGATCTCGGCAGCCAGGGCATCGGCGCCGTGACCAACGGCATCTACACCACCGATTCCGCCAAGCAGGTCGAATACATCCTCAACGACAGCAAGACGGTGATCTACATCGCCGAGAATGATGAGCAGCTCGACAAGATCCTGGAAGTGCGCGACCGCTGCCCGAGTTTGCGCAAGATCGTCGTCATCGACATGGAAGGCCTGGCCGATTTCCGCGACCCGATGGTGATCAGCTTCGATGCGCTGCTGCAGCTCGGCCGCGACTACGAGAAGGCCCATCCGGCGTTCTGGGAGGAGCAGCTCAAGCTCGGCAAGCCCGACGACCTGGCGATCCTGATCTACACCTCGGGCACCACAGGGGCGCCGAAGGGCGCCATGATCAGCCACCGCAACCTGATCTTCCAGATGGAGAATGCCGGCCGCCTGCTGGAGCAGGACGGCACCGACGAACAGCTCAGTTTCCTGCCGCTGTGCCATATCGCCGAGCGCGGCTTCACGCTGCTGTGGCCGATCCGCTCGGGCTCGACGGTGAATTTCGCCGAAAGCCCGGAAACGATCCCGCAGAACCTGCAGGAGGTGCAGCCCACCGTGTTCTTCGCGGTGCCGCGCCTGTGGGAGAAGTTCTATTCCGGCATCGCGATCCGCATGAAGGATGCCACCGGCTTCGGCAAGCTGGCCTACAAGACCGCGCTCGGCATCGGCTACCAGCTGGCGCAATGCCGGCTGGAGGACCGCGAGCCTTCGTTGGGCCTGAAGCTCGCCTTCTGGTTCGCCGACCATCTGGTGCTGAAGAACATCAAGCGCATCATCGGCATCGACCGCTGCAAATGGCTGGTCACCGGTGCCGCCCCGATCTCACCCGACCTGATCAAGTGGTATCTGGCGCTCGGCAAGGACATGCGCGAGGTTTATGGCCAGACCGAGAATGTCGGGCTCGCCACCTCGCCGCAGATGGACCGCATCAAGCTCGGCAGCATCGGCCAGGCGGTGCCCAACACGGACGTGAAGCTCAGCCCGCAGGGCGAGATCCTGCTGAAGGGCCCGCATGTCTTCATGGGCTATCTCAACAACCCGGGCAAGACGGCGGAAACCATCGTCGATGGCTGGCTGCATACCGGCGATGTCGGCGTGGTCGACAACGAGGGCTGGTTCCGCATCACCGACCGCATGAAGGACATCATCATCACCGCCGGCGGCAAGAACATCACGCCGTCCGAGATCGAGAACCAGCTGAAATTCAGCCCCTATATCTCGGATGCGGTGGTGATCGGCGATGCGCGCAAGTTCCTCACCTGCCTGATCATGATCGACCATGACAACGTGGTGAAATACGCCCAGGATCTGAACGTGCCGTTCACCAACTTCGCCTCGCTGTGCCATGCCAAGGAAGTGCAGGCGCTGATCGGCGAGGAGATCGAGAAGGTCAACAAGAACTTCGCCCGGGTCGAAACGATCAAGAAATTCCGCCTGATCGACCAGCAGCTCACCGCCGAAGACGACGAGCTGACGCCGACCATGAAGCTGAAGCGCAAATTCGTGAACGAGAAATACAAGGCACTGATCGAAGAGATGTATGTCGGCGCGTGATGGGCTCCCATGCGCCGGCGCGACAAAAACCAATTGAGGCCTATGAGGAGGAAACCAGAGATGCGTATTCGTAAAATTGTCATGAGTGCCGCCGCTGTGGCGGCGACCATCGGCCTCGCGGGCGCCGTGCATGCCCAGAGCGTGCGTGGCGTCACCAAGTCCGAAATCATCATCGGCATGCATACCGACCTGAGCGGCCCGGCCGCCAGCTACGGCGTGCATTCCTCGCAGGCGATGCGCCTGAAATTCGACGAGATCAACGCGCAGGGCGGCATCAACGGCCGCAAGATCCGCCTGATCGTCGAAGACAGCCAGTATCAGGTGCCGCGCGCGGTGCAGGCCGGCAACAAGCTGATCAACCGCGACAAGATCTTCCTGATGGCCGGCGCGCTCGGCACCCCGCATAACAACGCGGTGTTCCCCGAGCAGTTCAAGGCCGAGGTGCCCAACCTGGCGCCGCTGACCGCCGCCCGCTCGATGAGCGAGCCGTTCCACAGGCTCAAGTTCCAGACCTTCTCGAGCTATTACGACCACACTCGCGCCGGCATCAAATACCTGGTGCAGAAGAACGGCCGCAAGAAGCTGTGCTCGCTGTATCAGGATACTGACTTCGGCAAGGAAATCCTGGACGCGGTGCAGGACCAGGCCAAGGCGATGAACATGCAGGTGGTCGAGACCGCCACCAATACCCCGGTCGCCACCGACTTCACCGCGCAGATCACCAAGCTGCGCAGTGCCGGTTGCGACCTGGTCGCCATGGGCGCCATCGTGCGTGACGCCATCGTGCCCTATGCCACCGCGCGCAAGATGGGCTGGACCGATGTGGACTTCACCTCGCAGTCGGCCAGCTTCGACCAGATCGTCGCCTCGGCGCCGGGTGGTGCGACGGAAGGCCTCTATGTCGGCGCCGGCACCGTGATGCCCTATCGCGATACCGCCAATCCGACCGTGGCCGCCTGGTGGGATGCCTACAAGGCCAAGTACAACGCCGACCCGAATATCGGCGCGGTCTATGGCCACAACATCGCCGACCTGATCGTCACCGCACTCGATCGTGCCGGCAAGGATCTGACCACCGACAAGTTCCTCAAGGGCCTGGAGAGCATCAGCGGCTACCGCGACATCTTCGGCGGCCCGGTGATCAGCTTCGGCCCCAACAAGCATCAGGGCACCACCGAAGTGTTGTACTACCAGATCCAGAAGGGTCGCTTCGTGCAGATCGGCGGCGGTCCGATCATGTACTAGGCCTTTCGATCGTCTGAACACGATCCATTGCGAGGCGCCCGCGGGAAACCGCGGGCGTCTTTGCGTTTGTGCGCCGCAGCAACGGCGCTGCCGCATCGAATCCGTATAGGACGCGCCGCGGCACAGGACTAAGCTTTGCAGGTCAAGCAGAAGCATAAGACCACATAAAAACGAGGGAGGTCCGCATGCGTAGGGTCCATGTGCTCACGGTCGCGGCCGTGACCGGTATAGTGGTATTCGCTGGCGCCCCACTGTCATCTGCAGAGGCGCAGCAGGCGAGCAAGGTGCGTGGCGTCACCAAAAATGAAATCGTCATCGGCATGCATACCGACCTGAGCGGTGTGGCGGCCTCCTATGGCGTGCATTCCTCGCAGGCGATGCGGCTGCGCATCGACGAGGTGAACGAGCAGGGCGGCATCTATGGCCGCAAGCTTCGCCTGATCGTGGAAGACAACCAGTATCAGGTGCCGCGTGCCGTGCAGGCGGCGAACAAGCTGATCAACCGCGATAATATCTTCATCATGGCCGGCGCGCTCGGCACGCCGATGAACAACGCCGTGCTGCCTGACCAACTGAAGGCCGGCGTGATCAACTTCTCGCCGATCACCGCGGCGCGGCAGATGTCGGAACCCTTCCACAAGTTGAAATTCGCCGGCCTGTCGTCCTATTACGACCAGATCCGCGCCGGCATGAAATGGATGGTGGCCAACAAGGGCAAGAAGCGCTTTTGCACGCTGTATCAGGACACCGACTTCGGCAAGGAAATCCTCGAAGCCGTGCAGGACCAGGCCAAGGCGATGAACTTGGTCGTCATCGAAACCGCATCCAACACCCCGATTGCCACCGACTTCACCAGCCAGATCACCAAGCTGCGGTCGGCCAATTGCGACATCGTGGTGATGGGCACCATCGTGCGCGATGCCATCGTGCCCTATGGCACGGCGCGCAAGATGGGCTGGGATGTCGATTTCCTCGGCCAGTCGGCCAATTATGACCAGATCGTTGCCGGTGCCCCCGGTGGCGTGACGGAAGGCATGTATGTGATGGCGGGAACCGTGATGCCCTATCGCGACACGGCTTCGCCGCAGGTGGCCGCCTTCATGGACAAGTACAAGGCCAAGTTCGGCTCCGATGCCAATATCGGTGCCGTCTATGGCTATGGCCTGATGGACCAGCTGATCTTCGCCTTCGACCGTGCCGGCAAGGATCTCACCACCGACAAGATGGTGGCGGCGATTGAAAGCATCCAGGGCTTCCGCGACATCTTCGGCGGCCCGGCGGTCAGTTACGGGCCGAACAAGCACCAGGGTGCCGACGAGGCCTTCCTGTTCCAGGTGCAGAAGAGCCGCTTCGTACAGATCGCCGGCCCGGTGCGTTACGGCATGTGATCGCCGCAGCGCATGGGTGAGGCATGCATATCCGGCCGTGGTGTAGCGATGCGCCGCGGCCGGCATTTTTCGACCACAAAAAAACTTCCGGAGGAATCATGATCAGTCTGGGCAGAGTAACGATCACCGCTGTCACCGCGATGCTGGCCTTTTATGCCGGCCAGGCCGAGGCGCAGAAGCTGCAGGGCGTGACCAAGACCGAAGTGATCATCGGCACGCATACCGATCTTTCCGGTGTGGCCGCGGCCTTCGGCGTGCATTCCTCCAATGCCGCGCGCATGCGTTTCGACGAGGTCAATGCCCAGGGCGGCGTGCAGGGCCGCAAGATCCGCTACATCATCGAGGACAGCCAGTATCAGGTGCCGCGCGCGGTGCAGGCCGGCAACAAGCTGATCAACCGCGACAAGGTGTTTCTGATCCTGCTCGGTGCCGGCACGCCGATGAACAATGCAGTGATGCCCGATCAGCTGAAGGCCGGGGTGCCGAATTTCTTCCCGCTCAGCTGGGCGAAGCAGTTGTATGAGCCGTTTCACCCGATGAAATGGGCGGCCGGTGCCTCCTATTACGCGCAGATGCGCGGCGCAGTGAAACACTTCGTCGACAAGGGCAAGAAGAATGTCTGTGCCCTGTATCAGGATACCGATTTCGGCCGCGAGATTTTCGAAGGCGCGCGCGACCAGCTGGCGGCGATGAATGTCAAACTGGCCGATGCAACCACGCACAAGCCGACCGATACCGATTTCACCGCCCAGATGACCAAGCTGCGGGCGGCGAATTGCGATGTGATTGCGCTCGGCTCGATCATCCGCGACACCATCCTGGCCTACAGCACGGCGCGCAAGATGGGCTGGGCGGTCGACATGGTGGGCACCACGGCGGCTTTCGACCTCAATGTCTCGGGCGCGCCGGCGGGTGCCACCGAGGGCCTCTATACGATGACGCAGATCGAAGCACCGTATCCCGATTCAGCCAACCCGGCGATCAAGCAGTGGGTGGAGAAATACCGCGCCAAATACAATGTCGATCCCAACCCGGCGGCACAGTTTTCCTATGTCGCGGCTGATCTGATCGTCATGGGGCTGGACCGTGCCGGCAAGGATCTCACCACCGAGCGCTTCCTCAAGGCGATGGAATCGATCCAGGGCTATACCGATATCTTCGGCGGCCCGGTGATGACATTCGGACCGAACAAGCATCATGGCAGCGAGTCGGTGTTCATGGTGCAGGTGAAGGGCGGCCGTTGGACCCGGGTGACCGAGCCGCTGGCGTTCTAATACTTTCACCGGAGCAGCGCTTTCGTAACACAGATCGTCACCCTCGGATTTATTCCGAGGGTCCATCTGCACCATCCGCGCATCGGAACGTGCGATGGACCCTAGGGACAAGCCCTAGGGTGACGGTTTGTGTGGTGGGCGTGAATGACAAAATAATGGATAGGGGATGCAATCCACGGCCCGGCATGGCACAACCAGCCGGGCCGTTTCATGTCAGGTCTGAGCCGCACGCCGATGTCTGTCTTTCCCGCGCATACGCAAGTGTCCAACACGCCGCTGGGCATCGGCTACATCCTGATCGCGGTGTCGCTGTTCGGCATCATGGATGCGCTGGTGAAGTGGCTCACGGCCGGGTATCCCACCGTGCAGATCATGTTCTTCCGCAGCCTGTTTGCCTTTCCGCCCATCCTGCTGATGGTGTGGCGCAGCGCCGGCGGCGCAGGCAATGATCGCGGCAACACGCTGGCCAATGCCCTGATGCTGCTGAAGACCCGGCAGCTGGCGGGCCACGGCCTGCGCTCGGTGTTCGGCTGTGGCGCCATGCTGCTGTTTTTCTATTCCTACCAGTTCCTGCCGCTCGCCGAGGTGACGGCGATTGCGTTTGCGGCGCCGATCTTCATCGCCTGCCTGTCGGTCTGGCTGCTGCAGGAACGCGTCGGCCTGCATCGCTGGTCGGCGATTATCGTCGGCTTCGTCGGCATGCTGGTGATCATCCGTCCCGGCAGCGGCATGCTGGAAAGCGCCAGCCTGATCGTGGTGATGGCGACCCTGCTGTATGCGCTGGCCATCATCCAGATCCGCAGGCTCAGCCGCCTGGAACCCTCCACCACCATCGCCTTCTGGTTCACCGCCTTCTGCACGCTGTTCACCGGCCTGGCGCTGCCATTCTTCTGGGTGACGCCCGGCGTCACCGACCTGCTGCTGCTGATCGGTACCGGCCTCATCGGCGGCACGGCGCAGCTGTGCATGACGCGCGCCTATGGCCTGGCGCCGGCGGCCGTGGTGGCGCCGTTCGACTACACGCATCTGCTGTGGTCGGTGCTGATCGGCTGGTATGTCTGGGGCGATTTCCCCGATGCGCAGACCTGGATCGGCTGCGCCATCGTCATCGCCAGCGGGCTGTACATCCTCTACCGCGAAACGGTGCGGCGCGTGCGCGTGCCGCCCATTCTTACCGAGTAGAGTGGGTGACGGAATAAGCCGACGACGGAGCAGGGGGGAGCTGGTTTTTTCGGGAGAATTCGCGCGCTGGTCGGAGCGAGAGGATTCGAACCTCCGGCCCCTAGCTCCCGAAGCTAGTGCTCTACCAGGCTGAGCTACGCTCCGACCGGCGCGGGCGACTGTATAGCGCCTGCGGCACGCCCCCGCAAGGCACCCCCGCGAGCATTCGCGGTGGAAAAGCCGATACGCCGAAAGCCTAGGCCGGGCAGGGGTTTAAAGCCGGGTTTAAAGCGCCCGTTCGACGGCGAAATCGACCGCTTCCGACAGCGCATCGCGCATCGGCCCGGCGGCAAACAGCTGCAGCGCCTGACGCGACTTCTGGGCATAGGCCCGGGCGCGGGCCAGGGTTTCCTGGATGGCGCCATGGCGCTCCAGATAGGCCAGCGCCTGGGACCAGTCCTCGGACGTCTGTTCCTCGGGCCGTTCGATCACCCGGCGCCAGAAGCCGCGCTCGGCCTCGCTGCCCTTCGAGAAGGCGAGCAGCACCGGCAGGGTGATCTTGCCCTCGCGGAAATCGTCGCCGGTATTCTTGCCCAGCGTGGCGGCATCGGCGGCATAGTCCAGCGCATCGTCGACCAGCTGGAAGGCGATGCCGAGATTATGGCCATAATCGTCGAGCGCCTGGGCCTCGGCCTGCGGCCGGTCGGCGATCACCGCACCGACGCGGCAGGCGGCGGCAAACAGCGCCGCGGTCTTGGCCTTGATCACCCTCAGATAGTCGCTTTCCAGCGAATTCATGTCGTTGGCGATCACCAGCTGCAGCACCTCGCCCTCGGCGATCTCCGAGGATGCGCCGGCCAGGATGCGCAGCACCTCCAGCGAGCCGGTCTCGACCATCAGCTGGAAGGCGCGGGTGAACAGGAAGTCGCCGACCAGCACGGAAGGCTGGTTGCCCCACAGCACATTGGCGGTGGCATTGCCGCGGCGGCGGTCGCTTTCGTCCACCACATCGTCATGCAGCAGGGTGGCGGTGTGGATGAATTCGACGCAGGTGGCCAGCAGCACATCGTGGCTGCCCTGATAGCCGCAGAGCCGGGCGGAACCCAGGGTCAGCAGCGGGCGAATCCGCTTGCCGCCGGCGGCAATCAGGTGGCTGGCCAGTTCCGGGATCAGGCTGACATCGCTGGCCATGCGCGCGATGATTTCGCGGTTCACGGCGTCCATATCGGC
The DNA here is from genome assembly GCF_943371255.1 of Ferrovibrio terrae. Classification (GTDB taxonomy): domain Bacteria; phylum Pseudomonadota; class Alphaproteobacteria; order Ferrovibrionales; family Ferrovibrionaceae; genus Ferrovibrio; species Ferrovibrio terrae_B. Next base: position 294 of record NZ_CALRUC010000086.1, on the reverse strand, counting down.
CGCCACCAGGGCGCGCAGCGGCTCGATGCTGGGCTTGGGGCCCGGCGCCGGCAGGTCTTGCAGGGATTTGGAGGCAGTCTGCACCACGGCAGTCGAACCCATGATTGTGTCGAGCGGTCTGGGTGGAGCATAGTGGGCTGGCCGGGTCGGTCAAGCGCCGCTCATTTGCCAAGTTCCTCTTTACTATCAAATGCCTGACATCGATCACACCCATGACGCTTTGCTGGGCGGCCTGATCCGCCTGAAACAGCCACGCAAGGGCCAGCGCGCCAGTGCCGATGCAGTCATGCTGGC
>NZ_CALRUC010000085.1:0-19727 GCF_943371255.1 Ferrovibrio terrae | reverse complement strand
TTTCGCCACCACCGGCGACGGCCTGGTGGCCGCGCTGCAGGTGCTGGCGGCGTTGTGCGAGTCCGGCGAAAAGGCCAGCGTGTTCTGCCGCCGCTTCGAGCCCTATCCGCAGCTGCTGCGCAACGTGCGCCATGGCGGCGGCAAGCCGCTGGAAGCGCCCAAGGTGCAGCAGGCGATCGATGCCGCCGAAAAGAAACTCGGCAAGGCCGGGCGGATCGTGATTCGCCCGAGCGGCACCGAGCCGCTGATCCGCGTGATGGCGGAAGGCGAGGATGAAGGCCTGGTCAAGACCGTGGTCGACGACATCATCACGGCGCTGGAACAGGCGGCATGAGCGCTGCGGCGACGGCTGCGCAAAAGCGCGGCCGGGTTCTGATCATCGCCGGATCGGATTCCGGCGGCGGCGCCGGTATCCAGGCCGATATAAAGACGGTCACCGCGCTGGGCGGCTATGCATCCACCGCGATCACCGCGCTCACCGCGCAGGATACGCGCACGGTGCATGATATCCATGAGGTGCCGGCTGCATTCATCGCCTTGCAGCTGCGCGTCGTGCTGCAGGATATCGGGGCGGATGCTATCAAGACCGGCATGCTGCATCGCGCCGATATCATCGACGCCGTGGTCGACGCGCTCGATCAATATGCCCCTGACATCCCGCTGGTGGTCGATCCGGTGATGGTGGCGAAAGGTGGCGCCAGTCTGCTGCAGCCTTCGGCGGCCGAGGCGCTGCGCAAGCGGCTGATCCCGCGCGCCACGGTGATTACGCCGAACCTGCCCGAGGCCGAGGTGCTGTCGGGCGTGAAGATCGCCGGCGAAGCCGACATGCCGGCGGCGGCCGAACGCCTGCTGCATCTGGGCGCGCGCGCCGTGCTGCTGAAAGGCGGCCATCTGCCGGGCGATCATCTGGTCGATCTGCTGCGCCTGGCAACCGGCGGCGGTGAGGCTTTCACCGGCACCCGGATCGATACCACATCGACGCATGGCACCGGCTGCACGCTGGCGTCTGCGATTGCCACCGGGCTGGCCTTTGGCCTGTCGTTACGCGATGCGGTGGCGCAGGCGCGCGCCTATGTGCGCAAGGCGATCGAGACCGCGCCGGGCTTCGGCCACGGCCATGGTCCGCTCAACCATGCGCATACGGTCAGAAAGCCAGTGTGATGAGTATCGCTGCGACCAGCAGCGGCGGCACCAGCGCGATCACCTGGCGATAGACCAGGCGTTCACCGCCGATGATGCCGGCAAAGGCGCAGGCCATGGCGATCTTGCCCGGGAAGAAGGGCGTGAACAGGCTGCCGGTCACGTTCTGCAGCGCACTGACCCAAAGAACACTTGCACCGGCCGAGCCCGCCATCGCCGCCTGCAGCGGCAGCAGCAGGCTGTTCGATGCCGTATTGCTGCCGGTCAGGCCGCCGGCGATGGCGGCGAAGACCGGCGAGGCCAGCAGCGCCTGTTCGCCGGCCACAGCCTGCCATGCTGTCGCGAGCTCTGCAGGGATACCGCTGGCTGCCATCAGCCGCGCCATCACCAGGAAGATCAGCGTGGTGGCAATGGCGATGCGGCCGGCTGCCCAGGTCTGTCGCAGCACGCCGCCGATCTGCTGCGGCTTCAGGGTCAGCGCGCCATAGAGCAGGGCGGTGAGCAGCAGCATCACCCCGGCCTGGTAGGCCCAGGGGAAGGCCGGCATGTCGGCAAAGGGCTTTGACACGGCGATGCTCTGCAATGTCTGCGACAGCGGCGGGATCAGCCGGGTGGAGAGCAGCACGGCAATCAGCAGCAGGTAGGGCAGCGCCAGGCGCAACAGGGCGCGCAGCGGCGGCCGGTTGCGGTTCAGCAGAGTGCCCAGTGCCAGCAGCGGCGCCGTGGCGATCAGGCCGGCGGTATCCACCGAGGCATAACGGTTGCCCAGATACAGCAGGCCGAGCAGAGCCGCGGTCCACAGCAGATCAAGCGCCATGTTGCGCAGGCTGAGGCCCAGTCCGAGCCGGTGCGACCACCACCAGAACCAGCTGAGCAGCACCAGCAGGAATACCGGCATCAGGCTGGCGCTGGAGAGGCCGAAACCCTGCAGTGGCAGATTGCCCAGCGCCGCACCGATCACCGTGCCGATGCCCAGGCCGCCCCAGGGCACCAGCATCTGGCTCAGCAGGCCGACTGCAACGGCTGGCAGCGGCGCCACACCCAGCCGACGCAGGCCATGGATGGCGAGCGCGAAGCCGACACCGAAGCCGATCGCGGTTTCGATCAGCCCGGCGGCAATGAAGCTGAGGAAATACGCCTGGCGGTGTCGCGACACCGGTGCAGACTGCGGCGTATCCGCAGCTGGCGGCGCGGCGGCCTGGATCACGTGATGCACGGTGAGGCCGGCGAGAATGACGGCAATGGCATGCCAGGCAAGCCAGGCACCCTTCAGGCTTTCGATGACAAAGAAATCGAGCAGGTCGCGCTGGCCATGCAGGGCGACGGCCGCCGCCGGCAGCGTGGCGAACAGGCCGGCGAGGCCGGCATGCACCAGGGCGACACGGCCGGTCGCCACCAGCCCGATCACCAGGATGATCGGTGCCAGATAGAGCAGGATCTGCACAGCGCTTAGTGGCTAGACGATGGCGTGGCGCGCTTCCGGGCCGCGCTCGATCAGGCCGCGCAGGCGGCGCAGGCCGTCGGCCACGTCATTGCGGTCGGGCGAGGGGGCCAGCGAGATGCGCACCCACGGCGGCGGATTCGGCCGGTTGTCGAGCAGGAAGGAGGTGCAGCTGGCGATACGCACGCCCTGGCCCAGCGCCTGGTTGGTGAATTCATTCGGCCGCCAGGGATTGGGCAGTTCGAGATAGCAATGCAGGCTGGCCGGATTGCTGCGCATGGTCAGGCCATCGAAGGTCTCGACCGCCATGGCGTTGCGGATCGCGGCTTCCTCACGCAGGCGTTCGACCAGCATCGCCGCCGTGCCGTCCTCGATCCACTGCCGCACGATTTCCTGGTTCAGCCGCGGATTGTTCACCGCCATGGCATGCAGGGTATCGGCGAAGCGCTCGATCAGCACCGGCGGTGCGGCAATCCAGCCGACGCGCAGGCCGGGTGCCATGCATTTGGACGCGCTGGTGATGTAGATGGTGCGTTCCGGCGCCAGTGCCGCCACAGGCAGCGGCCGGTCCTGCATCAGGAAGCCGTAGACATCATCCTCGATGATGGTGAGGTCGTGCTTGCGGGCGACCGCCACGATGGCGGCGCGGCGTTCGGCCGTCATCATCACGGTGGTTGGATTGTGAATCGTGGGCTGGATCAGCACCAGCCGGCTGCCGGTGCGGCGCGCGGCCTCGGCCAGCGCATCAGGGCGCATGCCTTCGTCATCCATCGCCACGCCTTCCAGACGGATCGGACGCTGCTGGGCATTCTCATGCACGCCGCCATAGGTCAGCGCTTCCACCAGCATGATCTCGTTCGGCATGGTCATCGCCGTCATCACCACGGCGAGTGCCTGCTGCGCGCCGGCGGTGGCGATGATCTGTTCCGGCATCACCGTCAGGCCGGTGCGCGCGATCCATTGCGCGGCAGCCGTGCGATGCAGCGGGTCGCCCAGCGTGCGGCTGTAGCCCAGCAGGTTCTGCAGTCCGCCACGCATCGACAGGCGCTGCAGCGAGGTACGCATGATGTCTTCGAAATCGGGCAGGCTCGGCTCGTTGCGCGACAGCTCGATCACGCCGGGCGTGGCAAGCCGTGCGATATCCTGTTGTGGCGCGACGATCTCGCTGCGGAAGGATGGATTGCCGAAACCGTCGTTCGGTTTCACGAAGGTGCCGCGGCCCACTTCGCCCGACAGCAGGCCCTTCTGTTCGGCCAGCATGTAACCGCGGCTGACCGTGCCGACGGTGACGCCCAGCTTCCAGGCGAGATTGCGTTGCGGCGGCAGTTTGGCGCCCACCGGCAATTCGCCGGTCTGGATCGCGGTTTCGATGGCCGTGGCCAGTGCCTGGTAGCGCGGGCCCGGGAAGGCGTCGAGATTGGGAGTCCACATTGTCATGGTGTCAATATTGTCATTGACCCCATTCAAGAGTCAATCAATTATCGCATTGCCCGAATTGATCGGGTTCATTGTTAGAATTCATCGAAAATTGGAAGGGTGTCATGACAAATTGTATCGATACAATCGACCGGCCTTATGGTACAGGCCCGGTCGAACGCGCGGGCAGCACGATCGGCCGGGTCATCGACCGCATGGTAGCTGTTGCCGCCGAAGGCGCGACGGGTCTCATGCTGATGCTGCTCAACTGGCAGCGCCAGGCCCGCGAGCGGGCCGATCTTGCCGGCCTGCCGCAAGAGATTCTGAAGGATGTCGGCCTCACCCGCGCCGATGTCGAAGCCGAGCTGCTGAAAAAGCCGTTGTGGCTTCGATAGGGCCTGAGCGTTAAGCCCCCCGGCTGCCGGCGTCGCGCATTTTCATTTCCTCTGCTGCGACGCCGGTTCTCCCAGGAGGAGAGCCAATGATGTCAACTCTGTCTAATATTGGCCAAGCCGAAACCTTCCTGCTGGTCCCGCTGATGCTGTTTGCCGTGGTCACCTCGATCACGCCGGGACCGAACAACATCCTGCTGACCGCCTCGGGCGCCAATTTCGGTTTCCGCCGCACCGTGCCGCATATGCTGGGCATCAGTGCCGGCTTTCTCTCCCTCATCATCGTCACCGGTCTCGGCCTTGGCGCCGTGATCCTGGCCAGCGACTGGCTGCACCAGGCGCTCAAGGCCATCGGTGCGCTGTATCTGGTCTGGCTCGCCTGGCAGCTGTCGCGCGCCGGTGGCATCGAAAGCAGGGCCGAGCTGCGGCCGATGCGGTTTCATGAGGCGGCGCTGTTCCAGTATGTCAATCCGAAGGCGTGGATGATGGCGGTGGGTGCCGTTGCCGCCTTCACCACGCCGGGCGGTCACTACGCCATCGAGCTGGGCCTGATCGCGCTGATCTTCACCATCATCAACCTGCCCTGCGTGTCGCTCTGGGCGCTGTTCGGCGTCGGCATCGGGCGGTTCCTGGGCGATGAGCGCGCGCGCACGATCTTCAACTTCACCATGGCCGGGCTGACGCTGCTGTCGGCTGTGCTGCTGTACATCTGAGGGGGACACCGGATGCAACTACCGCTCTATCAGGTCGATGCCTTCGCCGATGCGGTGTTCAAGGGCAATCCGGCCGCCGTGATGCCGCTGGACACCTGGCTGCCGGATGCCACCATGCAGGCGATCGCGGCGGAAAATAATCTCGCCGAAACCGCTTTCTTCGTGCCGCAGAAGGGTGGCTTGGGCGAGGACGGCTATGGGCTGCGCTGGTTCACGCCGGAAGTAGAGGTCGATCTGTGCGGCCATGCCACGTTGGCTTCGGCCTGGGTGATTTTCCACCGGCTGGACCGGGCGCGCACCCGCATCGACTTTTTCACCAAGAGCGGCACGCTGACCGTGACGCAGGATGGCGAAAGCGACCGCCTGTCGCTGGATTTTCCCATGCGTGCCGTATCTCCGGCGCAGCCCTGCGAAGGGCTGATCGAGGCCATCGGCGCCAAGCCAGCCGAAATCCTGGCCGGCCACAGCTATTTCCTCGTCTACGACAACGCCAACATCGTGCGCAATCTGCGGCCCAACATGAACGGACTGATGGACCTCGACAAATTTGCCGTCATCGTCACTGCGCCGGGCGACCGGCCGGGCATCGACTGCGTGTCGCGCTTCTTCGCACCCGCCAAGGGCATACCGGAAGATCCGGTCACCGGCTCGGCCCATTGCAGCATCGTGCCCTACTGGGCCAAGCGGCTCGGCAAGCGCGACATCACCGCCTATCAGGCCTCCGCACGCGGCGGCACGCTGTATTGCCGCGACGACGGCGAGCGCGTGCGCATGGCCGGCACCTGCAAGCCCTATCTGGAGGGCATGGTGACGCTCTAGCGCGATCAGGTTTCGTTTCGGCGGTTGCCCCGATAGCCGCCGGGAGCCGGTGCAAACCGGTGGGCGCGGCATCATCCCCTGTTGTATGCCGCGCCCTTTTCTTTTCTCATAGCGCCATGACCGACTCCGCCATCACGATTCAGCCCGCCGTCACACCCGAAGACCTTGCCGCGGTGCGACGCCTGTTCACCGCCTATGCGCAGTCGCTGGATTTCAGCCTGTGCTTCCAGGGCTTCGACGAGGAACTCGCCAGCCTGCCGGGCAAATATGCGCCCGCCGTGAAGGGGGCATTGCTGCTGGGCAAACGCGACGGCGTCGCCATCGGCGTGGTCGGTTTGCGCGACCTGGGGGATGGAATCGCGGAAATGAAGCGGCTCTATATCGATCCGGCCGGACGCGGTCTGAATGCCGGCCGCCGGCTGACCGATGCGGTGCTGGCCGCGGCGCGCGGTTTCGGCTACCGGGCCATCCGGCTTGATACCTTCCCCTCGATGGTGGCGGCCAATCGCATTTATGATGCACTCGGTTTTCACGATATTCCGCCTTATTACGATAATCCGCTGCCGGGTGCCCGCTATCGCGAACTCAATTTATGAACGTTGTTCATTTTTATGAACGAGTGTAAGGTTTCTCCATAAACATGGAGGATCCGTCATGGCAGAGTCTTTCGTCCTGTATGAGCGCGATGGCCGCGTCGCCCGCATCACGCTCAATCGCCCAGAGCATCTCAACGCCATCCATGAGACGACGCCGGACCTGCTGCGCGCCGCCGTGGAACGCGCCAATGCCGACGACGATGTGCATGTCATCCTGCTGACCGGCGCCGGCCGTGCCTTCTGCGCCGGCTACGACCTCAAGGCCTATGCCGAGGCGCCGCGCCCGGTGAAAGGCAGCCAGGACATGCCCTGGGACCCGCTGGTGGATTACCAGTGGATGCGGCATTCGACCGACTGCTTCTTCAGCCTGTGGCGCTCGCTGAAACCGGTGGTGGCCAAGATCCGCGGCTATGCGGTGGCCGGCGGCAGCGATATCGCGCTGTGCTGCGATCTGGTGGTGATGGCCGAGGATGCCAAGATCGGCTATCCACCGGCGCGCATCTGGGGCTGCCCGACCACGGCGATGTGGGTCTATCGGCTGGGCGCCGAGAAGGCCAAGCGCATGCTGCTCACCGGCGACCTGATCGACGGCAAAACGGCGAAAGACTATGGCCTGGTGATCGATGCGGTGCCCGAAGCCGATCTCGATGCCCATGTCGAGGCGCTGGTGGCACGCATGGCCAGCGTGCCGAAGAACCAGCTGATGATGCAGAAGCTGATGGTGAACCAGGCCTATGACAATATGGGCCTGAATTCGACGCAGACGCTGGCGACGCTGTTCGATGGCATCACCCGGCATTCGCCCGAGGGTGTTGCTTTCAAGGCGCGCTGCGAGCAGATCGGCTTCAAGGCCGCGGTGAAAGAGCGCGATGGCGGCGATCCGCTGGCGTGGAAAAATGCCCGCTGATACGGCAACGCTGGAAAAGGCCAAAAGCGGCCGCCGCGAGGCCGTTCGCGCCTTCAAGCGCGATGCCATCCTGCAGGCGGCGCGCAAGATCTTCGCCCGCGACGGCCTCGATGGCGCCACGCTGCGCGCAATTGCGGCCGAAGCGGGGATCGCCGTGGGCACGGTGTATCTGCATTACCCGGCGAAGGAGTCGCTGTATGCCGATCTGCTGGCGGGCTCGCTGGCCGATCTGCTGAAGCACCTGCGCGCGGCGGTGACGAAAGCGGATGCGCAGGCGCAACTGCTGGCCGGTGCGCTGGCCTTTTATGACTTCTACCGTCAGCGGCCTGATGACCTTTATCTCGGCCTCTATCTGGGCCAGGGCTTCCGGCCCACCGGCCTGACGCCGGAGCTTGATCGCCTGCTCAATGGCCGGCTGATCCAGTGCTACACGGTCTTGAGCGATGCCATGCGGCGCATCGCCCCGCTGGAAGCGGAAATGCTGCGGGCGGAAACGGTTTCCCTCGCGGCAGCCATGGGTGGGGCACTGATGCTGGAAACCACCGGGCGGCTGAAGGTGCTGGGCGATACCGGCGAAGCCGTGGTGCGGCGCCATGTGGAAGCCCTGATGGGGCGGTTGCGCGGACGCGGGTAAGGCGCGAACATAGGTGCCCGCCTCACGATTTCAGTCTCCATCGCAGCGAGTTTGCCCGTGACCAATTTCCGCGAAACCTACCGCGGTTCCGTTGCCGCCTGGGAATGCGACCAGTACGGCCATATGAACGTGCAGTTCTATACCGGGCGCGTCAGTGATGCGGCGGCGACCGCTATGCTGGCCGCCGGCTTCGGCCATGAGGCGCTGGTCAAGCACAAGCTGGGCATTGTTGCCGTCAATGCCGAAACGAAATTCTTCAGCGAGCTGCATGCCGGCGACCTGATCCGCATGGAAAGCGGCGTCACGCTCGCCGAAGGCAGGAAAGTGCGGTTCCATCATCGCCTGTTCAATGCCGAGAACGGCGTGCTGTGCATGACCGCTGATGTGCTCGGCCTGTGTTTCGACCTGGCGCAGCGCAAATCCGTATCCCTGCCGGCCGCCATCGCCGAAGGTTTCAAGGCGATCACGGTGGATGGCGATGCGCCGCATGAACAGGCCGCCTTGCCCGCGGTGGAGGATGGCTTCGTGCCGACCGGCCGTTCGCCGGTGCAGCCCTGGGAATGCGACCGCATGGGGCATCTGAACGTGCAGTTCTATCTCGCGCGCTTCGCCGAAGCCGAGAAACAGCTGCTGCTGGCACTGGGCTATGGCCCGACGCGGCGGCGGTCCGATGCGGTGGCGGTGCGGCCCTTGCGGCATCGCATCCAGTTCAAACGGGAGAATCACGAAGCCGCCGTGCTACGGGTGCGCAGCGGTATCCGCAGCGTCGAGGCCGACCGGCTGCAGCTTTATCACGAGCTATACGAGGACGAGACCGACACGCTGTCGGCCACCTGCGAGGCCACGCTGATCCTCGACCGGCTGGACGGTGCCGGACTGCTCATGCTGCCGCAGGATGTGCGTGCCGCGGCCGCGGCACTGGCGGTGCAGCTCAAGGCTCCGCCACCGCCCAAGCCGCAGACCGGGCCGCGGGCGCCGGCCGCGCCGGTGGAGGGCATGTACGAGACCTGCCGCGGTGCGGTGGATCGCTGGGAAGCCGAGGAAACCGGCCGCATGGCGACGCGGTTCTACATGGCGCGGTTTTCCGAAGCCGCTGGCAACATGCTGGCCGGCGGCGACATGACGGCCGAGCGCATGCGTGAGCTGGGGCTGGGTTCGGCCGCGCTGGAATATGCCATCGATTATTTCCAGCCTCTCAATATCGGCGATGCCTATTACGCCCGCACCGGCATTCTGGAGCTGCGCGAGAAGACCTGGCGCTTCTGCCATTTCCTGCTCGACAGCAACTCGCAGCAGCCGTTGGCGCGGGCCGAGATCGTCGCCGTGCTGTTCGATCTCAAGGCGCGCAAATCGATCCCGATGCCAGAACTGGCGCGCAACGCCTTCGCCAAGCGGCTGATCCAGCTGCAGCCGGCGCAATAAAACCCGAGAAAGAGAAGAGCGCAGCGCCATGGGAACCCTGCTCAATGTCTCGCTGCCCTTCTTCGGCCTGATCTTCGTCGGCTATGCTGCCGGCTATACCCGCATCATCACGGCGCAGGCCTATCTCGGCCTCAATGCCTTCGTGATCTGGTTCGCGCTGCCGGCCATGCTATTCATCAAGATGGCCTCGGCGCCGGTGTTTTCCGCCTTCGACTGGAAATTCGTCGCGGCCTATAGCGGTGGCGGCCTGCTGGCCTATGCCTTCACGGTGGGCCTGAGCCGCCTGCTGTTTGCGATGAACTGGGGCGAGCGCGCGGTGCAGGGCATGAGCGCGTCCTTCGGCAATGTCGGCTTCATGGGTTTGCCGATCCTGGTGACGCTGTTCGGCGATGCCGCCGTGCTGCCGGCCGTGCTGATCATCGTGTTCGACCATGTGCTGCTGATCCCGCTGACCACCGCGCTGATCGAAGGCTCCAATGGCGGCAATGCCTCGCTGGGCGCGATCTTCCGCCGCGTCGGCGCCGGCATGGCGCGCAATCCGCTGATCATCTCCACCTTTGCCGGCCTGCTCTGGGGCCTGACCGGCCTCAGCCTGTTCAGCCCGCTGGAGACCCTGCTCAATCTGCTGGCCGATGCCTCGGCGCCCTGCGCGCTGTTCGCGCTCGGCCTCACGCTGGTCGGCCGGCCGATCTCGGAAGGGCTGGAGCAGGTGTCGCTGGCCGCGGTCGGCAAGCTGGCGGTGCATCCGCTGCTGGTCTGGATCCTGGCCGTACACGTGCTGAAGCTGGATGCCTTCCTCACCGCCGTGGCGGTGATCCAGGCCTCGATGCCGACGGCGGCGAATGTCTACATCCTTGCCACCCAGCAGAACACCTATGTGCAGCGCGCTTCATCCACCATCCTGGTGACGACGGTGATCGCCACCATCACGGTGTCGGCCTTCATGGTGCTGTTCACGGCGTATTAGAGTTTGGTGCGCACCGACCACAGTTCGGGGAAGAAGCTGCGCTCCAGCGCCTGGCGCAGATAGGACACGCCGGCGCTGCCGCCGGTGCCCTGGCGCATGCCGATGATGCGTTCCACGGTTTTCATATGGCGGAAGCGCCATTGCTGGAAGCTGTCCTCCACGTCGACCAGTTCCTCGGCCAGTTCATAGAGATCGAAATACCGCTCGGACTCGCGATAGATCGTGGCCCAGACGTCTTCGACGCGGCTATCGGCCTGGTGCGGTTTGGTGACGTCGCGCTTGAGGATGTCATCAGGCACCGCCAGGCCGCGACGGGCCAGCAGGCGCAGGGCCTCATCATAGAGGCTGGGGGCATTGAAGGCGGCCTCCAGCGGGCCATGGATATCGGGGCGGTGCTGGTGCGGCTTCAGCATCAGGGCATTCTTGGCGCCCAGCTTGAATTCGATCTGACGATACTGCCAGGACTGGAAGCCCGAGGAAGAACCCAGCACCGGGCGGAAGCGCAGGTAATCCGCCGGGGTCATGGTGGCCAGCACATCCCAGGCCTGGATCAGCTGTACCTGGATGCGCGAGACGCGCGACAGGCATTTGAAACTGGGGCCCAGGGTGTCGGTGCGGATATGGGCGATCGCCATGTCCAGTTCGCTGTTCAGCAACTTCATCCACAGTTCCTGCACCTGGTGGATGGTGATGAACAGCAGTTCGTCCTGCTCGGCCGATAGCGGCTGCTGCGCCGACAACAGGGTGTCGAGGCGCAGATAGTCGCCATAGCTCATGCGGTCGGAGAAATCGGTCTGGATGCCGTCCGTCGTCATGGTCTTGCTCCCGGAATTATTTTAAGATTAAAATATTCCGCGCGTCACGGAAAGCGTGAAATGACCCAGCTCGACCTGAAACAGCATTTCTCCCGGTTTCTCGGCAGCGACCCGCAGCGCCTGCATTTCGCCGCCCACAGCCATTCCTGCTGGCCCGATGCCAGCCTGGCGGGGCAGCAGCAGGCCTGGGACGATGCCGCCCGCCTGATCGACGGCAAATGGGAGCATGTGCTGGGTGCCGTGCTGCCCCGGGCGCAGGGCCATGTGGCGCGCCAGCTCAACCTGCCCGATCCGGCCAGCGTGGTGTTTGCGCCCAACACCCATGAGCTGGTCAAGCGGCTGCTGTCCTGCTTTCCGGCCGACAGGCCGATCCGACTGCTCACCAGCGACAGCGAATTCCATTCCTTCGCCCGCCAGATCGCGCGCATGGAAGAAGAAAGCCTGGTGCAGGTGACGCGGATTGCCAGCGCGCCGTTCGAGACCTTTGCCGCACGTTTTGCCGCCGCCGCCAAGGCGGGCTTCGACCTGATCTTTGTCAGCCAGGTGTTTTTCAATTCCGGCTTTGCCGTGGAGGATATCGGCGCCCTTGCGGCGGCGGCCGGCGAGGCCATGCTGGTGGTGGATGGCTATCACGCCTTCATGGCGCGGCCGGTCGACTGGTCGGCCTATGCTGCGCGCGCCTTCTATATTGCCGGCGGCTACAAATATGCCATGGCGGGCGAGGGCGCCTGCTTCATGCATTGCCCGCCGGGCTGGGGTGCGCGGCCGCGCGATACCGGCTGGTATGCCGCCTTCGGGGCGCTCAGTGGCGCACAGGACAACCGCACGGCCTACGCCGAGAATGGCTGGCGCTTCATGGGCGCCACATTCGACCCGTCAGGACTGTATCGCTTCAATGCGGTGCAGGACTGGCTGGTGCAGCAGGGCATCAGCGTGGCGATGATCCACGATCATGTGCGCGGGCTGCAGCGCAAATTCATCGCGGCTCTGCCGGCAGGACCGCTCCAGGCGTCGCAGCTGGTGGTGCCGGACAGCCTGCCGCATGGCAATTTCCTCACCTTCGAGCTGGCGGATGCCGAAACCGTGCAGCAGCGCCTCGCCAGCGCCGGCGTGGTGACCGATCATCGCGGCCAGCGCCTGCGCATCGGCTTCGGCCTGTATCACACGGCCGGCGATGTCGATGCGCTGCTGGGTCGGCTTCACGACTTATAAGACGCGTCCTTCGCATCCAGCAGGCGCAGCAGGCCGCCCCAGGCGAGGCCGCTGACATCGATCTTCATGCCGCGCACCTGCTGTTTCACCAGCTCCTGCACGGCGGGCTGGGCCGGATGCAGTTTCGCCCCGCCGGCCAGTGCCCGCACCTGGGCCTGGCAGGCCCGTTCCAGCAGGTGGATGTTGAGGAAGGCCTGGGCCACGGTCTTGCCGCAGGCCAGCGTGCCGTGGTTGCGCAGGATCATCAGGTTGTTGCTGCCCAGATCGGCGACCAGCCGCTCGCGCTCGTCGAGATTGAGGGCAATCCCTTCAAACTCGTGATAGCTCAGCGTGCTCAGCGCCACCATGGCGGTCTGGCTCAGCGGCATCAGGCCTTCGGCCATGGCCGAGACCGCGATGCCATCGCTTGTATGCAAATGAAGTACGCAGCCGACATCATGGCGCGCGGCATGCACGGCGGAATGGATGGTGAAGCCGGCCGGATTGATGATGTGCTCGGTGGGCGAGACGATATTGCCCTCCAGATCCACCTTCACCAGCGACGAGGCGGTAATCTCGTGGAACATCCAGCCATAGGGGTTGATCAGGAAGTGATGGTCCGGTCCCGGCACGCGCGCCGAGATATGGGTAAAAATCAGGTCATCCCAGCCGTAATGCGCCACCAGCCGATAGGCGGCGGCGAGATCGGTGCGGGTCTGCCACTCTTCGGCACTCACCTGTGTGCGAATATCGGCGACGGCTTTCAGGGCAGTGGCGGCAGGCGGGGTCATGGTGTTCCTCCGATCATTTTTTATTGAACTTTAGTCTGTGCCGGTTGTCCGGGCGCGTCAAATCGGCGGTTTGCGCAAAATTGTGCATTGCGGCGCATAACCGGGGTGTAAAAATCCTCTTGCCCCAGACAACGTATACGCCCAATGATGACGGCGCTCGAATTGACGCACCGAATTCAAAACGGCCGGAAACCGGCGATAACATCCTTGGGAGGATACGATGACCGAGCGTACTGACACCCCTATTGCGCCTAAAAAGACCGGGCGTCGCCAGTTCCTGCGCGGGGCCGGCATCGCGGCCGGTGCTGCTGCCGCGACCGTAGCGATGCCGAGCGTATCGCGGGCCCAGACGGTGACCCTGAAGTATCAGTCGACCTGGCCGACCAAGGACATCTTCCATGAGATGGCCGCCGACTATGCCACCCGCGTCAACGAGATGTCGGGCGGTCGCCTGAAGCTCGATGTGCTGGCGGCCGGTTCGGTGGTGCCCGCCTTCGGCATGCAGGATGCCGTGCATAGCGGTGTGCTGGATGCCGGTCATGGCGTCACCGCCTACTGGTATGGCAAGCACAAGGCCTTCTCGCTGTTCGGCACGGTGCCGCCGTTCGGCTGGGATGCCAATGGCGTGCTGGCCTGGATGGCCTATGGTGGCGGCAACCAGCTCTATAACGAACTGGTGCGCGACATCCTGAAGCTCAATGTCGTTGGCTTCATCTCCGGGCCGATGCCCTGCCAGCCGCTTGGCTGGTTCAAGAAACAGATCAAGACGGCCGACGATCTGAAGAACCTGAAATACCGCACCGTCGGTCTTTCGGCGGACGTGTTCAAGGAAATGGGCGCGGCAGTCACCATCGTTGCCGGTGGTGAAATCGTGCCGGCGATGGATCGTGGCCTGCTGGACGCGGCGGAATTCAACAACCCGTCGTCCGACAAGCTGCTCGGCTTCTCGGATGTCTCCAAGGTCTACATGCTGCAGAGCTGGCATCAGGCGGCGGAAGCCTTCGAGATCATCTTCAACAAGACGAAGTATGACGCCCTGAGCACCGAGCAGAAGTCGATCCTGAAGTATGCTGCCGAGGCTGCCTCGTCCGACATGTCGTGGAAAGCACTCGACCGTTATTCCAAGGATCTGGCCGAGCTGCAGACCAAGGACAAGGTCAAGGTCTACACCACGCCGAAGGTGGTGATGGATGCCCAGCTCAAGGCCTGGGATACCGTGCTGCAGGCGCAGAACCAGGAAGCCTTCTTCGCCAAGGTGATCAAGTCGCAGCTCGACTGGGTGCGCCGCACGGTGCGCTACGAGCTGCTCAATACGCCGAACCGTCAGGTGGCCTACAATCACTTCTTCGGTCAGAAGAAGGGTTGAGTTCACAGAGTCATGGGTAAGCGGGAACCGCCGGGCGACCGGCGGTTCCCGTCGTTTAAGGGCATCGCGTAAAAACCGCGTAAACGGAGCGGTGGGGGCAAATGGACAATCGGTTTGTGTTCTGGATTGAAACGATCAACACCTGGGTCGGAAAAGCATTCGGCTGGTGCATCCTGCTGCTGACCGCGGCCACTTCCTACGAGGTGTTTGCCCGCTATGTGCTGAAGGCGCCCACCGAATGGGCCTTCGATGCCGCCTATATCCTTTATGGCACGCTGTTCATGATGGCCGGCGCCTATACGCTGGCGCGCAATGGCCATGTGCGCGGTGACTGGCTGTATCGCAACTGGCAGCCGCGCACCCAGGCGCGCTGGGATCTGATCCTCTATTTCGTCTTCTTCTTTC
Organism: Ferrovibrio terrae; assembly: GCF_943371255.1. Classification (GTDB taxonomy): domain Bacteria; phylum Pseudomonadota; class Alphaproteobacteria; order Ferrovibrionales; family Ferrovibrionaceae; genus Ferrovibrio; species Ferrovibrio terrae_B. The sequence goes on along the minus strand of NZ_CALRUC010000085.1, from coordinate 4,712 downwards.
CCGGCATCATCACGCTGCTCTATACCGGCTGGGAATACGCCGCTTATTCGTGGTCGGTGAAGGAACGCAGCCTGTTCACGCCGGCCGGCCCGATCATCTATCCCTTCAAGACCATCATTCCGATTGCGGGCGCGCTGCTGATCCTGCAGGGCATCGCCGAGGTGATGCGCTGCATGTATTGCATCAAGACCGGAAAATGGCCGCCGCGCCTGGGCGATGTCGAGGAGCTGGAGCAGATTCTGCAGAAAGAGCATAGCGACAACCCGGAGGCCGGCCGATGACCGATCCGCAGGTTGGCATTCTCATGCTGGTGGCGTTCCTGTTCGCCATCGGCTTCGGCTTCCCGATTGCATTCACCCTGATGGCCATGGGCGTCGGCTTCGGCTATTTCGCCATGGGCAGTCATATCTTTGAACTCTTCGTCCAGCGCACCTTCAGCGTCATGGCCAATGACGTGCTGATCTCGGTGCCGCTGTTCCTGTTCATGGGCTATATCGTCGAGCGCGCCAATATCCTCGACCGGTTGTTCCTGAGCATCGAACTGGCGGCCAAACGATTGCCGGGATCGCTCGCCGTTGCCACGCTGCTGACCTGCACGCTGTTCGCCACCGCCACCGGCATCGTCGGCGCGGTGGTGACGCTGATGACCCTGCTGGCGCTGCCGGCGATGCTGCGGGCCGGCTATGACCCGAAACTGGCGACCGGCGTGATCTGCGCCGGCGGCTGCCTCGGCATTCTGATCCCGCCCAGCGTGCTGCTGATCCTCTATGGCGCCACGGCGGGCGTCTCGGTGGTCAAGCTCTATGCCGGCGCCTTCCTGCCGGGTCTGATGCTGGCCAGCCTGTACATGGTCTATGTGATCGCCCGGGCCATGATCAATCCGTCGCTGGCGCCGAAGCCGCCACGCGAAATCCTCGATGTACCCTTCACCAAGGTGATCTGGGCGCTGGCGACATCGTTCCTGCCGCTGGCGCTGCTGATCACCACCGTGCTGGGGGCCATCCTCTTCGGTCTGGCAACGCCGACCGAAGCGGCCGCCGTCGGTGCCGCCGGCGCCATCGTGCTGGCCATCGGCTATCGCAGCTTCAGCATCACCAAGCTGAAGGAGTCGGTGTTCCTGACCGCACGCTCGGCGGCGATGGTCTGCTGGCTGTTTGTCGGCTCGGCCACCTTCTCGGCGGTGTTCGCCTATCTGAACGGCCATGAGGTGGTGAAGGATCTGATCGACTATCTCGATCTGTCTTCGACCCAGTTCCTGATCCTGGCCCAGTTCGTCATCTTCCTGCTCGGCTGGCCGCTGGAATGGACCGAGATCATCATCATCTTCGTGCCGATCTTCCTGCCGCTGCTGCAGCATTACGGCGTCGATCCGTTGTTCTTCGGCATCCTGGTGGCGCTGAACCTGCAGACCTCGTTCCTGACGCCACCGGTGGCGATGGCGGCCTTCTACTGCAAGGGCGTGGCACCGAAGAACATCTCGATCGAGCAGATCTTCAAGGGCATCTATCCCTTTGTCGGCATCGTGCTGCTGTCGATGGTGCTGCTCTACAGCTTCCCGCAGATCGCGCTCTGGCTGCCGGAGCAGCTCTATGGCGGCGGCGCGTCCAGCGGCATCGATGCCATTCCGGCGGATGGACTGCCGCCGCAGGATGAAGGCGGCAGTGCCAGCACGCTGTTCGATGCGCCGGGCGCCAGCACCGAATCCGATGCCCCTGCCGAGCCGGCGGAAGACGAGGATGAAGTGCCGCCGCCGGACGAAGACTGAGCGGGCGGCAGGCAATAAAAAAGGGCCGGGGAAACCCGGCCCTTTTCGTTTGTGCTTTGCGCGGCCTCAGGCGGCGTAGAAGCTCTTGCCCCCTGCCGCCATGTCGCGCAGCAGCTTGGGCGGCGTGAAGCGAGCACCATGCTTCTGCGCCAGCGCATCGCATTCCGTCACGAAGGGCTGCACGCCCACGGTGTCGATATTGCTGATGGTGCCGCCACGGAAGGGCGGGAAGCCCCAGCCCATGATCGAGCCGACATCGGCATCGCGCACGTCGATGATGACATTCTCTTCGACGCAACGCGCCGTTTCGACCGACTGGATATAGACCAGCCGCTTGATCACGTCGGCGAGCGCCGGCTGTTCGGACTCGGGCTTGACCGGGAAATGCTTGCCCAGCTCGGTCCACAGCCGCTTCTTGCCATCGGCCGGATACTCGTAGAAGCCCTTGGCGGCCTTCTTGCCCATGCGGCCGAGCTTTTCGACCATCAGGGACAGGACCGGCGCCGAACCATCGGGCTTGTAGGCATCGCCCAGATCCTTCTTGGTCTGGGTGCGCACCCGATGCATTAGCTCCAGAGAGACTTCGTCGGCCAGCGCCAGCGGACCCACCGGCATGCCGGCAGCCTTGCCGGCATTTTCGATCAGCGCCGGGGTCACGCCCTCGGCCAGCAGGGTCAGGCCCTCGCTGACATAGGTGGCGAAGACGCGGCTGGTGTAGAAGCCGCGGCTGTCGTTCACAACGATGGGCGTCTTGCGGATCTTCTTCACGAAGTCCATGGCACGCGCCAGCGTCTCATCCGAGGTCTGCTTGCCGCGGATGATCTCGACCAGCGGCATCCTGTCGACCGGCGAGAAGAAGTGCAGGCCGATGAAGTTGGCCGGCCGGCTGCTGGCTTCGGCCAGGCCGCTGATCGGCAGAGTCGAGGTGTTGGAGGCGAAGATGGCGGTCGGCGCCAGCTGCGCCTCGGCTTTCTTCGTCACATCGGCCTTGATGGCGCGATCCTCGAACACGGCTTCGATCACCAGGTCGCAGCCCTTGAGGTCGTCATAAGACGTCGTGGCCGTGATCAGACCGAGCTGCTTTTCCTTGTCAGCTTCGCTGGCACGCTTGGACTTCACCCGCTTGTCGAGCAGGCTGGCGCTGTAGGCCTTGCCCTTGTCAGCCGATTCCTGCGTGGAATCCAGCAGCACAACCTGCAATCCGGCGGCCGATGCCGACCAGGCAATACCGGCGCCCATCATGCCAGCACCAAGGATGCCGATCTTGGTATAGGTCTGGGTCGGCACATTCTTCGGGCGGTTGGCGAGCTTGTTGGCATCGCCGATCGAGAAGAACAGCGAGCGGATCATGTTGCGCGCTTCCTTTGACTGGGTGCAGGCGACGAAATACCGGCTTTCGATCTTCAGGCCGGTATCGATATCGACCAGCATGCCCTCATAGACGCAGGACATGATGTATTGTGCATTGGGATAGTTGCCCATGGTCTTGGCGCGCAGCATGGCATTGCCGGCGGTGAAGACCTGGGCGCCCCTCGGCGTGTTGGCGGCCTCGGGCACGCGGAAGCCCTTCTGGTCCCAGGGCTTCACATGGCCGGTCTGGCCCTCATTCAGAATCCATGCCTTGGCGCGGGCCAGCAGTTCGGCAGGTGCGACAATCTCGTCGATCATGCCTAGGCCAAGCGCCGTTTTGGCGTCGACCTTCTTGCCTTCCAGCATCATCGGCAGCGCCTTGGACACGCCGATCAGGCGCGGCAGCCGCTGGGTGCCGCCAGCGCCGGGCAGCAGCCCGATGGTGGCTTCCGGCAGGCCGATCAGCGTCTTTGGGTTGTCGGCAGCGATGCGGCGATGACAGGCGAGGCAAATCTCGTAGCCGCCGCCCAGCGCGGTACCGTTGATGGCAACCGCGAAGGGCTTGCCGGCCTTTTCGATGTCGCGGAACAGCTTCTGCAGGGCAAAGCTGTTCTGCAGTGCCCTGGCTGCGTCCTTCGATTCTTCCAGCATGCTGACCAGATCGCCGCCGGCGACGAAGTCGGCTTTGGCCGAGGTGACGATGACGCCCTTCACGGCCTTGTCCTGGATGGCCTTGTCGACAGCTTCGCGGAAGGCCGCAATGCTGGCCTTGTTCATGACGTTCATCGACCGGTCGGTCATGTTCCAGGTGATGGAGGCGACGCCGTCGCCGTCAACAGTGTAATCGATCATGTTTCTACCCTGTAGCTTTGACAGCGCTCAGACGCGCTCGATGATGGTGGCGGTGCCCATGCCGGCGCCGACGCAGAGCGTGACGAGTGCAGTGCTCTTGCCGCTGCGTTCCAGCTCGTCGACCATGGTGCCGAGGATCATCGCGCCGGTGGCACCCAGCGGATGGCCCAGCGCGATGGCGCCGCCATTCACGTTGATCTTGTCATGCGGGATGTTGAGCGCCTGCATGAAGCGCAGCACCACCGAGGCAAAGGCCTCGTTCAGCTCGTAGAGGTCGATATCCGAGGGCTTCATGCCGGCCAGGCGCAGGGCCTTCTCGGCGGCAAAGCTCGGCCCGGTCAGCATGATGGTGGGTTCCGAGCCGATGGAGGCAAAGCTGCGGATGCGGGCGCGGGGCTTCAGGCCGCTCTTCTTGCCGGCCTCCGCATTGCCGATCAGAACGGCGGCGGCACCATCGACGATGCCCGACGAGTTGCCGGCATGATGCACATGCTCGATGCGCTCCACCTCGGGGTAGCGCTGGGTGGCGACGGAATTGAAGCCGAACTGCTCGCCCATCACGGCAAAGGACGGATCGAGGGAAGCCAGCGACTGCATGGTGGTCTCGGGCCGCAGATGCTCGTCGCGGTCGAGGATGGTCAGGCCGTTGATGTCCTTCACCGGGATGATCGACTTCTTGAAGCGGCCTTCGTCCCAGGAGCGCTTGGCGCGCTTCTGGCTTTCGACTGCGTAAGAGTCGACATCG
>NZ_CALRUC010000084.1:0-20135 GCF_943371255.1 Ferrovibrio terrae | reverse complement strand
GCCGCCATGACCGATACCGCCAATCCGCCGCCGGGTTTCGACCCCAACAGCGCACCGCATTTCGGCCTGAGCGCGCAATACACCAAGGATCTGTCGTTTGAGCATCCGATGGCGCCGCGCACCTTCAGCATGCAGGGCGCGCCGCAGATCTCGGTGAATGTCGGCACCGCCGCCGAGCGGGTCAATGACACCCTGTTCGAGGTGACGCTGCGCATCCTGTGCGAAGCCAAGCATGGCGAGGAGGTCGCCTTCGTGGTCGACCTGCATTACGCCGGCCTGTTCACGCTGCAGAATATCCCGGCCGAGCATGTCGAACCGCTGCTGCTGGTCGAGGCGCCGCGCCTGCTGTTCCCGTTTGCCCGCCGCATCGTTGCAGACGCGACCCGCGATGGCGGCATGCCGCCGCTGATGCTGGATCCGATCGATTTCGTGCAGCAGTACCAGCGCAGCAAGCAGGCCGAGGGACAGGCCGGCACTGCCTAGGTGCCCGCCCGATCGGTGCCGGGCGCAAGCCCGGTTTTCCTTGCCATCCCCCTTGGCCGGTTGCAAGCTGAGGCCCCTGTGTTAGCCGGCGGATCGGTCTGGGGATCGGGTGAGCAAGTCGCTGTGAGCAAGTCACTGGACGACGAAATCAGCAGTTCGACCTATCCGCGCCTGCTCGGCACTGCGTGTCTGGATCAGTGTTCGCCGGCGATCCGCCGCATCTGGGAGTACTGGAACGGCTTGCGCGGAACGCGGCAGATGCCGGCGCGAAAAGACATCGATCCGCTGGATATCGCCGCCGACCTCCTGCCCGGCATCCTGCTCACCGAAGTGCTGCAGGCGCCGCCCTGGCTGCGCTATCGCCTGGTGGGCACGGCACAGGTTGCGTTGCGCGGTCGCGACCCCACCGGCCAGCCGGTGCAGGGCAATTACATGGGCGCCCATCTGGGCATTGCCGGCGACGATGTGATGCTGAACTACCGCATCGTCATCGAGAAACGCATCCCGGTCTACACCTACAATCCGGTGGCCGGCGCGTTGCCGGGCGGCGGATCGCTGCGGCAGGTTCCCTTGCGGGCCAACAGCTCGCTGCTGATGCCGCTGTCGAGTGACAACAGCAGGGTCGACATGGTGTTCTGTTTCAGCGAGCTGGAAGCACCCTAGGCCGCCGATGGCGCGGCCACTGCCGATAACGCACTGGCTTCCTTTTCAAGTCCGATAGCGCGCAGCAACCTGTCCAGCTCGACTGGTTTGGCCACCACCGCATCGAAGCCGGCAACCTCATAGCGCGCCAGCGCTTCGGGCACCACATCGGCAGTCAGTGCGATGATGCGCTGGTCACGGCCATGCTGCAGGTTGCGCAGGCGATGATGGGTTTCGATGCCGTCCATCTCCGGCATGTGGATATCCAGCAGCACGACATCGAAGGGCTGCGTAGCCGCCAGGCTGAGCGCCTCAATCCCGCCTTCGGCCAGCACCAGCGTCTTGCAAAAGGGTGACAGCAGGGTTTCGACAATGCGGCGGTTGACGTGATTGTCATCGACGCAAAGCACGCGCGGCGGCCCGGGCGGCAGAGGCTGCAGCGCCGGCAGCGTGCTGTCATAGGATTCGCCGTCTTCGGCCAGTTCGATCGGAATCTCGATCCAGAACAGCGCGCCGCGGCCCTGCTGGCTGTCACAGCCGATCTCGCCGCCCAGCAGATGGCAGAGCCGGCGGCAGATGGCCAGGCCAAGCCCGGTGCCGCCAAAGCGGCGCGAGATCGAGCCGTCTTCCTGGGCGAAGCGTTCGAAGATGCTGGCCTGTGCCGCGGCAGAGATGCCGGGGCCGGTATCCTCGATCTCGAAGCGCACACCGGCAACATCATTGGCCAGCCGAGCCGGCTTGACGCGCAGGATGACATGGCCGGTCGTGGTGAATTTCACCGCATTGCCGATCAGGTTGACCAGGATCTGGCGCAGCCGCATCGGATCGCTTTCGATGCCGGGGGGCAATGCCGGATCGATCTCGGTGCGGAAGTCGAGTTTTTTCTGGGCGCAGGCCGAGGAAAACAGCGCCAACATGGAATCCACCAGCACGCGCAGGCGGATCGCACTGGGCGAGACCTTGAGCTTGCCGGCTTCGAGCCGCGAATAGTCGAGGATGTCGTTGATGATGCCCAGCAGGCCTTCCGCCGATTCACGGATCACACCGACATAGTCGCGCGCCGTGTCATCGAGCGGCAGCCCTTCAAGCGCCTGGGCCATGCCCAGCACGCCGTTCATCGGCGTGCGGATCTCATGGCTCATGGTGGCGAGGAATTCGCTTTTCACCGTCGCCAGCCTTTCGGCCCGTGCGGTCTGATCCTGCAGATCGTTGTTCAGCATGGCCAGGGTGCGGGCCTTGCGCTCGCGATCCGCCAGCATGTCCATCGCTACCAATGTCGCGATGATGCCGCTGAGCAGGATCACGCCCGAAATCACGCTGATGATGGTGGCCAATGAACTCCAGTTGGCGATGCCCTTGTCGAGCGGCCGCGAGGTGGAGAGTATCAGCTGGCCATCGAACAGCCGGCGCACGGCGACAATGCGCAGCTCGCCGGTGAAGGGATTGTCATAGACACCGCTATGGGCATCCTGGCCGCTGGCAACGAAGCCCTCATAGGCTGACACCTGGGACTGCGATTTGCCAATCTCGTCCTCACGCCAGGGCGAGCGCGCGATCATCGTGAAATCGCGGCTGAGCAGGGTGACGTAATCGCCCGGTGCCACCACCTTCTCGAAGGCCTGCGCATAGGCGTAAGGATCGATGATGGCGCCGACCACGCCCTTGAACTGGCCATTGCGGTCGCGCACGGCCATGCTGAGGTTGAGCTGCCAGCGCTGGTCGACTGTGTTCAGGCTCGGCCCGGCAAACAAAAACCGTTCAGTGGGATTGTCGCGCAGATGTAAAAAGGTTTCGCTTCCGGACACGTTATAGGGCCGGACCGGAAACGAGCGCGAGGAATATACGCCATCGCCCCTGGCATCGACGGCGCCCAGAATCCGCACATAGGCGAGCTGCTGTTCCATCTGCCGCAGATGCCGGTGCATCTTGGCCTCGTCGTCGCCGTCGATCTGCCATAGCAGTTCGATCTGCCCGAGCACGAAGCGCACGCTCTGCAGTGAATTCTCGATCTCCTGGGCGCGGATTTCGCCCTGGCGTTCCAGATCGCCGATTTCTTCTGCAATCGCAGCCTGGCGCAGCGTGGTGTAGACATAGTGATTGAGCCCGGCCAGCGGCAGGAGGATGGCGCAGATCACGAGCGCGACAAAAAGGTACTTACGACGCATCCGATGGTCTCAGGCGATCTCGGGTCGGCTCAGTCCGTGTTTCGGACCGCAGACTAAATCGCCGTCCCAGCCTGACGGCATAGGATTGCAAATAGGTTATCGGAAAATTAGTCCGGCTAGCCGGGCCTAGTCGCCCCGCAGCCAGACGGCGTCCTTCAGCTTAGCGACAAAGGCAGCATGGGCGGCCTGTTCGGCCTCGCTGGCCTGATGCGGACGCGGCGGCCGGGCCGGGCCGCGCATCTGCGGCGCCGCCACCAGGCTGTCGCCGGCTTCGCTGCCGGCCAGGCCCAGGCCCTGCTGCCGACCGCCGATCAGCTCGAGATAGACCTCCGCGAGCAATTCCGCGTCGAGCAGCGCGCCATGCTTGATACGTGCCGAATTGTCGATGTTGAAGCGTTTGCACAGCGCATCCAGGCTGACCTGGGCGCCGGGGAATTTGCCGCGCGCCAGCCGCACCGTGTCGATGGCACGCTCCATGGCGATATGCGGAAAGCCATCCAGCCGTGCCAGTTCGGCATTCAGGAAGCTGAGATCGAAGGCCGCATTGTGAATCACCAGCATGTCCTCGCCGATGAAATCGCAGAACTCGCGCGCCACGGTGGCGAAGAGCGGCTTGTCCTTGAGAAACTCATCCGACAGGCCGTGCACCTTGAAGGCGTCTTCCGGCATCGCCCGCTCGGGATTCACATAGACATGGTAATGCCGGCCGGTCGGGATGTGATTGACCAGCTCGATGCAGCCGATCTCGACCAGGCGGTCGCCTTCATTGGCCTTGAAGCCGGTGGTTTCGGTATCGAGAACAATTTCGCGCATCAGCTGCTTCCCGCCTTTTGGCGCAAGGTGGCGATCAGCGCCTCGACCTGCTGTTCGGTCTCGGCCAGGCTGACGCCGGTATCGATGATGTAATCCGCCCGCGCGCGTTTTTCCGCATCGGGCATCTGGTTGGACAGGATGCCGGCGAGTTTTTCGGCACTCATGCCGGGCCGCGCCAGCGCGCGGTCGCGCTGCATCGCCTCGGGTGCGCTCACCACGACAATGGCGTCCAGTGTTTTTGCGCTGCCGCCTTCCAGCAGCATCTGGATTTCCAGCACCACCATCGCCTCGCCGCGCTGTTCGGCCTGGCTGAGAAAATCCTCGCGCAGACGTGCCACCAGCGGATGCACGATGGCTTCGAGTTTCTTGATCTCGGCCGGCTTGCCGACCACCAGTGCGGAGAGCGCCGGCCGGTCGATGGCGCCGTCCTTCACCGCACCGGGGAAGGCGGCGCCCACCGGTGCCACCGCCGCACCGCCATGCGCGTATAGCTGATGCACGGCGGCATCGGCATCGAAAACCGGGATGCCACGGGCGGCGAACATTTTCGCCACCGTGGTCTTGCCCATGCCGATGGAACCGGTGAGGCCGATTTTCAGCATGGCTGTCTCATGGCGCCGATCTTCATGCTGGAATCACCGCGACGTCGTATTCGGCGAGTTGCCTGTCGCGGGTAACCAGAACCAGATTCTCAATCCGTGCCTGTGCGACCAGAATGCGGTCGAACGGATCACCGTGCAGCTGGGGCAGGCGCGAGACCTCGCGGGCATGCTCCGGCTGGATTGGCATGAGGGTGGCGCCCATGCGCGACAGATAATCCTCCCAGTCGAGGCCGGCGGTCAGCTTGCCGGTGGCAACCTTGATGCCGATTTCCCACAGGCTGGCGACGCTGACGAACAGGTCGTTCGCGTCATCGGCCAGCATGTCGCGGGTGGCCGGCGCCAGCAGATCGAGATCGTTCAGGGCCCAGAGGAAAGCATTGGTGTCGAGCAGCAGTCGCACTAAACGTCGCCTTCGGGGAAAATCCTGCTGGCAAGGAAATCACGCTCGATCTCGGCATCCGCCTGATCATAGTCCGGCGCAAAGTGGATCTGGCCTTTCAGGAAACCGAACTGACGTTTTGGTTTGCCCGATTTCAGCATCGGCGTCAGTGTCACGGCCGGTTTTCCGGCACGCGAAATCACGACAGTCTCACCACGCTCTGCCGCTTCGATGAGTTTTGAAAGATTCGTCTTCGCTTCGTGAATATTGGCTTTAATCATTGGCTTAGCCTTAGCTTAGCTAATCTAGAGAAGTTAGCTTAGCTAAGTTAGCTAACTCAATCAAGCCAGAACAGCGCCGCGCAGTTCCGAGGTGACCGCCGGCGCCACCCCGAACCAGGCCTCGAAGCCCGGGCGCCCCTGATGCAGCAACATGCCCAGGCCATCCACCACCGGGTTGCCGCGGGCGCGGGCGCGGGCCAGCAGGTCGGTTTCCAGCGGGCTGTAGACGATGTCGTTGACCAGGGCATCGGCCGGCAGATCGTCGAGCGCGAGATCCAGCGCCGGCTGGCCGGCCATCCCTAAGCTGGTGGTGTTGACCAGCAGGCTGGCGCCGCCGAGCGCACCGGCGCGTTCGTCCCAGTCCGCCGGGATGATCCGGGGGCCGAATTCGGCAGCCAGTGCATCGGCCTTGTCGCGGCTGCGGTTGAGCAGGCGGATTTCCGGCACGCCGGCATCGAGCAGGGCGACGATGATCGCCCGCGCGGCGCCGCCGGCGCCCAGCAGGGCGGCCGGGCCCGCCGTGGCGCTCCAGCCGGCCGGTGCATCCATGTTCAGGTTTTCGAGGAAACCGAAGGCATCGGTGTTGCTGCCATGCAGGCTGCCGTCAGGCTGCACGGTGATGGTGTTGACCGCACCGATGCGACGGGCCACCGGGTCGACCTGCGCCAGATAGGGCAGCACGGCAACCTTGTGCGGAATGGTGACATTGATGCCGCGAAATCCCGGTTCCTTCGGCAGATCGGTCATGAAGGCGGCCAGGTCTTCGGGCGGCACCGGCAGCTTGTCATAGCGGCCGCTGAGCCCGTGCTGCTGCAGCCAGAAGCCATGCAGCTTCGGCGAGCGCGAATGATCGACCGGCCAGCCGATCACGCCGGCGCGCGGGATGATGTCGTCTTCGGTGTCGAAGGCACTCATGCGCCCATACTCATGAACGGAGCACCCTGTTCTCGCGCAGGATGTCGAGCAGCGGCAGCATGGGCAGGCCGAGAATGGAAAAGAAATCGCCCTGGATGCGGCTGAACAGCTGCACACCCAGCCCTTCGAGCTGGTAACAGCCGACACTGTAGAGAACGTCATCGCCGGCCTGCGCCAGATAGGCGTCGAGGAAGGCATCGGAGAAATCGCGCATGGTCAGTCTGGCGCTTTCGACATGGCGCCAGATCACACTGCCGCCGCGCGCCAGCACCACGGCGCTGACCAGCTCATGGGTCTTGCCGCGCAAGCTGAGCAGCTGGTCGCGCGCCGCCGCCTGTGTTGCCGGCTTGTCGTACCAGACTCCGCCACACTCCAGCATGGAGTCGGCGGCGATGATGAAATCCTGCGAGGCACCATGGCTGACGCGCTGGGCCTTCAACTCGGCCAATGCCGTGGCGGCATCGCGCAGGCTGGCGCCTTCGGCCTTCAGGCTGTGCTTGATTTCCTCTTCATCGACGCGCGCCGGCACGATGTCGAAATCGAGCCCGGCGGCCCGCAGCATGGCCGCGCGGGAGGCGCTGGCCGAGGCCAGAATCAGGCTCATGAGACTCTACTCGCGATTATATTCACCGGCACACTCACTGACCCGACTCCTCGAGACCAAGCTCCTGCTGCTTGCGCTGTTCCTCGCGCCTTGTGTGCAGGTTCAGGATCGCCGCCGCGGTTTCCTCGATCGAGCGCCGCGTCACGTCGATGATTGGCCAGTTATGCTTGGTGCAGAGCTTGCGCGCGATGGTGAGTTCTTCCTTCACGCGCTCGTCGTCCACATAGGCGGTCTCAGTCGTTTGGTTCATCGAGATCAGGCGGCTGCGGCGGATCGAGACCAGGCGGTCGGGCGAGGTGGTGAGGCCGACCACCAGGGGCTTTTTCAGCGTCTCGACCTCGGGCGGGATGATCAGGCCCGGCACGATCGGCACATTGGCAGTTTTGAAGCCGCGGTTCGCAAGATAGATGGAGGTCGGAGTTTTCGAGGTGCGCGACACGCCGACCAGCACGATATCGGCCTTGTCGAGGTCTTCCAGATGCTGCCCGTCGTCATGGGCGATGGTGTAATGCATCGCATCGATGCGGTGGAAATATTCCGCATCCATTTCATGCTGGCGGCCAGGCAGGTTGACTGCCTTCTCGCCGAGATATTTGCCAAAGGCCATGATCACCGGATCGAGCACCGGCACGATCGGCAGCTTGGCCTTGGCGCAGCCCTTGATCAGGATCTCGCGCAATTCCTGGTCGACGATGGTGAACAGCACCAGCCCGCCCATGGCGGCGATGGCTTCCACCACGCGCTCCATCTGCAACGGCTTGCGCACCAGCGCCCAGGTATGGGTTTCCACCTCTTCCTGCGACTTCTGAAACTGCACCAACGCCGCCTTGGCGACCGATTTCAGGGTCTCGCCGGTGGCGTCGGAAACCAGATGGATATGCGGCCGGGTGGTTTTCGGCATCAGTCTCGCGCGCGGTGGATTATGGGGATAAAGCGCATAAGGCGGGGGTTTTCCCCAATGGCCTCAATTTCATGCCCGGAAGCAGGATTCCATGCAACCGGCCTGTCACCGCTGGATCAATTTTATGACGCCCCTGTGGAAAGCGGGGAGAATGCGTCATTCCGCCACAATGCTTACCGATCCCCGTTATCCCCATAATCCCCATGGCCGCTTTTTTACGGCGTGAGCCACCTTTCAACCGGCTTATCCCCGTCCAGGCAATTTTACCGACCGGGGCGGGCTGTCGGGATGGAATCCGGGAGCATCGCTGAATTGCCAATTATCCCCGACTCTCACCGCACTACTGCCTCTACTATCTCTTTTAATTTAAATTAAAATAGAAGAGGAATAAGGCCATGAGCCCAATTCCCGCGGCCCCGAGCATGGGGCAACTGGCTACCCAGCCAACCAAACCGTTGTTGCGTACCCTGGCCGGCCTGCCGAGTGCGCGCCCGCCACTGTGGCTGATGCGCCAGGCCGGCCGCTACCTGCCGGAATACCGCCAGACCCGGGCCCAGGCCGGCAGTTTCCTCGATCTTTGCTACAATCCGGAGCTGGCGGCGGAAGTGACGCTGCAGCCGATCCGCCGCTTCGGCTTCGATGCCGCCATCCTGTTCGCCGATATTCTGCTGATTCCGCAGGCGCTGGGCCAGCAGCTGGCCTTCAGGGAAAACGAAGGCCCGGTGCTGGATGCGATCCGCACGGCGGGCGAACTCACCCGCCTGAACCCCGATGGCATCCACAAGACGCTGGGACCGGTCTACGAGGCGGTCGGGCGCATCAAAGCGGAGCTACCCGCCAACTGCACCCTGATAGGCTTTGCCGGGGCTCCCTGGACGGTTGCGACCTATATGCTCGAAGGGCGCGGGTCGAAGGATTTCCCCGCCGCCAAGACCTGGGCCTTTGGCAATCCGGTCGGCCTGGATACCCTGATGGATATCCTGGTCGAGGCCACGATTGCCTATCTGGACCGCCAGGTGCAGGCCGGCGCCGAGGTGGTGCAGCTGTTCGATACCTGGGCCGGGGTGCTGCCGGAACAGGAATTCCGCCGCTTCTGCATTGAACCGGTGCGCCGGATCATCGCCGCGCTGAAAGAGAAATATCCCGCCTTGCCGGTGATCGCGTTTCCGCGCGGTGCCGGAATCCTGTACGAGACCTATGCCCAGGCCACCGGCGCCGATGCGCTGGGGCTGGACTACACTATGCCGCTGGGCTGGACGCGCGATCATCTGTGGTCGAAGACCGTTGTGCAGGGCAATCTCGATCCGCGCCTGCTGGTGGTGGGCGGCTCGGCACTGGCGGAAGGCGTGCATCGCCTGCTCTCCACCTTCAAGGGCCGCGGCCATATCTTCAATCTCGGCCATGGCATCGTGCCGGAAACCCCGGTGCGCCATGTCGAGGAACTGGTGCGGCTGGTGAAGGGCTCGGAAGTCTCAGCCTGATTACATCCGCGCGAGATCCTCGATGGCGGCGGCGACCATGCCGGTGCCGGCCGCAATCATCAGGATATCGCCAGCAACGCGCACGTATTTGTAGCCGGCCGGCGGCACACTGAGACGGACTGTCAGGCTCGGTGGCAGACTGTAATAGATCACATCGGGCGGCAGCGGCCGGCCCATCATCCATTTTTTGGCCTGGCCCGGTGGCAGGCAACCGTTGTTCTTTTTCGCCAGACCGGGCGGGCAGCGGCCATTGCGGCCGAGATCGCCGTAATAGTCGCGGATCACCATGCGGTCGTCGTCGCTGAAATTGAAGTTGATGGTGACACTGTCACCACCGCCGCGACTGCCCTTGCCGCCATGATTCCCATCATGACTGTTGCCTTTCTTGTCATGCGGCGGGTCGGCGAAGGCCGGCAGGGCCATGGCGAGACTGCTGGCGGCAACGGCCAGCGTCAGGACGGCGGCAGCGAGGCGGGTATATCGGATGGCGGGCATGGGATCGGTCCAGGTTGGGCGCCATGATTTGGCAGCAGTGATCCTCTGGAACGATTGCGGCGTATCTTTGTCCCAAAAGGCGCGAGAATCTGGTCGCAACCAGCGGCCGGTTCTTGGCCTGAAGCGGACTCCTGCTTTAAGTCTATACCCATGACCCAGATGACAGCCCCGCAGAAGACAGCCGTTGTACTCTTCAACCTCGGCGGACCGGACAGTCCGCAGGCGGTGCAGCCTTTCCTGTTTAACCTGTTCAACGATCCGGCGATCATCCGGCTGCCCAATCCGTTCCGCTGGCTGCTGGCGAAACTGATCTCCACGCGCCGCGCACCGGTGGCGCAGGAGATCTACGCCAGGATGGGCGGGCGCTCACCGATCCTGCCGCAGACCGAAGCCCAGGCCGCCGCCTTGCAGGCCGCGCTGGGCGAGGGTTTTCGCGTCTTCATCGCCATGCGCTACTGGCATCCGTTTGCCGATGAGACCGCGCGGCAGGTGAAAGCCTGGGGTGCCGACCGCATCGTGCTGTTGCCGCTCTATCCGCAATTCTCCACCACCACCACGGCGTCGTCCTTCACCGACTGGCAGCGGACAGCAGCCAGACTCGGCCTGGCTGTGCCGACAGCGGCGATCGGCTGCTACAATGACGAGCCGGGCTTTGTCGGCGCGCAGACCGCGCTGCTGCGTGAACGGCTGCCGGAAGCCGAAGCCAAGGGCCCGGTGCGGATTCTGTTCTCGGCCCATGGCTTGCCGAAAAAGATCGTCACCGATGGCGATCCCTACCAGCTGCAGGTCGAGCGCAGTGTCGCCGCGATCCGCCAACAGCTGGGCCGCGACGACCTCGATACCCGCATCTGCTATCAGAGCCGCGTTGGCCCGCTGGAATGGATCGGACCTGCGACCGATGCCGAGATCACCCGCGCGGCGCAGGAGAAACGTTCTATCGTTGTCGTACCGGTCGCCTTCGTGTCCGAGCATTCGGAAACCCTGGTCGAGCTGGATATCGAATATGCCGAACTGGCCCATCATAACGGTGCGGCCAGCTATATCCGCGTGCCCACCGTGGGGGCGCAGCCGGCGTTCATCGAGGGTTTGGCGCGGCTGGTGCGTGGCGCCGGCTTTGACGGCCAGACCCGCTGCGGCAGCAGCCAGCCCTGCGGCACCGCCTGGCGCCGATGTGCCTGCGCGGCCTGACGGATAAAACGGTGGCATGCTGTATCTGCCGCGGCTTTATGCTCATCGCGCCGCCTGCTTAAGGCAATCATCGAACCGGCGATGGGCGCGGCTTAGCGCTGCCAGAAAGATTTGTTGACCTCGCGCTGGCGGTCGACATCGCTTAAACCCAGATCGCGCCACGCGAGATTGCCCATCCGCGCCAGTTCCTGCCGTTCTTTCGCCCTCGCGCACCAGCAGCGCAGCAGGGAGAGCAGCGCCGACCAGGACAAGCTGCGCGCGGCTCGGCGCTTCTCGGCCAGGATGGCAGGCGGCAACAGATAGTCGTCACAGGCCATGTCACGCCTCCATCAGCGATCCGGCCGCGGCACCGGCATGGTTTCGGATCGCGACGAGGAACCGAGGCGGCACCGGGATCGGCCGACGGCTTTCCAGACCGACGGCCACATAGGTGATGCGGCCCGCCACCAGCAGCTCGGGCCCGCGCCAGAGCGGGAAAACCAGCTGGAAACTGCTGCGGCCGACACGACCGAGGCGCACGCCGATTTCGAGTGTGTCGTCCAGCCGGGCCGAGGCATGGAAATCCGCCTCGCTGTGTACCGCCAACATGTCGGCGCCATCGCCGGCCAGCCCCTCGCGCAGGGAATAGCCGATCGCCAGCATATAATCGTTCAGGGCGCTGTCGAAAAACGCATAGTAATTCGGATTGAACACGATGTTCTGCGGGTCGAGATCGGCCCAGCGAACGCGGTAGCGGTAAAGGAAGATGTCATCCTGCTTTTGCATCGCAGCCCCAATTATATGCATGAGTTATACATATATATGACGCATGCATATATTTGTCTAGTGTAGTTTATTGCAGGAATTTGCCGTTGACCCTTGGCCTCGCCGGGCTTAAATCCATGTCAGGAGACCAGACATCATGGCGCAGCGCGAAGACACCACCACCAATCTACTGGGCGCGCTCGGTGTCGCGGTCACCGACCATATCCGTGCCGGTATCGATACGGTGGGCGAGCATGGCGGCCAAAGCGGAGCTGCGATCACCACCATCGGGATACTGCCCGGCCTGTCGGTTGGCGAACTGGCCGGTATTCTGGGCCTGACCCATCCGGGCACCGTGCGGCTGGTCGACCGGCTGGTGGCGGACGACCTGGTCGAGAAAACAGCATCGGCGGAAGACGCGCGTGCCCTGGCGTTGCGACTGACGCCGCCGGGCAAGCAGCGCCGGCGTGAAATCCTCAGCCAGCGCAGCAAACGGCTGCAGGGCATGCTGGATGTGCTGAGTGGGGCGGAGCGCAGGCAGTTCGACGCGCTGCTGCGCAAAATTCTCGGTAACCTGCCGGTCAACCGCCAGCAGGCCTATGTGGTTTGCCGGTATTGCGATGCCGGTCCCTGCTTCCGCAACGATTGCCCGGTCGACAATGCCTGCCCGGACGCCGCGACGGATGGGCTTGCGGCCATGACGGGCCGGCGTTAGAGATCAGCCATGCTCTACGAATGGCTGAAAGCCCTGCATATCATCGCCATCATCGCCTGGATGGCCGGCATGCTGTATCTGCCGCGGCTGTTCGTCTATCACGCCGATGCCGAACCGGGCTCGAAGCAATCCGAAACCTTCAAGGTGATGGAACGCCGGCTGCTGAAGGCGATCATCAATCCCGCTATGGGTGCTGCCTGGATTTTCGGCGGCAGCATGGCCTGGCTCGGTCATCACTGGGACCAGCCATGGTTCTGGGCCAAGATTGTACTGGTGCTGGGCATGCAGGCCATCCATGGCAACATGGTGGGCTGGCAGCGCGCTTTTGAAGCAGATCGCAATACGCGCAGCGCGCGGTTCTATCGCATGATCAATGAAATCCCGACCGTGCTGATGATCGGGATCGTGCTGCTGGTGATCCTGAAGCCCTTCTGATCCTGACAACAGATGTCAGTAGTCAGATTGTCGGCCGACAATGTTCCCGTTGCGTGCTATATAACCCGATGGTATTAGGCAGCCAAACCATCTGACAATGCCGTCCGGCAGAGGACATCTCTAAGCTGCCGTTGCGTCAGTGTTTCGTGCGATCTGTCACACAGGATTGGCTTGTCGTCCGTGCGATAGCCGCATACTTCTTCGCGCATGCAAAATAAGCGGGGGTTTCCCAATGTCTTTCGGTAAGTTCCGTCACGGCGCGCTGGCCGTCGTCCTTCTGGCCGGTGTCGGCTCGCTGGCATCCACGGCTTCAGCCCAGATGGGCGGTCCGCCGCCGGTGACCGTCGCCAAGCCGGTCATGCGCCCCATCGTCGAGATGGATGAATATACCGGCCGCTTCGATGCGATGAATTCGGTCGAGATCCGCGCCCGCGTCAGCGGCTATCTCGACACCGTGCATTTCCAGGACGGCGCCACCGTGAACCAGGGCGACCTGCTGTTCACCATCGACCGCCGCACCTATCAGGCCAACTACAACCAGGCCCAGGCGACGCTGAACAACCGGCAGACCGAGTTCGATCTCGCCAAGCTGGAATACGAGCGGTACCAGAAACTGACCCAGACCGGCGCCGCCGCGACCGCGACGCTGGACCAGCGCCGCCAGGCCTTCCTCGCCGCGCAGGCCAATATCTCGGGTGCCCGCGCCGCCGCCGAAACCACCCGCCTGCAGCTCAGCTTCACCGAAGTGCGCTCGCCGATCGCCGGCCGCATCTCGCGCAAGCTGGTGTCGGAAGGCAACCTGGTGCGCGAGAACGAGACCCTGCTGACCACCGTGGTGCAGCTGGCGCCGGTGCATTTCTACTTCGACATCGACGAGCGGTCGTATCTGTCCTACCAGCGCATCGCCAAGCAGGGCGGCCAGAGCAGCAGCGGCGGCAGCAACGGCCGCGGCCTGCCGGTCGCCGTGATGCTGACGGATGAGAAGACTTTCGTGCACACCGGCGTGCTCGACTTCACCGACAACCGTGTCGATACCGCCACCGGCACCATGCGCCTGCGTGCGGTGTTCGAGAACAAGGACCAGTTCCTGACGCCGGGCCTGTTCGGCCGCATCGCCGTGCCGGGCAGCCCGGAATACCAGGCGGTGATGCTGCCTGATGAGGCGATCCTGACCGATCTGGACCGGCGCTATGTCTATGTGGTGGGCGATGGCGGCGCGGTGCAGCAGCGCCCGGTGCGCATCGGCTCGCGCACCGACAACTACCGCATCATCCGCGAGGGCCTGAAGGGCGACGAAACCGTCGTGATCAACGGGCTGCAGCGTGTGCGGCTGGGCGGCGGCAAGGTGACGCCGCAGCCGGTCGAGCTGCCCAAGGTGTGGAACGGCCTGATGGCGCTGCCGCAGCCGGCCGCCCAGGGCGGCCAGCAGGCGCCGAAGTAACGCCGCGCTGCACCAGCCTCCCGCCAGATCCTTTTACGCCGTGAGGGCGCCATGAAATTCGGACATTTCTTCGTCGACCGGCCGATCTTTGCCGCGGTGATCTCCATCGTCACGGTGATCATCGGTGCGATCGCCTTCATCAACCTGCCGGTTTCGGAATATCCCGAAATCGCGCCGCCGCAGATCAATGTCACCGCCAGCTATCCCGGCGCCGATGCCGAGACGCTGGCGCGCACGGTCGCCACGCCGATCGAGCAGGAAATCACCGGCATCGAAAACCTGCTCTACATGTCGTCGTATTCCACCGCCGACGGCCTGATGCAGCTGACCGTCACCTTCAAGCCCGGCACCGATCTGGATACCGCGCAGGTGCAGGTGCAGAATCGCGTCACCATCGCCGAACCGCGTTTACCGGAAGAAGTACGGCGACAGGGCATCACGACGCGCAAGCAGGCCGGCGATTTCCTCATGGTCGTGCATCTGCTCTCGCCCGATAAGCGCTACGACCAGCTCTACATCGCCAACTACATGCAGCTGCGCATCCGCGACCAGCTGCTGCGGCTGGACGGCGTGGGCAATGTCATCATCTTCGGCGGCAGCGAATACGCCATCCGCATCTGGCTCGATCCCAACCGCATGTCGGCCTATGGCCTGTCGGGCGCCGATGTGGTGGCCTCGCTGCAGGCGCAGAATGTGCAGGTCTCGGGCGGCTCGCTCGGCCAGCAGCCCTCGCCCGACAGCAATGCGCTGCAGGCCATCGTCACCACCCAGGGCCGCTTCGAGGATGTGCGGCAGTTCCGCAATGTCATCATCAAGGCCGGCGCCGATGGCCGCCTGGTGCGGCTGGAGGATGTCGCCCGCGTCGAGCTGGGCGCCAAGGATTACAACAGCCGCAGCTATCTCGATGGCCAGACCGCGATTGCCATGGGCGTGTTCCAGCGCCCCGGCACCAATGCGCTCGACACCTCGACCGCCGTGATCAAGCGGATGGACGAGCTGAAGAAGGATTTCCCCGAAGGCCTGGAATACACCGTCATCTACAACCCGACCGAATTCATCGCGGAATCGGTGAACGAAGTGTACAAGACGCTGATCGAGGCGATCATCCTGGTCGCGCTGGTGGTGCTGATCTTCCTGCAGAACTGGCGCGCCTCGCTGATTCCGATCCTGGCGATCCCGGTCTCGCTGGTCGGTACCTTCGCGGTCATGCTGGCCTTCGGCTTCACGCTGAACGTGCTCAGCCTGTTCGGCCTGGTGCTGGCCATCGGCATCGTGGTCGACGACGCCATCGTCGTGGTGGAAAACATCGAGCGCAACATTGCGCTCGGCATGTCACCGCGCGATGCGGCGCATGAAACCATGGACGAGGTCGGCACCGCTGTCGTCGCCATCGCCGTCGTGCTATCGGCGGTGTTCATTCCCACCGCCTTCATCCCCGGCATCACCGGGCAGTTCTACAAGCAGTTCGCCCTCACCATCTCGGTGGCGACGATCCTGTCGGCCTTCAACTCGCTGACCCTGTCGCCGGCGCTGGGTGCCGTGCTGCTGCGCAAGCATGAGCCGGGCCATGAGCCGAAATTCGCCCCGCTGCGCTGGCTGAAAGTCGCCGCCGACAAGTTCAACACCGGCTTCGACAAGACCAGCAACGGTTACGCCAAAAGCGTGGGCAGGATCGTCACCCGCCGCGTGCTGATGCTGGGCGTCTATGGCCTGCTGGTGGCGGCGACCTTCTTCATGTTCCGCACCGTGCCGCAGGGCTTCATTCCGCCGCTGGATCGCGGCTATGCCATCGTCGTCATCCAGTTGCCCGACGGCGCAAGCCTGAGCCGTACCGATGCGGTGACGCAGAAGGCGACCAAGCTGGTCGAGGCTGTGCCGGGCGTGGCGCATGTGGTGGCGATCCCGGGCTTCAATGGCGCGACCTTCACCAACGCCACCAATGCCGCGGTGATGTTCACCACCTTCACGCCATTCCACGAACGCCTGCCGCAGGGCCTGACCGCGACCGCCGTGATCGGCCAGATGATCGGCCGCCTGCAGGGCATCGAGGAAGCCTTCGTCATCGCCGTGCCGCCGCCGGCGGTGCCCGGCATCGGTTCGGGCGGCGGCTTCAAGATGCAGCTGCAGAACCGTGTCGGCGACGATGTGCGTCCGCTGCTGGCTGCCGCCTATCAGATGATGGGCATGGCGATGCAGACCCCGGGCGTGACCGGCGTGTTCACCACCTTCTCGGCCTCCTCGCCGCAGGTGTTCCTGAATATCGACCGCACCAAAGCGCAGATGCTGAACGTGCCGCTGTCCAGCGTGTTCGAGGCGCTGCAGGTCAATCTCGGCTCGGCCTATGTGAATGACTTCAACGCCTTTGGCCGCATCTTCCAGGTGCGCGCCCAGGCCGATGCGCAGTTCCGCCTCAACAAGGAGGATATCTCGCGTCTGAAGGTGCGTTCGGCCACCGGCGACCTGGTGCCGCTGGGCACCCTGGTTGAAATCAAGGAAACCGCCGGCCCCGACCTGCTGCAGCGCTACAACACCTATGTGTCGGTGCCGCTGCAGGGCAACACGCCACCCGGCGTGTCGACCGGGCAGGCGCTCGCCGTGATGGAAGGACTTGCCGCCCAGGTGCTGCAGCCCGGCCAGAGCTTCGAGTGGACCGAAATCGCATTGCAGGAACGCTCGACCGGCAACACCGCCACCTACATCTTCATCCTGGCGGTGGTGTTCGTCTTCCTGGCGCTGGCGGCCCAGTATGAAAGCTGGGTTCTGCCGCTGGCGATCATGCTGATCGTGCCGATGAGCGTGCTGTTCGCGCTGTTCGGTGTCTGGGTCGCCGGCATCGACAACAACGTGCTGGTGCAGATCGGCCTGGTGGTGCTGATCGGCCTGGCGGCGAAGAACGCGATCCTGATCGTGGAATTCGCCCGCCAGCTGGAGGCCGAGGGCAAGTCGGCCGCGGATGCGGTGATCGAGGCCTGCCGCCTGCGCCTGCGCCCCATCCTGATGACGGCGTTTGCCTTCATCCTGGGCGTGCTGCCGCTGGTCACCTCGGTGGGTGCCGGTGCAGAAATGCGCCGTGCGCTCGGCACCGCGGTGTTCTCCGGCATGATCGGCGTCACCCTGGTCGGCCTGTTCCTCACGCCGGTGTTCTATGTGGTGCTGCGCGGCTTTGTGAAGGGCCGCATCGCCAAGCGCCAGGTGCCGCACCAGGAGCAGCCCAATCCTGCTGGTGAATAGGCCAGCCGGCGAGTAACCGGTTGCTGAAACACAAAAGGCCCGGTGTAAAAACCGGGCCTTTTTAGTGTCTGAGAAAGACGTTTACCGGAGCAGCGCCGGATCGAGGGTAAAGAGTTCGGAGGGATTCTCGACGCCGCGCAGGGCAAACCGACCGAGCGAAATCGCATGCTCCTTCAGTCCGCCGGCGGCCGACTTGAAGGCGGCGGAATAGATCGCGCGCTGGTCGACCGAACGCGCCAGGCCGGAAATGCGCGAGAGTTCGTTCACCGCCGGGCCGACCACGGTGAAATCGAGGCGATCCTCGCCGCCGAAATTGCCATACAGCACCTCGCCAACGTGCAATGCGACGGACATATCTGTAACAGGAAGACCGGCATTGGCGCGGCGGTTGCGCACCTCGCGCAGGTCGCGCATGCAGGCCTTGAGCGCCTTCAGCGATTGCATGCAGGCGTTTTCCAGATTGCCGTCGTCGCGGAAGATCGCCAGCACGCCATCGCCGACGAATTTCAGCACCTCGCCGCCATGGGCATGCACCGCCGAGACGGCAGCGCCGGCATAATCGTTCAGCAAAGGCATGATGAGGTCGGGCGATACGGTATCGACCAGGCGGGTGAAGCCGCGCAGGTCGCTGAACCACAGCGCAGCCGTGATGCGCTCGGCTTCGCCGCGGCCGATGGTGCCCGACAGCACGCGCTGGGCGGCATTGCGGCCGAGATAGGTTTCCGCCAGCGTTTCGGCGATGCGGCGCACGCTGGCCGAGCGCACGGCGGCGGCGGCAAACGGGATCAGTGCATTCAGCGTCTCGAGCTGCTTTTCGGTGTAGCCCTCGTCATGCGCCGTGGTCCAGGAGGCATAGATCGAGTCGAGCTGGCCGATGATGGCGCGTTCGCCGAAGCGGGTCATGGTGACGAGGTAATCGGTATAGCCCTGCTCGGCCAGTTCGGTCAGCACCGGGAAGGGATAGTCGCCGTTATGGCCGACCATGCGGAAGCGCAGGTGCGGCTCGCCGTTTTCCTCCAGGTGATAGAACGGGCTCTCGCGCCATTTGCGTTCGCCCTCCATTGTCTTGGAGCGGCCGAATTCATGCAGTGCGACCTGCTCCTGGTCGACATGCCAGGCAAAGATGCGGCCGGCCAGCACCGGATGCAGGGTGTCGGCGCCGAGCAGGGCGCGCTTCACCGGGATGCCGGCCTTGTTCAGATTGAGGCAGAAGTTGCCGAGAATCTCGCCTTCGCTATGGCCGTTCAGCGAGGCATCGGCGATCGAGCGGGCAATATTGGTAAAAACCTGTGGGTCCATGGCGGCAAAGATAAGGCGGCGATGCGCAAAAATCGATGGGGCGGCAGCGTGTTTTCGTCAGCATTGCCAAAGGATCTGTGCAGACGCAATCAATCCTTTTCCCAGCGCACCCAGCGGCCGTGATAGTCACCGACACCGAGTTTTTCGGTGACACCCGCCCGGGCCTCACCGGTCCAGAGCGTGAGGGTCAGTTCGGCGCCGTCCTTTGCCGTGCCCGGCTCGAACCGCAGCCAGGCGAGCGGCGCCGTGGCGGTAACCTGCTTACCGGCCCGCTGCATCAGGGCGGTGATGCGCTGCCGTTCCGCTGCTGCCACATACTGCCAGACGATGGAATGATAGAGCACGAAGACGGCATCCGGCCGGCGGCTGTCCAGCTGCGCGGCGAGGAAATCCGCTGCATGGGCGCGCGTCACCCGGATACCGGCGGTTTCGCCGTGATCGAGCGCTTGGGTCACGCGTTGCAGCCGTTCGGGCTGGTCGGCCCAGATATACGACAGCAGACGCTGACGGTCAGTCGCGCTGGCGGCATCCAGCGGCGCGACATCGCAGCCGGCGCGCGCGACCACCTGCGGCCGGGATTCCGGCGGGCGCGGCCCGCCCCAGCGGCTGTGCAGCGTCAAGGGCGCCGCGGCTGCATCGCCATGCTGCCAGCCGGCATAGTCATAGGCGTAAGTATCCCAGGACAGGTTGAGGCCCGCGCTGGCGCCGATCTCGCAGGTTTGCAGGGCCAGGCCGGGACAGGCCTGCGCGATCTGCAGGAAGCCGCCGAGCAGCACGGCGGAGCGCTGCGGATCGTTGGTCTGCGGCGGGCTTTGCAGATACTGCGCGAGCAGCATGCCGTGCCGTGTCAGCGCGGCATCGAGATCTTCTGCCGTGATCTGGCGCGCCGCGTAACAGGCAGCCAGCAGCGGGTCACCCTCGAGCACGGCGCGATGCAGGGCGCCGGCCAGCCGCAGCGCGAGCGCATCGGCGCGCGCATCCCCGCGCCAGTTCAGGATCGGCGCAGCCCAGGCCGCGCCGGCAGCAAGGCGCTCGACGGCAAGATCGAGCAGGGTGCCGGTAAACGGCGAGCCGAGGGCGCGGCAATACTCCGCCTGATCACGGAAGGCTAGGATGATACTGGTGGGATCGGACATGGCCCATCTTGTCGGCTGCGGTTCGCCAGCGTCCAGCCCTGTATTGCAGCCCGACAATTGACCCCGGCACCCCCTGCCGCGTAGACAGAAGGCGCCTGCCCGCTTGGCGGAATTGGTAGACGCACGGGACTTAAAATCCCGAGGCCGCGAGGCCGTGCCGGTTCGAGTCCGGCAGCGGGCACCAG
>NZ_CALRUC010000083.1:0-20265 GCF_943371255.1 Ferrovibrio terrae | reverse complement strand
AGGAAGGCCTGGATCACCGGCTTGGGGATCGCCTCGATCGGCACGAACAGGCGGCGCTCGCGCGAATACTCGGCGATCAGGCGGCCGTCGCCGGCATGCAGGCGGGTGGTGACCGGCGGTTCGTATTTCGCCAGCTGCTGATAGTCGGGCAGGTCGCTGCCATAATACCACAGGCCGGCCAGACCGGCGACGCCAGCGCCGATGATCGCCAGCACGGCGAGGAACAGCAGGAAGAAGAAACGCGACAACAGGCGCATGGAAGGTCAGCTTCCCCGGGGACATTAGGGCGTATTTTGGCCGTAGAGGTACCCTCGAACGGCCAGTCTGTATAGCCACAAGATTGTGGCGCGGATACGGCAGTCCGGCCCGATAGTTAGAGGCCGTTCAGCGCGGCTCGACGCCGAAAAACCGGTCGATGGCGCCGACCACGGCGCCGGCCAGGCGGTCGCGGCCGGCCTCCGAGAACAGCAGGGCCTCGTCGGCCGGGTTCGACAGATAGCCCAGCTCCAGCAAGGCCGAGGGCACATCGGGCGCCGACAGCACGCGGAAATTGGCGGCCCGCAGCGCGTTGCGCCGCAGCGGCGTGGTCTCGCCCATCGCCGCCGTCAGCAGGCCGGCAAAGCGGCTCGACAGTTTTGCCGTATCGCGCGAGGCCAGATCGAGCAGGATCGACACCACGTCATCAAGGTCGCCGGCACTGGCCGTATCGCTCAGCTGGTCGGCGCGGTTTTCCCGCAGGGCCAGTGCCTCGGCCTCGGTGTCGCTGGCGGCCTCGGCACGCGTGTAGACGCTGGCGCCGCGCGTGGCGCGGTCACCGCTCAGGCTGTCGGCATGGATAGACAGGAACAGGTCGGCTTCCTTGGCCCGTGCCAGCGCCACGCGCTCCGACAGCCGGATGAAGCGGTCGCTCTCGCGCGTCAGCAGCACGCGATAGCGCCCGGTGGCGCGCAGGCGTTGGGCCACGGCTTTCGCCACGTTCAGGGTGATTTCCTTTTCGTAGCGGCCCGAGGCACTGATGGCGCCGGGATCCTGGCCGCCATGGCCGGCATCCAGCACGATCAGGCGGCGGCGCTCGCCGGCCGTCGCCGTGGGCGGTGGCGCGATATCGACGGCGGTATCCAGCGGCAGATGCACGGGGGCGGCAAAGGCGGTGGCAAAGGCATTGGGTTCGGCCGGGCGCAGGTCGATCACCAGCCGGTGGCCGCGTACACCCTGGGGACCGAGCCGGAAGGCGCGTTCCACCACTGCCGGCTCGATCAGGTCGATGGCGATATTGAGCTGCCCGTCCGGGCCGGATACCGGCAGGCCCAGCGCGCCGACCAGGCCGCCCGCGGTCACCTCGGGTGCCGGGGCGGTCCAGCGCGTGGCCGGCAGGGTCAACTGCAGGCCCAGGCCGTCGGCGCTGGCAGCCATGGCGGCCTCCAGCGGGCCGGACCCCTCGACCACCAATCGGGTCAGGCCGGCATTCAGGCCGAGCTGCAGGCGGGTCAGGCGCAAAGGTTCGGCCTGCGCCGGAGCCACGGCCCCGACGCCTGCTGCAATCATAAAAATGATTAAAATCAGATGTTTAATAAAGAATCCCCCAAAGCTTCACCGCGCCGCGGCAAGAAAGACCTTGTGGGTATGGCCCGGCAAAGCGTAGCATGCAAATGCGAATATCCGAGTCAGACCCGATCGTCCAGCCAAATGCTTGCCCTACAAGGACTTACAATCCTTCCGGGCAGCCGGCCCGGAGGCGGCGGGTCGGCGTAGCAACGGTGAGCCCGACCGCAATCATCCAGAGTTCAGCCCGAAGGAGGCGACCTGGCGCGAAACGGCCCCAAAGTGGCGCTCAAGACACCACGGATGAGATTAAACCTTCGGGGCGCCCGTTTCGGCCCCAGCCTAATACCAGGCTAGGATCGAACGGAGGCTCGGCAGACCGGCGCCGCGGCGCGCTCGGCAGACTTCCAGACTGGAAGCCCTGTTGATGAAGCGCCCACTCACCGGTCACCAGGATCATTACCGGCACCCTCTCTAATTCTAGGGATCGTGTCGGGCCGGTCCGGTCGCAGTCAGCCCCGACAGCAAAGGCGCGCCGCCGTCTGTTATTCGCGCGGGCGGTGCCGTGCCGCAGGAATAGTGCCTCATGGGCATGCGTATGTTGATTGATGCGACCCATCCGGAGGAAACCCGGGTTGTGGTCGTAAAGGGTACTCGGCTCGAAGAGTTCGATTACGAGACCTCCACCAAGCAGGTAAACAAGGGCAACATCTATCTTGCGCGGGTCACCCGCGTGGAGCCCTCGTTGCAGGCGGCCTTTGTCGAATATGGCGGTAACCGCCACGGCTTCCTGGCCTTCAGTGAAATCCATCCGGATTACTACCAGATCCCGATTGCCGACCGGCAGGCTCTGCTGGCGCAGCAGGCCGAGGAAGAGGCGCGTGCCGCCGAAGCCGAGGAAGCCGAACTGGCTGCCGAGGAAGCCCGTGCCGCCCGCCGCAATGCCGAGCCGTCGTCTGCGGGCGATGCCGAGCATGACGGCAATGGCGATGCCGGGGTCGAGACCGTCGAAGGCGATTACGACACGGTCGAAGAGATCACGGCAGAGCCGGTGACATCTGAAGCCGCTGCGGAAGCGCCGGCTGCGGAAACCCCGGCCACCGAACCTGTCGCCGAAGCGGCACCGGTTTCTGTGCGGGCCGAACAGGAAGAAACCGGTGCAACTGTGGCGCCTGTCGCCGACACGCCGGTCGAACCCGCTGCCGAAGCAAACGGCCAGCCGGCCTACTGGAACGTGCCGCATGTTGCGACACCGATTCCCACCATCACGGCGCCCGCCGAAGATGGCGACGACCACCATGACCACGATCATGAGCATGGCGCCGATGAGGCCCATGCCGATGAAGCCCATGCCGATGAGGCAAAGGGCGGCGAGGAAAACGGCGGCAAGGGCGATGACGGCGATGAAAGCCGCGCGCGCCGCCGCCGCACCAATGTGTTCCGTCGCTACAAGATTCAGGAAGTCATCAAGCGCCGCCAGATCATGCTGGTGCAGGTGGTCAAGGAAGAACGCGGCAACAAGGGCGCAGCCCTCACCACCTATCTGTCGCTCGCCGGCCGCTATTGCGTGCTGATGCCCAACACCGCTCGCGGTGGCGGCATTTCGCGCAAGATCCAGTCGCAGGCCGACCGCAAGCGTCTCAAGGCAATCACCGCGGAGCTGGATATCCAGGACGGCATGGGCGTGATCGTGCGCACCGCCGGCATGGAACGCTCCAAGCCGGAGATCAAGCGCGATTTCGAATACTTGCTGCGCAGCTGGGACAGCATCCGTGAGCGCACGCTGGAATCCTCCGCCCCGGCCCTGATCTATGAAGAGGCCGGCCTGATCAAGCGCTCGATCCGCGATCTCTATTCGGATCAGATCGACGAAGTGATCGTCGAAGGCGAAGAGGGCTACCGCTTCGCGCATGACTTCATGCAGATGCTGATGCCCAATCACGCCGAAAACGTGAAGCAGTATCAGGACAAGATTCCGCTGTTCACCCGCTACCAGGTCGAACAGCAGCTCGATGCCATGTTCTCGCCCACCGTGCAGCTGCGCTCGGGCGGTTACATCGTCATCAACCCGACCGAAGCGCTGGTCTCCATCGACGTGAACTCGGGCAAGTCGACCCGCGAACACAATATCGAAGAGACCGCCTACAAGACCAACCTGGAGGCGGCCGAGGAAGTCGCCCGCCAGTTGCGCCTGCGCGATCTTGCCG
This sequence comes from Ferrovibrio terrae, assembly GCF_943371255.1. Classification (GTDB taxonomy): domain Bacteria; phylum Pseudomonadota; class Alphaproteobacteria; order Ferrovibrionales; family Ferrovibrionaceae; genus Ferrovibrio; species Ferrovibrio terrae_B. Next base: position 16,516 of record NZ_CALRUC010000083.1, on the reverse strand, counting down.
GCCTCGTCGTGATCGATTTCATCGACATGGAAGAGAACCGCAACATCCGCAAGGTGGAGCAGAAGCTGAAGGAATGCCTGCGCAACGACCGCGCCCGCATCCAGGTCGGCCGCATCTCCGGCTTCGGCCTCTTGGAGATGTCGCGCCAGCGTCTGCGCCCCAGCCTGCTGGAAAGCTCGACCATGCCCTGCCCGCATTGCCAGGGCCGTGGCTATGTCCGCTCGATTGAATCGACCGCGCTCACCGTGCTGCGCGCCATCGAGGAAGAGGGTATCCGCGACCGCTCGGCCGAGATCACGGTCGCGATGTCGGCGGAAGTGGCGCTCTATCTGCTCAACCACAAGCGTGACCGCATCGGCGACATGGAACGCCGCTACATCATGCGTGTGATCCTGGCCGCCGATCCCAGCCTGGTGCCGCCCGACTTCCGCATCGAACGCAGCAAGACGCGCCAGCCGGGCGAAGTGAACCGCCCCGAAGTGGCGCCCAAGCTCGATCCGATGCGTCCGATCACGCAGGAAAGCGCCTATGCCAGCGACGCCGAAGACGGCGACGTAGCGGAAGAGGGCGACAGCGAAACCGAAACCGCGGCCGAAGCCGGCAGCGCTGCCGGTGAAGAAGGCGCCGAGGGCGATGCCCGCCGTCGCCGCCGTCGCCGTCGCCGTCGGGGCGGTCGTGGCCGTGAAGAAGGTGGCCGTGAAGATGGCGTCAGTGCCGAAGGTGCCGAGGCAGCGGAAGGCGGCGACGCCGAACCCGATGCCGAAGCCGGTACGGCTGGCGACGAGGCTGCCGATGAATCTGGCGATGACGAGGCTGGCGAACAGTCGGCCGAGGCGCGCGATGGTGAAGTCCAGGGCGAAGGCCCGGACGGCGAAGCCCGCCGCCGCCGCCGTGGCCGCCGCGGTGGTCGCCGCCGCCGTGGCCGTGAAGACGGCAGCGAAGGTGGCGAACGTACTGGCGAGCGCCAGCCGCGTGCCGAACGGGCACCGCGCGAGGATCGTCCGCGTCGCGATGACGGCTATGACAATAACGTCAGCGCGATGACGCCGGCCGCGATCGGCGCCATGCTGGATGGCGTGCCCGATTTCGATTTCGGTGATGACGAGCCTGCACAGGCCCCGGCGAAGCCGATTGCCCATGCGCCGGAAGCGCTCAAGCCGGTTGAGGAACCGCCGGTTGCGGCGCTGCCCGCGATCGAGCAGCCCGCGGCTGCGGCCCCCGTGCCGCCGCCCGTCGCGCCGGCTCCGGTTGCGCCGGTCAGCACGGGTCCGGTTTTCGAGACCACGGTGATTGCGCCTGATGGCAGTGCCGACAAGGCCGCCGATGCACCGGCCCCGAAAAAGGGCTGGTGGCGCCGTTGAGCGCACCGATGATTGAACCGCCAATCCGCCGCGCCGCGTCGAAAGACGAGGCGCGGCTGGGTGCCCTGCAGAAGCGCGCCTATGTCAAATACGTGCCGCTGATCGGCGCCGAGCCGCAGCCGATGGCGGAAACCGCCGCCGGTCTGCTGCAGGCCTACGAGGTCTGGGTTGTCGATGGCGTGGAAGACGGCCTGGCCGGCGCGCTGGTGCTGCGCACCGCCGTCGATCATCTGCTGATCTGGAGCGTGGCGGTCGATCCGACCCAGCAGGGCACCGGCCTCGGCCGTCGCCTGCTCGATTTCGCCGAGGCGCAGGCGCTGGAGCGTGGCTTCAGTGAGGTGCGGCTCTATACCAACGCGCTGTTCACCGAGAACCGCAAGCTCTATGCCCATCTCGGCTATGCCGAGACCGGTTCGGAGACCTACGAAGGCCGCGAGCTGGTGCATATGGCCAAGGCGCTGGCGGCGACGGCGTAAGCAGCCCATCCGGTGCAGTGATCGATGACGGCTGAATCAGCCCGGGCGCTCGAAACCTATCTGCACACACATATTCCGCTCTCGGCGGCGATGCAGGTTGCGGTCGTGTCGGCCGCGGCCGAGGCGGTGACGCTGGCGGCACCGCTGGCGCCCAACATCAACCATCGCAGCACGGCTTTTGGCGGCAGCGTCTCGACGCTGGCGATCCTGTCGGCCTGGTCGCTGGTCAATCTGCGGCTCAATGCCGAAGGTCTGCACAGCCGTCTGGTGATCCAGTCCAACCACATGGATTACGACGCACCGATCGAAAGCGATTTCACCGCCACGGCAACGCTGGCCGATCCGGCCGCCTGGCCGCTGTTTATAAAGATGCTTCAGCGCAAGGGCCGCGCCCGCATCGTGGTGCAGTCGAGGGTGCGTTGCGGCGCTGTGACCGGCGGGCGGTTCGAGGGCGAGTTCGTGGCGTTTCGCTTGGACGGCGCAACCTGACGCCTATTTCACCCAGCTCTTCAGCCGCTTCGCCGCCTCGATCATGCGCTCGGTGCTGCCGGCAAACGAATAGCGCCTGAAGTAGTGGCCGCGGCCGCGGTCGAAATCGAAGCCCGGTGTGGCGGCAATTCCGGTCTCGGCCAGCATCCTTTTGCAGAACTCATTCGCGTCGTTGGTGAAGCGGCTGATATCGGCATAGAGGTAAAACGCGCCATCGGCCGGGGCCAGGCGATCAAATCCCGCCTTGGGCAATTCGTTCAGCAGGATCTCGCGGTTCTTGGCATAGCGCGCGACATTGGCTTCCAGCTCGTCGTAAGCATCGAGCGCGGCCACGCCGGCCACCTGGCTGATACCGGGCGCCGAGATGTAGAAATTCTGCGTCAGGCATTCAATCGGCCGCAGCAGGCTTTCCGGCACCACCATCCAGCCGAGCCGCCAGCCGGTCATCGAGAAGTATTTGCTGAAGCTGTTGATCACGATGGCCTGGTCGGTCAGCGCCAGCACCGACTGCGCCCGGCCGTTATAGGTGATGCCGTGATAGATCTCGTCGACGATCAGCCAGCGGCCCTTGGCGGCGCAGTCATCCACCAGCGCCTTTATCTCGGCCGCGCCCAGCATGGTGCCGGTCGGATTGGCCGGGCTGGCCACCAGCACGCCCCTGGCATTTGCGGCCTGTGCGTTGATCAGGTCCGGTGTCGGCTGGAAGCGCGTCTCCGGCTCGGTAACAATCATCGCCGGATTGAGGTCGAGCGCCTTCAGGATGTTGCGATAGGCCGGATAGGCCGGCTCGCCCAGCGCCACCGTGTCGCCGGCATCGAAGGCCGAGAGAAACGCCAGCTGGAAACCCGCCGATGATCCGGTGGTGACGACGATGCGCTCTGCCGGCACATCAAGGCCGTAATAGCTCTTGTAATGCCTGGAGATCGCCGCGCGCAGTTCGGGAATCCCGAGCGCCAGCGTATAGCCGAGCGGATCGCGCTGCAGCGCCGCCGTTGCGGCTTCGATGGCCTTGCGCGGTGCCGGCGTAGAGGGCTGGCCGACCTCCATATGGATCACGTCGCCGCCGGCCGCCTCGCGCGATGCGGCGGCCTTCATCACTTCCATGACGAAGAAGGGGTCGATGGCGCCCCGTCGCGAAGGCTTTGGCATCATGGCGGCGTCAGTAGTTGCGGCCAAAGGCGAGGCCGTAGCCGCGCCGGTCGGAGGCGAAGCTGCAGGTGGCCGGATCGCGTGGCAGGCCGCCGCTGCAATAGGTGAGGTTGACGCGGCCGAGCCGGCCGATCTCGTTCACCGTGACGCCGCGCTGCTGCATCGCCTTGTACAGCGCCGGATCGGTGCCGGGCTCCACCAGCAGGGTCGACTGCGGATTGGCCTGGAACAGGCGCGGCATGTCGAGCGCAGGCGCGGCGGGGTCGGTCTTGGACTTGCCCAGCGCCACCTGCAGCACGCTGTAGGCCACGGCGGAGGCGCTGGGTGCGCCGCCGCTGCCGGCCACGGCGAAGAAGGACTGGCTGGTGCGCGGCACGAAGCCGACGACGGCGGTGAGATACGGTGTTTCGTCGCCGCCAAGACCCGGCGGTGCGGCAAACAGGATGCCGGTCTCGCGGCCGACCAGGCGCGAACCGTAAGACAGGCCCATGCTGAAGGCGCAGGCTGCGGCGCCGCCACGGCTGTCCATGGCTGCGATGCTGCTGGAGCCGAAGCTGTTCATCGGCAGGGTGTTGGGATCGCTGCGATAGGCCTGACCCAGGCTGGCGGCGAATTTGTCGCCGCGCACGGCGCTGCCGCTGCCACTGCCGAACAGGTTGGAGTTGCGGAAGAAGCTGCCGCCGTCATAGGTCTGTTCCAGCAGCCAGGCGGCCACCGCGCCGCCGGCCGGCGTGTTTGCGGCATAGACGGTGACGGCGTTGTCGAACGGCACCTCGATCGGCTTGTTGATGGCGGCGGCATAGCCGCTGAGTTCCTCGGCCGTCACCTTGCCGCCGGCGGCTGTGATATCGGCCAGCAACAGCTGCGCCATGTTGCCCTGATACAGTTCGTTGGGGCCGGCGGTGCGCAGCCGTGCCAGCACGCCAGCGAGGCTGAGCTGGGTGCGGCGTTCGCCTTCCTGCGGCACCATGCCGCTGCGGGTGCCGAAGATCGTGCGCAGGGCCGGACTCTCGGTGACCGGCGGCTGCGTCTCGACCGCGGCCTGCACGAAGGCGCGGCTGGCAACCTCGCCAAAGCGCGCCAGCTGCTCGGCCGGGGTGACCACGGCTTCCCAGCGCAGGCGGCCGTATTTGCTCTGCAGCAGGCCCAGACCCCGCACCATGGCCGGGATGGCGACCGGTCCGCCGGCCTGTGGCGCGATGGCCGGGAATTCGATGGTTTCCGCCTTCTTGGTGACGGCATTGCTGGCGACGCAGACACCGCCGCCGCCCAGGCCGGCGCCAGAGGGGTAGGTCACGGCATAGGCCAGCGCGGCAGCCACCACGGCATCGGCGGCGCTGCCGCCATTTTGCAGGATGTCGCGGGCCACCATGGCCGCGCGCGGCTCGTCGGCGGCCACGCCGCCCCGGAAATTGGCCAGATAGTTAATGGTACCCGGGCCTTCTTCCGACTGGAACCAGCCGCCCTTCCCGCAGGAGGCGGTCATTAACGCTACCAGGGCGAGCAGGGCACATTGACGGACGGTGCGACCATGCTTACCTCTACGCTGCTGCAGGAGGCCGCCCGTTGTGTTGGGACAATACTTCGCCATGCGCCGTTCTCTCATCCGCCGTTCGTTGATCCGACGTCTTGTGGCTGTCGGGTGTATGCTGCTGACGGCCGCCAGCGCGATTCTGCCGACCGCGGCCGAGGCCCAGCGCCGCAACAGCATTTCTCTTGTGCGCGACGCCGAGATCGAAAATACCATCCGCGCCTATTCGGCGCCACTCTTCGGGGCGGCCGGATTGTCCAATGAAGCCATCACCGTGCATCTGGTCAACGACCGTGCGCTGAATGCCTTCGTGGCGGGTGGCCAGCGTATTTTCATCAATACCGGGCTGCTGATCCGCGCCGACCGGCCAGCCCAGGTGATCGGCGTGCTGGCCCATGAAATCGGCCATATCGCCGGCGGCCATCTGGCCCGCCTGTCCGATGCCATCGATACCGCCTCCACCGCCATGATCCTGTCCCTGCTGTTTGGCGCCGCGGCGGCGGTTGCCGGCTCGGGCGAGGGGGCTGCGGCGGCCGTGCTGGGTGGCCAGCAGGTCGCCGAGCGCAACCTGCTGGCCTTCACCCGGGCCCAGGAATCGGCGGCCGACCAGGCTGGCGCCAGCTTCCTCGAGCAGACCAACCAGTCGGCCTCGGGCCTGGTCGAATTCCTGCGCATCATCGGCAACCAGGAAGCCCTGATGTATGAGCGCCAGGATCCCTATGCACGCACCCATCCGATGACGCCGGAACGCGTTGCCGCCCTGGAAGGCCGGCTGTCGCGCTCGCCCGCGCGCAATGCCCCGGATACGCCGGAGAATCTCGAACGCTTCAAGCGCATGCAGGCCAAGCTGATCGGCTATCTCGACGGCCTGCCGGCAACGCTGCGCAAATATCCGCAGAGCGATACCTCGCTCTATGCCCGCTATGCCCGCGCCTTCGCCTATTTCCGCGGCCTGGATTTCCAGAATGCGATCAAGGAAGTCGACGGACTGATCGCGCTGTATCCGAAGGATGCCTATTTCCATGAACTGAAATCCGACATCCTGCTCAACCAGGGCAAGGTGGCGGAATCGCTGCCCAGCATGCAGGAGGCCCAGCGGCTGGCGCCGAACGAGCCGCTGCTGGCGCTGGGTCTGGGCCAGCGCATGGTGGCGCTGGAAGACAACAGCCGGCTGGGTGAAGCGATCGATATCCTCAAGAAGGTGACGATGCGCGAACCCGATAACGGTGCCGCCTGGCAGCAGCTTGCCGTGGCCTATGGCCGCACCGGCGATATCGGCATGGCCTCGCTGGCCTCGGCCGAGCGCTTCCTCGTATCGGGCAGTTACCGCGACGCGCTGGGCCAGGCCGAGCGCGCCAGCCGGATGATGAAAGAGGGCACGCCGGGCTGGCTGCGCGCACAGGATATCGTCGCCGCCGCCAAGGATGGCCAGCGCGAGGATCGCCGGCGCGGCGGTCGCTGACCCCTTCACAGGCTTGTGGCTTGTGCCGCCGGGTCTGCCCCGGGCATAGTCCGGGCTGATTTTCCAAAAGGATTCCGACATGCTTCGCTTTGTCCGTTTCGCTGCTGTTGCTGTCGCGCTGTTCACCGGATTCGGTGCTTCGGCGCAGACCCAGCCTTTCACGCCCGAGCAGAAGGCGGCGCTGCAGCAGATCGTGCGCGATGTGCTGATCAGCAACCCGGAAATCCTGGTCGAGGCGATGCATGCGCTGGAAGCCAAGCAGCAGGCCGAGGCCGGCAAGGCCGCCAAGGCCGCCATCGCCGCCAACCGCAAGGCGATCTTTGAGGATGGCGTGTCCTTCGTTGCCGGCAATCCGAAGGGCGATGTCACCATCGTCGAATTCTTCGATTACCGCTGCGGCTACTGCAAGCAGGTGCAGCCCAGCTTGCTCACGCTGCTGAAGGAAGACAGCAAGGTGCGACTGGTGCTGAAGGAACTGCCGGTGCTGGGGCCTGACAGCGTGATCGCCTCGCGCGCCGCCGTCGCCGCCCTGGAGCAGGACAAGGGCGGCAAGTATCTCGGCTTCCACAATGCGATGATGGCCTTCCGCGGCCAGATCAACGAGGCCGAGGTGATGCGCATCGCTGGCGAGTCCGGGCTTGATCTGAAGAAGCTGAAAACCGACATGGCGAGCCCGAAGGTGGAACAGGTGCTGCGCGCCAATCTGGCGCTGGCCGACACGCTCGGCATCCAGGGCACCCCGGGCTTTGTCGTTGGCGAGGAAATGGTGCCCGGCGCGGTGTCGCTCGATGCCCTGCGCCAGCTGGTCCGGCAGGCGCGCAGCTAAATCTCCCCGTTCGCCCCGGAAAACCGGGAGGTTTGACGAATTTGACCGGACTGCTTATGGTCCGGCCGCAACACGCGGTTTTCTTACCAAGGATTTGCTATGCGCGCCGAAATCAGGGCGATGGCCGATGAGATCCAGCAGTCGCTCGGGCTGCTGAGGAGGTCTCTTTGACTGGGATAACGCAGTCAAGAAACTCGAAGAACTGAACGCGCGGTCGGAAGACCCTTCGCTCTGGAACAAGCCGGCCGAGGCCCAGGCCCTGATGCGCGAGCGCACCAAGCTCGATCGTGCCGTCAGCACCCAGCGCCGGCTCGAATCCGCTCTGCAGGACAATCTCGACCTGATCGAGATGGGCGAGGCCGAGGGCGACCAGGGCGTGGTCGCCGAGGCCGAGGCCGTGATCATGGGCCTCAGCAAGGAAGTCGCCCAGGCGCGGCTGGAAAGCCTGCTGTCGGGCGAAGCCGACATGAACGACAGCTTCCTCGAAGTGCATGCCGGTGCCGGCGGCACCGAGAGCCAGGACTGGGCCTCGATGCTGCTGCGCATGTATGTACGCTGGGCCGAGCAGCACGGCTACAAGGTCGAATACCAGGAAGAGAGCGAAGGCGAGGAAGCCGGTATCAAGTCGGCCACCATCAAGGTGAGTGGCCCCAATGCCTATGGCTGGCTGAAAAACGAGAGCGGCGTGCATCGCCTGGTGCGCATCTCGCCCTACGATTCAAATGCGCGCCGCCATACCAGCTTCTCCTCGGTCGGCGTCTACCCGGTGGTGGACGACACCATCGAGATCGAAGTGCTGGATAAAGATCTGCGCGTCGATACCTATCGCGCTTCGGGCGCCGGCGGCCAGCACGTCAACAAGACGGACTCGGCCGTGCGTATCACGCATATCCCGACCGGCATCGCAGTCGCCTGCCAGATCAACAAAAGCCAGCATCGTAACCGCGACGAGGCGATGAAGATGCTGAAGGCGCGGCTGTACGAGCGCGAGCTGCAGAAGCGTGAGGCCGAGGCACAGGCGCTGAACGATGCCAAGACCGATATCGGCTGGGGCCACCAGATTCGTTCGTATGTCCTGCACCCGTACCAGATGGTGAAGGATCTGCGCACCGAGCTGGAAACCAGCGACACCCAGGGCGTGCTGGATGGCGATCTCGATGCCTTCATGGCTGCCCAGCTCGCCTCCAAGGTCGGTAACGGCGAGACGGCGTAAGGCCACGCGCTATTACTTCCCATCGTCATCCTCGGGCTTGTCCCGAGGATCCATTTTCCTTTCGGCTTGGTCATGGTGTGACAGGACCGGCGGATGGACCCTCGGGTCAAGCCCGAGGGTGACGGACTTTGACTGGGTACAACGGTGAGGCGGCGTAAGGCTAGATAATGGTGCCCTGCCGGTAGGCGATTTTTGTCAGGCCTACCGGGGCACACCCTTTCAGGGTGACTTCCAGGGTTATCCTTTGGCGCGCGATGTCTCGTAGCAGCAAGCCCAAGCAGTCGTGATAAGGCTCTGGATGCTCTTGCCGGCCGCGTCCGGGCGGCTTGTTTCTACATGCAGGGCCAGCACCTTCGGATCGGGTCCGTAGTTCCGGATAACGGCGTCCTCGCCATAGAAATGTCTGACGATCTCTTTGATGGCTTCTGCTTCGTCTTCCCGCAGCGGATGCGGAGGGAGTGGTGCAAGAGGCGGTTTCGCTGGCGGCATTTAGCAAGATTAGAGAATGACTATTCCTGTGTCATGCCCGGGCTTTTCCCGGGCATCCATTGCCTTTCATGGCGGCAGTGTTTGAGCTGGCATGGCGACACAAAAAAACGGCGACGCTAACTGCGTCGCCGTTTTCTCGTCTGCTAGTGACTAGGCGTAACCTCGTGAAATTCAGCTTGTCGCGCGGGCCAGGCCGGGCAGGCTGCCGATATCGGTGGCGGCGGCGGTCTGGCTCGTCTTGTGCGGCTTCTGCGCCGGCTTGTCGGCGGGCGCGTCCACGGCCTCTGGCAACTGCACCACGCTCAGCTTGGTGGTGCCGGCGCCCTCGCGCGGGTTTTCGGCAAACTTGCACAGGCCTTCGATCTTGGCACCGGCGGCGATCGACAGCAGCTCATGCCAGATGTCGCCGCGCACCTTGGCGCTCTTGTCGAGTTCGACCGACTTGGCGCGGATGCGGCCGACCACCTCGCCGCGGATCAGCACATGCTCGGCCACCACTTCGCCGATCACCTTGGCATTCTCGCCGATGGCGAGACGGCCCGCTGTCACGTCGCCGTTGACGAGGCAGTCGATCTGCATCTCGCCTTCGGAATTGAGATCGCCATTGACCGTCAGGCCGGCGCTCAGGATCGACGGCGGCTGCTGCTTAGCGGCGGCCGGCGGATTGGTTTTCTTGCTGTTTGAAAACATGATAGCCAGCCTCAATGAATTTGCCGGGATCGATCTGCTCGTCATCGAGCAGGATTTCGTAATGCAGATGCTGACCGGTGCTGCGACCGGTCGAACCCATGGTGCCAAGCTGTCGTCCGAAGGCGATGGTCTCGCCGGCCTGTACCGAAATCGCGCTGAGGTGAGCATAGCGCGTTTTCACGCCCAGGCCATGATCGATTTCGACGGCGCGGCCATAGGGGCCCTTGCGGCCGGCGAAGACAACCACGCCGGGCGCCGTCGCCATCACCGGAGCGCGTGCCGGGCCGATGAAATCGATGCCGGCATGGAAGGCCGGTTGCTTGGTAAACGGATCGGTGCGGCGGCCATAAGTGGAGGACACTTCCGCATCGGCGGCCATCGGCAGGTCGAGCGGCAGGCGCTGGGCCAGGGCCAGCAGATCGCCCCAGCGGCCGAACTTGCCTTCCAGGCTGTTCATCTCGCGATCGGCATTCGGATCGGCCGAGGCCACCAGCGCGGCGCCGCCGATGCTGCTGCCATTGGTTTCACCCAGCGCGCGCAACGGACCACCGACGCCGACATCTGCGCGTGCCTCGCTGGCGCGGGCCAGCATGGCGCTGACATCCAGGCCGGTGCGGCCAAGCGCTTTTTCCAGCATGGCCAGGCTTTTCTCGGTGCGCGAGCCCAGATCGTCGATCAGCTCGCGCTGATGGCCGCGCACGCTCAGGATACGGGTCTCGATATCGCGCGGTTTCACGGCCGGAACCGGCGGCCGGGCCTTGCTCTCGCGCAGCATGCCTTCCAGATCCTCGATCGAGGCCGGATCGTCGTTGTCGCGCGTGCCGGCTGAAGCGATCTTCACCTCGGCCTTGTCGCCAGTCTTGGCATCGGCCACGGCCGTGCGGCTGTCGGGCTTGGCAACCTTGGGCTCGGGCTTGGCGGCCGGAACCGCCGCATTCTGGCTCGCCGGGGGCGTGCCGCCCTTGGCCTCGGCGGTGTCGGACGGCAGGGCGGGGGCGCGCTGCTTCATCGCCATGTCATACAGCCGGCGATAGCGCTCCTCGAGGTCGCGCGAGGCGACGACGAAATTCTCCTGGTTCTTTTCGTAATCGGCGGCGAGCCGCTCGTAGGCGAAGCTCAGTTCGCTGATGCGGCGGTCACGCGCATCCAGCATGGCATCGCGGTAGAAGACGTTAACGGAGGCATACCCGATCCAGCCGGCGAAGGCGACGATGCTGGTCGCCATGGCGATCTGGGCACGACTGGAGAGAGCGACATAACGGACGTCGCCGCGGCTGCGGAAAATGATCTGCCGCTCCGGGAACAGGCGGTCGCGCAACTCCCGCCATTGCCGTCTCGCGCGTCGCGTCACTCAACCCCCCGACCTGTTTCGAGAAACAACCAAACTTTTCAGCTATTCGCCCACGCTTTATTAACCCCTCGCAGCAGGCCTCTGGATTAGGGCTTATTTGGTTTGGTTAATGCAAGAAAGAATCTGTTACGTTTTCCAAAAATCCACGTGCGAACACGGACTTAACCCGTGTCCGACGAGTTATCCACAGAGTGTGGATAAAGGCCGCAAGCGCTTGATTCTAAACCGCCTGTGCCGCCTTCAGAACCGCATCGGCATGGCCGGCCACTTTGACCTTGCGCCAGACGGCGGCAATTTTGCCCACACGGTCGATCAGGAAGGTCGCCCGCTCGATGCCCATATACGTCCGGCCATAGAGGCTTTTCTCGACCCAGACCCCATACGACTCGGTCACCTTGCCCGACTCGTCGGCGCCCAGGGCGACCTTCAGCTTGTGCTTGGTCTTGAACTTGTCGTGGCTGGCGGCGCTGTCGCGCGACACGCCGATCACCACGGCGCCCAGCTTGTCGAACCTGGCCTTGGCCGCGGTGAAGTCGATGGCCTCCTGGGTGCAGCCGGATGTGTCGTCCTTCGGATAGAAATACAGCACCACCGGCTTCCCCTTCAGTTCGGCCAGCGAAATCTTGCCGCCGCCATCGGTGGGCAGGCTGAATGCCGGTGCCTTGTCGCCCACCTGCGGGCCGGCCGCCGGCGCGGCGGCTTTCTTCGGTGCTGCTTTCTTCGGGGCTGCCTTCTTCGGAGCGGCTTTCTTCGGTTCAGCGGTCTTGGCCATCGGTCTGTCCTGTCGGGTTGCTGTCTGGGTTCAGGGAATCGGCGAGCGAGAGATAGGGCCCGGCCGGGGTGTCGACCAGGGTATCGAACAGTGCATGCACGGCGGCCTGGGTTTTCTGCAGCCGCCGGGTCAGCGCCGCCATGGTCTTGTCGCCCAGCAGGAGCGGTAGGCGCTGCGCCAGCGCCGGCGGCCAGCGCGCGGGCTCTTCGGCCTCATCGCGCCCGGCCAGTCGCGCGGTGGCCAGCAGGGTGGCATACAGCCGGCCGGCCTCGATCAGGGTTTTCGCCTGCGCCGCATCCAGCAGCCTGGCATCGCGCAGCGCCGCCAGCGCCGCCAGCGGCGACTGCTGCAGGATCGCCGGCTTGGCCGCGCCATGGCGCAGCAGCAGGTACTGCACGATGAATTCCAGATCGACCAGACCGCCGCGCGCCTGTTTCAGATCCCAGGGGCCCTGCACCTTTTTGTGCTCCGCCATGCGCCGGCGCATGGTCGCCACATTGGCCAGCAGCTTTTTCGGATCGCGCTTCATGGTCAGGATGTCGTGGAACAGCGTTTCGATCCTGCGGATCAGCGCGACTTCTTCCTTCGATCCGTCGACACCGCAGACGACGCGGGCGCGTGTCAGCGCCATATGCTCCCAGGTCCAGGCTTCCTTGCGCTGGTAATCGGCATAGGCGTCCAGCTTGATGGCAATCGGTCCGGCGCCGCCGCTGGGCCGCAGCCGCATGTCGATCTCATACAGCCGGCCTTCGCCGGTCATCGCCGTGATCGCCGCGATCAGGCGCTGGCACAGCCGCGCGAAATACAGGCCCGGCGTCAGCGGGCGCGCCCCGTCGGATTGTCCTGCGGTCTCCGGGCAGTCGAACACCAGCACCAGGTCGAGATCGGATTCCAGCGTCAGCTCGCGGCTGCCCAGGCGGCCGAGGCCGACCAGCGCGATGCTCGATTTGGCGATGCGGCCATGCTGGGTGATGAATTCCGCGCTGACATGACGCAGCAGGTCGGCCAGCACCGCATCGGCCACCAAGCTCAGCGCGGCACCGGCGGCGCTGCCATCCATGCGGCCATGCAGCAGGCCGATGCCGACCTGCAGTTTCAGTTCGGTGGTCCAGCGCCGCGCCCAGTCCAGCACATCCTGGAAATCGCGCGCCGCCGCCATCTGGCGCTGCAGGCTGGCCGTCAGGGCCGCCTGCTCGAAAACCGCAGGATGGTCGGCATATTCGATCAGGCTGTCGAACAGCGCCGCATTCTGTGCGAGCGCATCGGCCAACTGCGGCGCGGCGGCCAGCACCTCGGCCAGCGTGTCCATCACGGCGGGATTGGCCTGCAGCAGGGCAAACAGCTGCACGCCGGCCGGCAGGCTGGCGAGGAAATAGTCGAAGCGGCGGAAGGCGACATCGGCGCTGCCGGTGCGCGAGAAGGCCTCCAGCAGCTGCGGCATGATCGCGGTCAGCTTCTCGCGCGCGCGCTCCGAGCGCATGGCGCGGTAGCGGCCGAAATGCCAGCCGCGGATCATCGCCGCGATCTCGGAGGGTTCGCTGAAGCCCAGGTCGCGCAGCGTCTCCAGCGTGTCGGGATCGTCGTCGGTGCCGGTGAAGACCAGGCTGCCGGCGTCGCTGCCCAGCGGCGCGGCTTCGGCAAACAGGTCGTCGTAATAGGTCTTCACCCGCTCCAGCGTCGCCAGCATCTGCCTGCTCATCGTCCCGGCATCGGGCATGCCGAGGAAGCAGGCGAGGCGGGCGAGGCCGTGCTTGTCCGCGGGCAGGGTATGGGTCTGTTCGTCATCGATCATCTGCAGGCGATGTTCGACGGTGCGCAGATAGCGATAATCGGCGATCAGCTCATCGCAGACCGCCTGGCTCAGCCGCTCGGTGGCAACCAGCGCACGCAGCGCATCGCAGGTGGCTGGCGCGCGCAGGCGCGTGTCGCGGCCGCCGGCGATCAGTTGCTGGGTCTGGGCGAAGAATTCGATCTCGCGGATGCCGCCGCGGCCGAGCTTGATGTTATGGCCGGCCACGGCGATGTCGGCATGGCCGCGATGGGCATGGATCTGCCGCTTGATCGAATGGATGTCCTCGATGGCGGCGAAATCGAGATTCTTGCGCCAGATATAGGGCGTCAGGTGTTTGAGGAAGCGCGCGCCGGCCTCCAGGTCGCCGGCCACCGGGCGCGCCTTGATCATTGCCGCGCGTTCCCAGTTCTGGCCGAAGCTTTCGTAATAGGCCTCGGCCTCCAGCGTGGAGACCGCCACCGGAAACGAGCCCGGATCGGGCCGCAGCCGCAGATCGGTGCGGAACACATAACCGTCTTCGGTGCGGTCATGCAGCAGGCGCACCATCTGCTGGGTCAGGCGGATGAAGCATTCCAGCATCGAGCGCCGGCCGGTGTAGCGCGCCACCTCGGGGTCGAACAGCACGATCAGGTCGATATCGCTGGAATAGTTCAGCTCGCGCGCGCCCAGCTTGCCCATGCCCAGCGCGAAGAACCCGGAGCCTTTGCACGGGGTCTTCCTGTCCTGCAGCACCAGGTCGCCGCTCTCGGCGGCATCGCGCAGCAGGGCTGCAAATGCCAGATCGACGCACAGTGCTGCGAAGTCGCTCAAGGCGGCGGTGATCTTCTCCAGCGGCCACAGGCCGGCGATATCGGCCACCGCGATGCTGAGGGCCACCTGCCGCTTGGCGACGCGCAGGGGCTGCGCCAGATCGTCAGATGCCTTGGCCTTGCGCGCGGCCAGTTTCAGCGCGGTCAGCGCACTGGCCAGCGCCTTGTCCGGTCCGCTGCTGAGCAGCAGGTCGACCGTGGCGGGTTCGTGCAGGCAGAGTTCGGTCAGGAACGGGCTGTTGCCGAACAGGGCCGTCAGCAGTGTTTTGCCGCCAAGCGCGCCGTGGTTTTTCGCCGTGGCAGTGGCCAGCCGTTTGGCCAGGCTGCGATCCTGCAATTCGGCCAGTGCCTCGCGCCAGACGGCAAAGCCACGTGCACTGGCATCGGCATCGAAGGCGGCGGGCAAGGCGATGGCCTTTCCGGAAGCGGTTTTCCCCGCAGGCTTTGTCCGCGCCGGTTTTGCCGCTTGCGTGCCAGCCTTTTTCGCTGCCGTCCCGACAATTTTACCGGGGGCCTTGGCAGCCGCCTTTCTTTTGGCGGATTTTGCCTTCAATACATTGGCAGGCATGGCGTTTCTCTCGTAGTCCCCGCGAAGTTCGGTTAAACTTGCGACAGGGTCAAGCGGCATGGCCCGGAGATCGCTCCAGGACGGAAAAAGGCAAGGACGCACGACGTGGTTCTACGGTGGAGTCGATTGGTGGTGCGCACGGTCTCGGCCGTTGTCGTCACCATTGTGATTCTGCTCGGCGGGCTGGCGTGGCGCATTTCCGAGGGGCCGATTTCGCTCGGTTTCCTCTCGCCCTATGTCAGCGAGGCGCTGGCGCTGCCCGAACTTGGCTTCCGGGTCGAGGTCGACGATGTGGTGCTGGCCTGGTCGGAGCGCGAGCAGAGCCTGCGGTTGCGCCTGCTCAATGCGCAATATCGTGTCGATGGCGAGCGCGTGGTGCTGCGGGTGCCCTTTATCGACATGGGACTCAGCGGGCCGTCGCTGCTGCGCGGTGTCATCGCGCCGCGCTATCTGCTGGCGAGTGGCATCGAGGCCCGGCTGGTACGCGATGCGCAGGGCCGTTTCCAGCTCGGCTTGCCGGAAGCCGCCCCTGTTGATGCCCCGGTCGAGCCAACGCCGATGCATGCCGACGACCAGGCGGCGCAGGCCATGTTTGCCGCGATCTTCGATCTGCTGTCGCGCCCGCCATCCCTCGATGACCCGCTCGGCCAGCTGCAGACCGTGTCGATCATTACCGACCGCCTGGTGCTGGAAGACTGGAAGCTGAACCAGCGCTGGGTGGTGCCGCAGGCGCAGATCGGCTTCCAGCGCGGCGACGGCCATGTTTATGGCTCCGCGACGGGTGCGCTCGATTGGCGCCAGCGCCGCGTCGATCTCAATGTCGAGGCCGACTATACCGTGGCCGACCGCGTCGCGCGCGTGGTGCTCAATTTCGCCAATGTCGAACCGGCTGATTTCGCCGATGTCGTGCCCGAGCTGGCGCCGTTGAGTTACATTTCGGCACCGCTGGCGGGCAGCCTGACACTCACGGTCAATGATACCGGTGCCCAGCTCGGTCTCAATTTCGATCTCACCGCGGGCCAGGGCCTGATCACGGCGCCTGACATGCTGTCGATGCCGCTGGCGCTGGACGAGGCGCGCTTCCGTGGCTATGCCGATGCCGGCAAGGGCGTGCTGTTCCTCGACGAAGCCAGCCTGTCTTTTGCCGACAAGTTCCGCGCCTCCTTCGGCGGCACCCTGACGCGGCAGGAGGGCGAGCGCTATGGCGTGGATATCACCGGGCAGTTCCGCGATCTGGCCACCAATGCGGTCGGGCAGTACTGGCCGCCGGGCATGGCGAAGAATGCGCGCGACTGGGTCACCGGCCATCTGCGCGATGGCAAGGTGAGCGCCGGCCGCTTTGCCGCCAAGCTGACGCCCGAGATGGTGGCCGGCACCAGGCGTCTGCCCGCAGATGCGATCAAGCTCGATTTTGCCTTCGAGGGCCTGCAGCTCGATTACCTGGCACCGATGAGCAAGATGACCGACGGCAGGGGCATTGCCGCGCTGGATGCCGATGTTTTCACACTCAGTCTGGAAAGCGGTCGCGTCGGCGCCAT
>NZ_CALRUC010000082.1:0-20603 GCF_943371255.1 Ferrovibrio terrae | reverse complement strand
CGGCTGCGGACTTCGGCATAGGAAGACGACGCGCCATGCCGGACCGAAATCACATACCCCTTGCCGACAAAGATATGTGTCTCACCGTATTCCGGCGCGCCCTCGACCAGCCGCACTGTGCGCAGCACAACGAACAGACTGTCGCCATATATATCCAGCTTGGGTCGCTGATGCGCGCGCTCGGCATCCTCCACCGCCAGCGGATGCAGACCAAATTGCTGCTGCAGGATTTGCAGCGCACGCGGTTCCGGTTCATGCAGACCGATCCAGATGAAATCGGCCTCAGGCGGCACCGCCGTTCCACAGGCCTCGAAAGGCACATCGGCCAGGCGCCTGCCTTCACCGTAAGCCGCACAGGCGATCACGCCTTTCATCGATACCCTCCACAAACGCTCCGGCGTCATGCTAGCGCGCATGACAGGCCGGGGCACGCCCCGGCGGCGCAGCAAACCACCGGGAAACCAGGATTCCGCGGGAATGCGGATTGCCGGACTATTCAGACTGCGGGGGTCCAAGAAGACATAGCCAAATGAATACCTTACCGGCTTTTAAGGGGGCTGCGGATTGCGGCCAGCCGCCGATGCAGACAAGTTACGGTCATGCAACCCACGCGCATCATGCCGCGAACGTCACACCACCGCCGACAGGCCAGCCCCGGCCAGACTGCGGCGGCACCATGCTGACTCCGAGCCAGAAACTGGTGCTCTCTGCCAGCCCGAATGCGGCGGTGGAAATCTATGCCAATGAAATCCGCCATGTGGCGCGCACCAACCCGAAAACCGGCATGGCGCTGTCGCTGTTTCAACAGAGCGAGCGGTCGCGTCAGGGCGCGACGCGCTTCCTGAACAACTGCCGCACGCTGTTCGACCCCGATCCGGCGCATATGGTCGATTGCGTGGACAGCGACCCCAACGACTTCATGATGCTGAGCTATATCCCGCATAGCTTCGCCATGGACGGCGAGCGTTGCGAGGGCCAAAGAATGCGGGACATCTCCTCGCCGCTCGCCCTGCTCGTCGCCATGCACACCTATCCCCTGGTGAAGCAGCGCGCGGAGCCCTGCTTCTTTACCGTCTCAATGACCGAACGCGTCTATCACCGCGCGATGTTTCCCTTCCCGGCAGAACCGAATGGCGCGGTGGCCGCCATCGTCACCCTGGTCGAACCGATCCTGCATCTGCGTCGCCTGTCTGACCTGCACTGATCTTCAGGCTGCCCTGCGGACCTTCTCGGTACCGAAGACCTGAACGCCGGCCGCAATCTGCCCCAGCATACCGGCGCGCGAGATATGCGTGGTGAACATGCGGCTGGTGCGCCCCACCGGTTGTAGGAAGCCTTCCAGCGAGGGGTCGACGCGCTCGTATTCGTAGCCATCCGTCCGCACCGGCAGGCCAGACTGCTTCAGGCCCTCGAAAACGATGCCGCAATGATGGTCGACGGCAAAGCTGGCAACCGAACGGGCGCGCACCAGATGCGTCAGGTAATATGGCAGGTGGCGGCCGCGATGATCGGGATGCACCCAGAGGCCACCGTGATGGCCGATCTCGCCGCGGTAATTCTGTGCATGCGGATGCACGATGCGCGGCGGTGCCAGCGGCGTGAGATATTCCGACCAGATGCGATTGGACTCCAGCAGCGCAATCCAGCCATCGGGAGCAGAGAAACGGCGGAAGGCAATACAGGCCGCCGGCCGGTCGTCATGCATCACCCGCAGCCAGTAGGATCCGTCGGCGGGCGACAAGGCATGATGGCGCGGATCGAAGGTGGGATTGACACCGGCATTCTTCGGCGCAGCAGCGATGAAACGAACCCAGTCGCCCATATCGGGTTCGAGGAAAATGCTGAAACCGCCCTGTTCCAGTGCGGCGATGATGGTCTGGATATAGGAATCCACGGATGTGGCTGACATGGCAGCGCTTCCTTCTGTTCGATGAGGATCGCGCCGCGCCCCTGGCGAATCAGCTGGCCAGCGCGCTTCAGGCTTACATCCGGCCTGGTTAAAAAATCCGGGACAGGCCGCCGCGGACGGCAGGCCGCATTACAACGTACACAGATGCAATTAAGGCTTTAGCGGCCAGACCAGCGGGACCAGCAGCGTGCCGACCAGCAGCACCAGACCCGAAAGCGGCAGGCCGAGGCGGGAATAGTCGCCGAAGCGATACCCGCCCGGCCCCATCACCAGCGTGTTGCACTGATGCCCGATGGGCGTGAGGAAATCGCAGGCCGCGCCCAAGGCCACCGCCATCAGGAAGGGGTCGGGATTGAGGCCGAGCTTCTGCGCCAGGCTGGCGCCGATCGGCCCCATGATCAGCACGGTGGCGGCATTGTTGAGGAAGGGCGTCAGCAGCATGGCCGTGCCCATCACCAGGGTGATCGCGCCGACCGGCGGCAGGGCTCCGGCCGCCACCGCCAGGCCGCCGGCAATCAGTTCGGCGCCACCGGTGCTGCTGATCGCATCGCTGACCGGAATCAGGCAGGCGAGCAGAACGATGATCGGCACATCGACGGCCTCATAGGCTTCCTTCAGCGTCAGCACGCCGAGCGCCACCATCAGCACGGCGGCGCCGAAAAACGCCACCGTCACCGGCACCAGCTTGAGCGCCACCACGATCATGGCCAGCGCCAGCAGGGCCAGCGGCAGGTATTCCTGGCGCTTGCGGCCAAGGCCGATGGCGCGGTCGAGCAGCGGCAGGCAGGCGAGATTGCGCAAGGAGTCCGCGAGGGTTTCGCTCGGCCCCTGCAGCACCAGAACATCCCCAGTCTGGAAGCGGATCTGGCTCAGCCGCTTGTTGATCGGCTCGCCCGAACGGCTGATTGCCAGCAGGCTGAGGCCCTCATGCTCGCGCAGGCGCAGGCTGCGGGCCGAGGCGCCGATCAGCGACGATTCGCCGGTCACCACGGCTTCGACCACCGCCACATCCTTTGGCGGCGCGCTGCGGCCCGCTTCAGCCTCGGCCTCGGCCGCGGCCTTCTTGGCCGCATGCAAATCAAGTTTTGCCTCTTCGATCAGTTTGTTCAGCGCATGCGGATCGCTGCGCAGCACCAGGATGTCGTTGGCAAACAACTGCCAGTGCCAGGCCGGCGTAGAGCGGCGCTTGTTCTCGCGGATGATCGCCACCACTTCGACATCGCCCTCGCCGAGCGCCTCCAGGTCGGCGACGGTCTTCTCCAGCAGGGTAGACTTCTCACCGATGCGCACTTCAGTCAGATAGGGGTCGGTCTCGAAGGCCTGCTCCGCCGAGGCCGGCGGCGTGCGGTTGCGCGGCAGCAGGCGCCAGCCCACGGTCAGGAACAGGAAGCCGCAGACGGCAATGCCGATGCCGACCGGTGCGAAGTCGAACATCTCGAAGGGCGCGCCGGTCAGTTCGGCGCGCACGCGGGCGACCAGGATATTCGGCGAGGTGCCGATCAGCGTGACCAGACCACCGATCAGCGAACCAAAGGCCATCGGCATCAGCAGCATCGACACCGAGGTTTTGCTGCGCCGCGCCATCTGGATAGCAATCGGCAGCAGGATGGCCAGTGCGCCGATATTTTTCATGAAGGCCGACAGCACCATGGTGGCAAAGGTGAGTGCCGCCACCTGCCGCGTGGTTGAAGTCAGGAACGGTTCCGCCTTGCGTACCAGCCGGCCGATCACGGTGGACTTGCCGACGCCGGCGCTGATCACCAGCGCGGAGGCAACGATGACCACCACCTGGTCGCTGAAGCCGTCGAAGGCCTTCTCCACCGGCACAACGCCGATGGCGACCGCGACCAGCAGGCCGAACAGGGCGACCAGATCGAAACGGAAGCGGTTCCAGATAAACAACGCGACGATGCCGGCGATCAGGCCGAAGGACAGAGCTTGCGGAAGTGTCAAAGGGCTACCCCGGCTGGTGTGAGCCCATGAAACGGCGCAGCTTGGCCTTGGTTCCAGCCGGGGCGGCGGGATACCGCGGGAAATCAGGCCTTGGCGTTAGCGGCTTGCCGCATCGCGGAAGGCCTGCGGCGCCTGCGGTCCCCATTGCGAATGCAGGCCGGTGCTCTTCGGATGCCGGCGATATTCATGGCTGCTGTTCAGCACATCGGTATCGGTCCAGTGCTCATGCACGCGGCCCCAGGGATCGCGCCAGTAATCGAAGATCTGCGCGCCCAGCGTATGCCGGCCGAGCCCCCAGAGATGCAGGTCGGGGTATTTCCGCATCAGGGTGTCATGGCCGGTGGCGAGATCGTCGATATCCTGCACCTCGAAGGAAATATGGTTGAGGCCGACACTGGCATGACGGCCGAACATCATTACATGGTGATCGACATAGGCCTCGCCGGCATCGACGCGGTTGAAGCTGGCCAGCAGCATGGCGGGATCATCTTCGGCATGCACCTCGTCGGAGGCGACGATGCCGAGATGCCGCTGGGCCCAGGCCACCGATTTCTCGATCTCGGGCGTGCTGATCACGGCATGGCCAATGCGCTTGACCTGCGAGGGCCGGTGACCGACGCGCAGCAACGCGCCCGGTCGGGCCAGCTTGTCGTAGCCGGCATTCAGGGTATGGGTTTCGACCGGCAGCGGCGCGGCGCCTTCGACGCCCCATACCACCTCCAGCTCCATGCCATTATGCTCCTTGATCCGCACCCGCTTGCCGCCGCCGGGTTCGTCCAGCGATTCCACCGCCGAGGCGCCGGCGCCTTCCTTCGACAGCTTGTGCAGATCATCCAGAGAATTCGCCCAGAAGCCGATGCGCAGCACGGCCGGATCGCCCTTCTCGGTGATATGGATGTGATGCACCGGATCGGTGCCGCGCATGTACAGCGCCGTTGCGGTGCGTTCGACCCGGTGCAGGCCGAAAGTGGTGAGATACTCCTCCTGCAGGTCGAGATCGGGCGAACGCAGGCGGATCCAGGCAATGTCCTTGATGCGGATGATCGGTTCGACCATGGCAGTCCTCACTGAACGCGAAAGTTAGGGTACAAGCAGGATTTTTCCGAGCGCATCGCCGCGCTCGATCATGCGGTGGGCATCGGCGGCCTGCGCCAGCGGCAGGCGCGCGCTGACCACCGGCCGGATCGCGCCCCTGGCGAGCAGGTCAATCACCTCGGTCATGATCTGGCGGCGCAGGGAGGGATCGGCATCCAGCACATGCATGGAGAAGCAGCGCAGCGTCAGGCTCCTGGACAGCAGCGCCCGCATCTCGCCGAAAATATCGCTCGAGGGCAGGCCGGCGATGGCATTGTAGGACACCAGCGTGCCAGACGGCGCCAGCATCTTCAGGCAGTCATTCAGCCCCGGACCGCCAATATGGTCGAGCACCAGATCGACGCCGCGGCCATCGGTCAGCTCCAGTACGCGGGTCAGCAGGTTCTCCCGCCTGTAGTCGATCAGATGATCGGCGCCCTGCTCGCGGGCAAAGCGTTCCTTCGCCGCCGAACTGACGCTGCCGATCACGGTGAGGTCGAGATGGCGCGCCAGCTGCACGGCAGCCGAGCCGACACCGCCGGCGGCTCCGGCAATGAACACGCTGCGCAGTTTACGGCCCTGCAGCACATCGCGCAGCATCGCCCAGGCCACCTGGTAATTCGGCAGGCAGGCCGCCGCATCGAGATCGACAGCCTCGGGCAGCGGAAAGGGCGCTGTCGCCGGCACCACCAGGGCTTCGGTGTAGCAGCCGCCGCGCTGCTTCAGCTCGCGCGCAGTGATCAGCACTTTCTGGCCGACCGTCCATGTGTCGACCCCGGCGCCGAGGGCGGCAATCCGACCGCTCATGTCGCTGCCCGGGCTGGTTGGCAGCGGCGGCATCCATTTGTAGACGCCGGTGCGGATCAGTACATCGGGCCAGCCGACACCGATGGCTGCGGCATGCACCAGAACCTCGCCGGGGCCGGGCACCGGCATGGCAACATCGGCGGGCTCGAGAACCTCGGGCCCGCCGGTCTTGTGAATCAGGACTGTCTGCACACCATCATTCCTGCTGCGGGATATTTGCCTTCTTGATCACATCGGTCCAGCGCGCCGCTTCCGATGCCACCATGGTCCGCATCGCTTCGGGCGTGCTGCCCTGCACGTCGCCGCCGACGATCTCTTCGATCTTGGACTTTACCTCGGGGCGGGCCAGCGCCTGCTGCACGGCGGCATTGAGCTGCGCGATGATCTCCTTCGGCGTGCCCTTGGGGGCGAAGAGCCCGGCCCAGGTACGCACGTCAAAGCCCGGCAGCGCGCTTTCGGCGACGGTCGGCACATTGGGCATGCCGCGGAAGCGCGTCGGCGAGCTGACCGCCAGTGCCTTCAGCTTGCCCGCGGCCAGCTGCGGCTGCACCGTCACTGTCGTTGCGATGATGATCGGCAGGTCGCCGCTGAGCAGGCCGGTGAAGGCCGCCGCCTCGCCACGATAGGGCACATGGTTCCACTGGATGCCGGCCACCGAGCCGAGCAGTTCACCGGTCAGGTGATGGGTCGAGCCGATACCGGCCGAGCCGTAGTCCAGCTTGCCCGGATTGGCTTTGGCATAGGCCAGCAGGCCCTTCATGTCATTGGCGGGGAAATCCGGCTTCACCGCCACGGCGAAGGCGTAATAGACCACGGTGGAAATCATCTCGAAGCTGTCGACCGGATGGAACGGCAGGTTCTTGTACAGGCCGGCCGAGACGGCATGGCCGCCGGTGGGCAGGCCGATGGTGTAGCCATCGGGTGCGGCATTGGCGACCGAGCGCGAGGCGTTGTTGCCACCGGCACCCGGACGCTGCTCCACGATCACCGGCTGCTTGAGAATCTCGCTCAGCGGCTGGGCGACCAGGCGGGAAATCACATCCGCGGTACCGCCGGCGGCAAAGCCATGCACCAGGGTGATCGGGCGGGTGGGATAGTCGGCGGCCACGGCCAGCGGGCTGGCAAGGACTGAGACACTGAAGACGGCTCCGGCGAGCGCTGCGATTCTGCGCATGGTGATTCTCCCTAGACGTTTTCTGCGGATTACCGCTCCGGAGCATACGATTTCGCTCCGCGGGCACCCTTGTAGTATTTGCATTAAGACTAATTTTATGCATAATGTCTACAACAATGCACAAAACAGATTCCACCATGGATACTGCCAGCGCCCTCACCGCCCGTCCGGAAGTCCCATCTGCGGGGGCCGAAGCCACCCTGGTGGAAAAGGCCCATGCCCTGCTGCGCCAGGCCATCCTGCGCGGCGCATTGCTTCCCGGCGAAAAGCTGAAGATCGACCTGCTGCAAAGGGAATACGGGATCTCCAGCAGTCCGCTGCGCGAAGCGCTGAATCGTCTGACCGCCGAAAACCTGGTGACGGCGGAAGGCAATCGCGGTTTCCGCGTCGCACCGATCTCGCTGGATGATCTGCATGATCTGGTAGGCCTGCGTATCGTGCTGGAGCGCGAAGCGGTCGAAGCTTCGATCACCGAGGGCGGTGACGACTGGGAGGCGCGCATCGTCGCCGCCTTCTACCGGCTGGAGCGCGAGGAAAAGCGCATCTATGAGGAGCAGGTGCCGCTGAACGAGGAATGGAGCCGGCGCCACCGCGATTTCCACATGGCGCTGTTGTCCGGTGGCCGTTCGAAGCGGCTGGCCAATATGTGCGCCAGTCTGTTCGATCAGGCCGAGCGCTATCGCCGTCTGTCTGCGTCCATGCGCAAACGCGCCCATAACAAAAGCGGCGAGCATAAGCGGCTGATGGATGCCGTGCTGTCGCGCGATCCGGCTCTGGCCGCCGAACGCCTGCGCGAGCATGTGCAAAATACGGCGCAAAACATTGCCAATGCCATGAAGGCGCAGCAGGCCGAAGCTGAACCTGCAGAATAATTTCAATATCAGTCCGAGCGTTCATCAGGGAGAAAACGTATGAAGCTGGCATCCTTCACTACCAAGGGTCGCGAATCCTATGGCGCCGTACAAGGCGACCGGATTGTCGACCTCGGCCAGCATTTCGCCGGCAAGCATGCGACACTGGCCGACTTCATCGGCAGTGCCGATTTCGCCGCTCGCGATAAGATCGTCGCCGGCCTGAAGGCCGATCTGGCGCTGAATGAGGTGACGCTGCTGCCGGTGATCCCGCGCCCGGAAAAGATCGTCTGCATGGTGCGCAACTACATGGACCATCACCAGGAGGTGCTGGCCGCCGGCATGCATCGCGAGCTGTCGGAATTCCCGCCGATCTTCCTGCGCGTCTGGCGTTCGCAGGTGGCGCATGGCCAGCCGATCATCCGCCCCAAGGTGTCGGAGCAGCTCGACTGGGAAGGCGAGATGGCGCTGATCATCGGCACGGCCGGCCGCCATATCGCGAAGGAAGACGCGTACAAACATATCGCCGGCTATGCCTGCTACAACGATGCCAGCATCCGCGAATGGCAGTTCCATGCCAAGCAGATCGCGGCAGGCAAGAATTTCCAGGGCACCGGCGCCTTCGGCCCCTGGATGGTGACGGCGGATGAAATCCCCGAGCCGGAGAACCTGAAGCTGGAGCTGCGGCTGAACGGCAAGACCGAACAGTCGTCGAATACCAGCAACCTGATCTTCAAGATTCCCACCATCATCAACTATTGCTCCACCATCTTTGATCTGGTGCCCGGCGATGTGATCGTCACCGGTACCCCGGCCGGCGTGGGCTGGAGTCGCAAGCCGCCGCATTTCATGAAACATGGCGATGTGGTGGAGGTGGAGATCGAAAAGATCGGCCTGCTGCGCAACCCGGTCGTCAACGAAGCCTGATCGCACAGAAAGGCGTCCCGCCATGTGGACCGTCCGTAAATATGTCACCTCCGTCGAGGAAGTGCTGCACGAACGCGGCCCTGCCCTCGCCTCGCCCCTGCGCATCGGCACGGCTGCCGTTGTGGTGAACAATCCATATGCCGGCCGTTACGAGGCCGACCTCATGCCCGGCATGGAGGCGCTGAACGAGCTGGGCCGCGAGGTGGCCCGCCGCCTGCTCAAGGCGCTGGATGCCAAGCCGGCCGAGGTCGAGGCCTATGGCAAGGGCGCCATTGTCGGCGCCGATGGCGAGATGGAGCATGGCGCCATGTGGCACCCATCGGGTGGCTGGGGGATGCGTCAGGTGCTGGGCGATACCAAGGCGATCGTGCCGGCCGGCAAGATGATCGGCGCAGTGGGCGCGCGGCTGATGATGCCGCTGGGCCATGTGAATGCGGCCTATGTGCGCTCGCATTTCAACACCATCGGGCTCAGCATCGACGATGCGCCGCGGGCTGATGAGATCGTCTATGCGCTGGCGATGGCAACCGGCGGCCGCCCGCATGCCCGGCTGGGCGGCCTGGCGGCAACCGAGATCAAGGGCGAGGACGGGTTGCGCTGAATCCCGCGCTAGCGTGGATCGGCCAGGCGGTCGAGCTGCGCTAGCAGGCTGTTCATGTCCTCTTCTGCCTTGGACGACATCGGTTGCTCCGGCGTAGCTGGCACAGTGACAGGGAGCTCCGCGTCATCCTGCCGTTCCCCCATGACGCGGGCGATGGCCCTGAACAGCGCCGTCGCCTCGATCGGCTTGGAAATATAGCCATCAGCCCCGGCCGCCAGATATTTCTCGCGGTCGCCCTGCATGGCATTGGCCGTCAGCACGATGATGGGAATCTGCGACAGCGGTGGTGGCATGGCGCGGATCTGCTGCATCGCCGTGACGCCATCCATTTCCGGCATGTGGATGTCCATCAGCACCAGATCGTAGGGTTCACGGTCCAGGGCCGCGAGGGCCTCGATGCCGTTGCCGGCAATGTCGCAATGATGCCCGGCCCATTTCAGCATATGGGTGATCAGTTCCTGATTGATCGGATTGTCTTCGGCCACCAGGATGCGGAGCGCTCGATGCTCCGCGGCCGCCTGGGTTTCCATCTGGCTGAGCGCTGCTTCCACCGCCTCGCCGGCAAGGCAAGGCACCGTCAGCCAGAAGCGGGCGCCACGGCCCTCCTCACTGTCGAAGCCGATGTCACCCCCGAGCAAGCGCACCAGGCGACGACAGATCGACAAGCCGAGCCCGGTGCCGCCGAAACGACGCGAGATCGAATTGTCGGCTTGGGTGAAA
The DNA here is from genome assembly GCF_943371255.1 of Ferrovibrio terrae. GTDB lineage: Bacteria > Pseudomonadota > Alphaproteobacteria > Ferrovibrionales > Ferrovibrionaceae > Ferrovibrio > Ferrovibrio terrae_B. The sequence goes on along the minus strand of NZ_CALRUC010000082.1, from coordinate 10,587 downwards.
TCCTGGAACAGGGCGGCGCGTGCAGCTTCGGAAATACCGATCCCGGTATCAGAGACCTCGACACGCAGCATCCACTCCGCCGCCTTGCCCTCGGCCTCGACAGTGCGCGGCTCGGCGGTGACGGCAATGCGAACGGTCCCTTTGCGCGTGAACTTCACCGCATTGGAAACCAGGTTGAGCAGGATCTGGCGCAACCGCGCCTCATCGGCACATAGATATTCCGGTACGGTATCGGCGATCCGGCATTCCAGAACATCGCCATTGGCATCAGCCTGCACCTTCATCAGTGACATCACCTGGTTCACCAGATCGCTCACCGAGAAATTCATCGGCTCCACCGTCATCATCTCGGCCTCCAGCTTGGAGAGGTCGAGGATATCGTTGACCACGGTGAGCAGGTGCCGCGCCGAAAGATCGGCATTGCCGACGAAGCGGCTGACATCTGGGGCGAGATCGTGCTGGCGCACCAGATCGAGCATGCCGAGGATACCATTGAGCGGCGTACGGATCTCGTGGCTCATATTGGCGAGGAAGGAGGATTTCGCCCGCGACGCGACTTCGGCCCGCTCCCGCGCTTCGGTCAGGGCGACGATCATCTCCTCGCGCTGCCGGAACAGCCGGGCCGCCAGCACGGTCAGCAGCAGGAACAGCAGGATTGCCGGCACCATCACCCATAGCAGGGTGAGCGAATGCCGCCACCATTCGGCCAGCAGCGGGCCGATCGGCAGCGTCATGTTGATCACCAACGGAAAGCCCTCGACGCGGCTGGGCGCGACGATGCGCTCGACCGATGAGCCGGGCTCGGCCAAGCGGTAATCGCCGGTCACGGCCGCATGCGCCTTCGGCGCAGAGCCGAGGATGCGGAAGGCGGCCTGATTGGCGAAGGATTGCGCCACGGCATCCTCGCGCCAGGGCGAACGCGACAGCAGCACGCCATCCTCGCGGAACAGTGATACGGCGACGCCGGCCTCCTCGGCGGCCAGGGCCTGGAACACATCGACGAAAAAGCGGCTTTCGATGCCTGTCAGCACCATGCCGATGATTTCGCCCTGCGGCGCGCGGATCGCCTTGCTGAGATAGAAGGTCCAACTGCCGGTACCGCGGTTCTTCACCGGTACCGAGACATAGAGCGCCAGTCCGGAGCCATCGAAATGCGCCTTGAAATAGTCACGGTCGGACAGATTGATCGGCGGCGGCGGATAACTGCGGGTGAAATTCAGCACATCGCCATTCAGTGCAACAATGGTGGCAACATCGACCTGCGGCACCACCTGGGCGCGCTGCACCAAGCGGTCGAAACTGTCACGCCCGGCCAGCAGGGCGCGGAACTGCTCCGGCGTCTGGGCATTCGCCCGCCGCGCATCTTCCGCCACGGATTCCAGGACGATATTTGCCGCGGTAAGAATTTGCCGCGTATGCGCCGCCATCAGCGCCGAGCGGCCTTCCAGTTCGTGGCGCGCATTCTCGATGGTTTCGAAACGGCCATAGCCCAGCAGCAACGCCACGCCGGCGATCTGGCCGAGCGTGAACAGGATGCCGAACGCGAGAACGGCCGCAGACAGACGAATGCGAAAACGATTGAACAGAACCATGATGGCAGTATCCCGGTGCGATGCCGGACGATCAGCGTTGAACGCGTCAGGCTGCACTATGCGACAGAAAGCGCGACGGACCGCGTTAATTTTCGATAACGAGCACCCTTCTCAACGCAAATAAATTTGTCGCGGTCATGGCCCGTCCATAGAGTGCAGCCAACACTTCGCTGCACGTCAAATCCGGATCTGCAAGAATGAAAATCAACGACGCCACCATCCTCATCGTCGATGACAATGACGGCACACGCCGCCTGCTCCGCATGCTGCTGCGCGATCTTGGCGTGCGCGAGGTGATTGCCTGCGCCTGCGTCGAGGATGGACTCAAGGCTTTGCACGGCAACACCGTCGATCTGATTTTCACCGACTGGGAGATGATCGGCGAGACCGGCATGGAGCTGGCCGACAGTGTGCGCCGCGCCGATCACGAGCGCATCAGCCGGATTCCGATCATCATGATGACGGCCTATGGTGAAGAGTGGCGGGTCAAGGCGGCGCGCGATGCCGGCATCACCGACTTCATGCTCAAGCCCTTCTCGCCGGTGCAGATCGAGGCCAAGCTGCGTACCGCCCTGTTGAATGTGCGCGAATTCGTCAATACCGACAGCTATCGTGGACCGGACCGTCGGCGCGGCCAGCGCGCCTATGACGGGCCCGACCGTCGCGCCGCCAACGGCGATGACACCACCACGACCCAACAGCAGCTGGCCGATGCCAGCGGCACCCTCGACCGCCTGCGCAGCGACTTCGAACGCTTCCTGTGTGAAGCGGGCACCATGATTGCCGCCGAACTGCGCAGCGCCAGCAGCCATCCTTCCGAAGCTCGCGCCTGCTTCGAACGGATTTTCCAGCTGGCGCATAACCTGAAAGGCCAGGGCAGCACCTTCGGCTATCCGCTGGTGACCGAGATTGCCGACGAGCTCTGCCGCTTCCTGAGGGCCCGCACAGCGCCGGGCGAGCGCGACCTTGCGCTGGTGGCAGGCTACGCCTCTGCCCTGGATACGGTGTCACGCAACCGCATCACTGGCGATGGCGGCCAGATCGGCCAGCGCATCATCGACCGGCTGCGCGGCTTCGCGGCGGCGTGAGACCGCCGCCAATCACCGGCAAGACCACCATTTGGAAATAGGCGCTGAACAGGCCGCGCAGCAATTGCGCGACAATGGGGATTCCAGTTTCACCAGCAGGAAAGCCGGTGCGGCCCGCATGAAATAGGCCATCGGGAATAACAGGATGATGGTGGCGTAAGACGCAATGACATCTGGTGTCATGCCCATGCCCTCCGTGCCTGCACCGCCGGGCAGGGCAATCTGAACGGCAAATCCATGCTAGCGCAGCCCTTGCCGGGCGGTCATTGGACTTTTATCGGAAACGGCAAGTGCTTTCGCGACAGTGGAAAAATGGTGGGCGCACCAGGGCTCGAACCTGGGACCCGCTGATTAAGAGTCAGCTGCTCTACCAACTGAGCTATGCGCCCACGGGTCGTCGAAAGCTGGGGGAAAATACCCGGATTCGCCGGAATTGCAAGCGCTTCAACCCAAGGAAATTCCTACGGCCGCTCAAAGGCTTAAATCGCCGCGATTCGCCCGGAAACAGGCTTCAGAGCCCGCTCATATGGCGCGGGATTTCCACATCGCGGTGCACATAGCAGTTGATCAGCAGGCCGAGGCCGACCAGCAGCGTCATCATCGCCGTGCCGCCATAGGACACCAGCGGCAGCGGCACGCCCACCACCGGTACCAGGCCCGACACCATGGCGATGTTGATGAAGACATAGAGGAACAGCATGGTGGTTAGGCCGCCCGCCAGCAGGCGCGCGAACTGGCTGCGCGCCCTCAGCGCGATGGCATAGCCATAGGCGATCAGCAGGATATACAGCGCGATCAGCACCAGCGCGCCGATCAGGCCGTGCTCCTCGGCATACATGGTGAAGATGAAGTCGGTCTGCTTCTCGGGCAGGAAGCTCAGATGGCTTTGCGTGCCCTGCATGAAGCCCTTGCCGGAAAAGCCGCCCGAGCCGAGCGCGATCTTGGATTGCAGGATGTGGTAACCCGAGCCGAGCGGATCCTGCTCCGGGTTCATGAAGGTGAGCACCCGGCGCTTCTGGTAGTCGTGCAGGAAATTCCACGCCACCGGCAGGGCCGCGCCGCCGCCAAAGATCACCAGCAGGAATTTCCACGCCCGCACGCCGGCAAAGAAGAACACCGCGCCGGACGAGGCGAGCAGCAGCATGGCAGTGCCCAGGTCGGGCTGCTTGATGACCAGGCCGACCGGCACCAGCACGATGGCAAGCGGAACCACCAGCCAGCGGATGCGGCCGACATCCTCGTAGGAGAGGCCATGGAAATAGCGTGCCAGCGTCAGCACCAGCGCGATCTTCATGATCTCCGACGGCTGCACATGCACCACGCCCAGATCGAGCCAGCGCTGCGCGCCCATGCCGATGCGGCCGACCAGTTCGACCGCGATCAGCAGCACCACGCCGACTGCGTAGACAATATAGGAGAAGCGCATCCAGATGCGGATGTCGGTGACCGCGATCATCACCATGATGACCAGGCCGATGGCGAAGCGGGCCATCTGGCGATCGGCCCAGGGGTCGATATCGCCACCGGCCGCCGAATACAGCGCCGAAAAGCCGATGCTGGCGATCAGGCTGATCAGCAGCACCAGGCCCCAGTTGACGTCGCGCAGCTTGCGGCCGAACGACTGGTCGTTGCCGCGGCTGGACCAATGCGCCATCTCAGCCCCCGTCCTTCGGCGTGCCGGCGCCGGATGCCGTGGTCGGCCCCGGGGCCGTGCGCGACTTGCGCGACGGATCGAGTTTCTGCACTTCCAGCATGATATCGCGGGCAATCGGCGCCGCCATCTTGGCGCCGGAACCGCCATGCTCGACAATCACTGCACAGGCATAGCGCGGCGCACTGATCGGCGCAAAGGCGACGAACAGCGCGTGATCGCGCTCCTCCCAGGGCTTTTCCTCGTTCTTGCGCACGCGGGTCTCGCGCTCCAGCCGGCTGATACGACGCACCTGGCTGGAGCCGGTCTTGCCCGCCATGGCATACTGCGCCAGCGTGATGCGGGCGCCCGATGCCGTGCCGCGCGGCGGCGTGGTCACGCGGATCATGCCTTCCAGCGCCAGATCGAGCTGCTCGCGCTTCAGCCCGATATGCGGCCAGCGCTGCGCCGCCAGCCGCGGGTCTGTGGTCGGGCCCAGTGCATCATCCTTGCGCACGATCCGCGGCTGCACGGCATAGCCGCCATTGGCCAGCCGCGCCGTCATCACGGCCAGCTGCAGCGGCGTGGAGGTGACATAGCCCTGGCCGATGCCGATCACCAGATTCTCGCCCTGCGCCCAGGGCTGGCCCAGCACCGCCTGCTTCCAGGCCCGGGTCGGGATCAGGCCGCGCCGTTCGCCGGTGAGGTCGATGCCGGTGAATTCGCCCAGGCCAAGGCGTTTGGCCATCTCGGCCACCTTGTCGACGCCGGTGCGCCGCGCCGCCTCGTAGAAATAGACGTCGCAGCTTTCCTCGATGGCCGAGGCCATGTTCATGGTGCCGTGGCCGCCCTTCTTCCAGCAATGGAAGGTGTTGTTGCCGAAGTCCATATGCCCGGGGCAGAACACGCGCGTATCGGGCGTCATCGTGCCGGCCTCCAGCGCGGCCAGGCCGACCAGCATCTTGAAGGTCGAGCCTGGCGGATACTGGCCCTGGATCGCCTTGTTGATCAGCGGCTTGTATTTGTCGCCATTGAGCTGGCGCCATTGCGGCCCGGTGATGCCGACATTGAACCAGTTGGGGTCGTAGCCCGGATTGGATACCAGCGCGAGGATGTCACCGGTATGAATGTCGATCACCACGCCGGCACCGCTCTCCTCGCCGAAACGCTCCTGCGCGAAACGCTGCAGGTCGGCATCGATGGTCAGCACGATATCCTCGCCCGGCACGCCGTTATGACGCTCCAGCTCGCGGATGGCGCGGCCATAGGCGTTGACCTCGATCTGGCTGTGGCCGGCGCGCCCGCGCAGCCGTTCGTCATAGACCTTTTCGACGCCGCTCTTGCCGATGCGGAAGCCCGGCAGTTCGAGCAGCGGATCGTCGCCGATTTCGGTTTCCGACACTGCGCCGACATAGCCCACCACATGACTGAAGGTGCCGGCATAGGGATAGTCGCGGGTCTCGCCGACATCGAGCTGCACGCCGGGCAGATCGGGCGAATGCAGGTTGACCTTGGCAAAGTCGTCCCAGGACAGATTCTCGGCGACCACGACGGGCACGAATTTGCGGCGCCGCTCGATCTCGCGTTTCACGCGGGCGCGCTGGGTATCGTCAACCTGGATCAGCTTCGACAAGGCTTCCAGGGTGGCATCGACATTGCGGGTCTGCTCGGCCACGATCATGACGCGGTAGTTGCGGCGGTTTGACGCCAGTTCGGTGCCGAAACGGTCGAGCACGCGGCCGCGCCGCGGCGACAGCAGCCGCATGTTGATGCGGTTTTCCTCGGCCAGCAGCGTATATTTGTCGGATTCCATCACCTGCAGGTAATAGAGCCGACCGATCAGAGCGCCAAACAGGCCAAGCTGCGCCGTGCCCAGCAGCAGCGCGCGGCGGGTGAACACCCGCTGCAGGTCGTTGTCGCGCCGGTTCATTGCCATGGGGTCATCGCCATCAGACGGCCACCGAGGTGCGCAGCCAGCGGCGCTCAAGCTTGCTCAGGGCCCAGTAGACGGCCGGATAAAGCGTCAGCGACAGCAGCAGCTGCGCCACCAGCGGTACGGTCGGCTGCAGCCGCCAGTGCAGCAGCGAGACGATCATCCAGCCGGCCGGCAGCACGGCGCCGAGCACCAGGGCAAAAGCCGCCCAGTTCATCAGGAAGGACGAGCCGAGAAACACCTTGCGCTGCGCCATGCCCAGTTCATGCACCAGCACCAGCGCCAGTGCATTCAGACCAAGCGGACCGGCCGAGAGCAGATCAAGCAGCAGCCCGATCAGGAAAGCGCCCGCCATGGTCATCAGATCCGAGCGGAAGATGCTCCAGTAAAACACCGCCATCAGGGCGAAGGCCGGGCCGACGCTGTCGAAATGCGGCAGGCCGATTGGCAGCAGTCCGAACATCACCAGAGCGATGCTGCTGAAGATCGGCAGCAGGGCGCGGATGCGGCGACTGGTCTGGCGGAGCAGCGCGGACATTCCGCGGCTTCCTCAGGGCCTTGGCTTCGGCGCCGGGGCGGAAGCCGGTGGCGTTGCCGAAGACGGAGCCGGGGCTTGGGCCGGGGCTTGGGCCGGGGCTTGGGCCGGCGCTTGGGCCTGAGCCTGTGGCAGCAGCGGCGGCAATGCGGCCGACGGGTCTTCCGCATCGATGCGGGTCTCGTCGAACTGCATCACGCGCAGGAAATCGAGCCGGCCGAGATCGACCAGCGGCCGCACGCGCACGCCGCCATCGGTGGACACGATCTCGGCAACCGGAATCCCGGCAGGAAACTGGCCGCCATCGCCCGAGGTGACCACATGCATGCCGATCACCGGCTTCGCCGCGCCGGTTAGGTATTCCAGCCGCGGGAAGGGCGAGTTGTCGCCGGTCAGCACGGCGCGATGGCCGCCCTCCTGCAGCATCACCGGCAGTCGTGAATTCAGGTCGGTCAGCAGCAGGATGCGGGCAGCGCGATAGCCGACCTCGGTAACGCGACCGACATAACCGCCCTCGCCGATCACCGCCTGGCCTTTGCGCACGCCATCCTTGGCACCGATGTTGAGCAGCGCGGTACGCACAAACGAACCGCCACCATCGGCAATCACACGACCGGTGACGAAGGTGTTGGTGAGATCGGGGCCGGCGGCGAGCAGCCGGCGCAGGCTGGCATTGTCCTGCTCCAGCCGGCGCGCCACTTCCTGCCACTGCAGCAGACGCGCATTCTCGGTGCGCAGGCGGAAGTTTTCTTCATGCACGAACAGGATATCGTCGACCCAGCCGATCGCCGCGTTGACCACGCCGACCGGTTGCGCCACGGCCGTGAGCACCGGTTCGACCACATCGGCAACCAGCGCCCGCGTGCGTTCGACCGCCGGGCGATCGATGCGGCTGACCAGGATCAGGCCGGCGGCAGCGGCAAGCAGCAGCAGAAACGCAAAACGCTGCAGCAGCGCGCGTATCGGCGCTGCTATCCAGGCACTGCGTCCGGTCCGTCTTGCCATGAGCCCCCGTCAGCTCCTTTGGTTCAGTCGGCCGCCGTTCAGTACGGCGGGTTGTACAGCACGTGCTTCAGCGTCTTCATTTCTTCCAGCGCACGGCCGGTGCCCAGCGCCACGCAGGAAAGCGGTTCGTCGGCGATCGACACCGGCAGGCCGGTGGCATGGCGCAGCACCAGGTCGAGATTGCCGAGCAGCGCGCCGCCGCCGGTGAGTACGATGCCCTTGTCGACGATATCGGCGGCCAGTTCCGGCGCGGTGTGTTCCAGCGCGACCTTCACGGCCTCGACGATGGCGCCCACCGGTTCGGCCAGGCTTTCGGCGATCTGGCGCTGGTTGATCACCAGTTCCTTCGGCACGCCGTTCATCAGATCGCGGCCCTTGATCTCCATCGACAGGCCGTTGCCGTCTTCCGGCGGTGCGGCCGAGCCGATCTGCTTCTTGATGCGCTCGGCCGAGGCCTCGCCCACCAGCAGGTTATGGTTGCGGCGGATATAGGCGATGATGGCTTCATCCATCTTGTCGCCGCCGACGCGCACGCTGCGCGAATAGACGATACCGCCGAGCGACAGCACGGCCACCTCGGTGGTGCCGCCGCCGATATCGACCACCATCGAGCCGGTCGGCTCGGTGACCGGCAGGCCGGCACCGATCGCGGCAGCCATCGGCTCCTCGATGAGGAAGACGCGGCGCGAGCCGGCCGATTCAGCCGAATCCATGATGGCGCGGCGCTCGACCGCGGTGGAGCCCGACGGCACGCAGATGATCACCTGCGGCGAAGCGAAGCTGCGGCGGTTGTGCACCTTGCGGATGAAATGCTTGATCATCTCTTCCGCCACTTCGAAATCGGCGATGACGCCGTCGCGCAGGGGGCGGATGGCCTCGATATTGCCCGGCGTGCGGCCCAGCATCTGCTTGGCCTCGTCGCCGACGGCCAGAACCTGCTTCTTGCCGCGGTTATTGGCGATGGCGACGACCGACGGTTCGTTCAGGACAATGCCGCGACCTTTGACATAAACCAGCGTGTTGGCCGTGCCCAGGTCGATGGCCATATCGGCCGACATGAAACCCATCAAACGCGAAAACATCGAGAAAAATCCTCACCAGCGTAAATTCGCGCCGTTATCGCCTCGGATGCCGGAGCAGCGCAACCCCCAGCCCCCATATTTTCCGGTCTGCGCCGGCCATGAAAATTACGCACTCATGGCGGCCGGCGCGGTCTTTTCCCGCTTCACCAGCAGCTTGTTGAGCGCGTGAATATAAGCCCGGCAACTCGCCACCAGCGTGTCGGCATCGGAGGCCTGGCCGTTGACCGTTTTGCCGCCCTCTTCCAGCCGTACCGTCACCTCGGCCTGAGCATCGGTGCCCTGGGTCACGGCATGCACCTGATACAGCTGCAGATTGACGGTATGCGGGAACAGGGCCTTGATCGCGTTGAAAATCGAATCGACCGGGCCGTTGCCGGTCGCCTTGACCGATTTGACCGCGCCGTCGATTTCCAGTTCCAGCTCGGCGCTCTGCGGCTCCTTCGAACCGGCGATCACCTGCAGGGAAACGAAGCGGATGCGATGGCTGTCATGCGCCACGGTATCGTCGACCAGCGCGACGAGGTCTTCGTCGAAGACCTCCTTCTTGCGGTCGGCCAGATCCTTGAAGCGGCCGAAGGCATCGTTCAGCTGGTTCTCGGCCAGATTGAAGCCGAGCTCCTCCAGCTTCTTGCGGAAGGCATGGCGGCCGGAATGCTTGCCCATCACCAGCGTCGAGCGGTTCAGGCCGACCGATTCAGGCGTCATGATCTCGTAGGTGCCGGCATGCTTCAGCATGCCGTCCTGGTGGATGCCGCTTTCATGCGCAAAGGCATTGGCGCCGACGATGGCCTTGTTCGGCTGCACGACGAAACCGGTGACGGCGGACACCAGGCGCGAGGCCTTCATGATGTCGGTGGTTTTGATACCGGTCTCGAAATGCATCGCGTCAGGCCGCGTGCGCAGCGCCATCACGATCTCTTCCAGCGCCGCGTTGCCCGCGCGCTCACCGAGGCCGTTGATGGTGCATTCCACCTGGCGCGCGCCACCCATTACGGCAGCGAGCGAATTGGCAACCGCGAGGCCAAGATCGTTGTGGCAATGCGCGGAAAACCTGGCTTTATCGCTGTTCGGGACGTTTTCGATCAGATAGCGCATCAACGCCGTGTATTCTTCCGGCACGGTGTAACCCACCGTATCGGGCACGTTGATCGTGGTGGCGCCAGCCTTGATCGCGCTTTCGATCACGCGGCAGAGAAACTCGCGATCCGAACGCGTACCATCTTCGCAGCTCCACTCCACATCGTCGCACAGGTTGCGCGCATGACTGACGCTGTCGATCACCGCCTGATGCACGGCCTCGGGCTCCATCTGCAACTTGAACTTCATATGCAGCGGCGAGGTGGAGATGAAAGTGTGGATGCGGGCGCGCTTGGCCGGACGCAATGCTTCCCAGGCGCGGTCGATGTCTTTCTTGCCGGCACGGCTGAGGCCGCAGACGGTGGAGTTGACGACGCGCTTGGCGATTTCATTCACTGCTTCGAAGTCGCCGTTCGATGCAATCGGGAAACCGGCCTCGATCACATCGACGCCCATGCCTTCGAGCACGGCGGCGATCTTCAGTTTTTCCTCAAGGTTCATCGAGGCGCCGGGCGACTGCTCGCCGTCGCGCAGGGTGGTGTCGAAGATGATGACGCGCTCGCGCGCGCTGCTGCTCGCCGCTGTCGTCATGTTAAATCCCTCTCACCGGCACCGTCGCCTCGACCGAAGCGGTAATGCCGGAAT
>NZ_CALRUC010000081.1:0-20666 GCF_943371255.1 Ferrovibrio terrae | reverse complement strand
CCGAGGAAGCCGGCCGGCTCGACGATGCCGGTATGGGTCCACTGCACTTCACCGCGCTCGATATCGAGCGCATGCATCTGGTTGTCGTAGGTGATGACGAAGACGCGACCGCCGATGGCGGTCGGCGCGCCGCGGATCGGCTGCTGCAGCTGCGTCGCCCAGAAGGCGCGGCCGGTGGCAGGTTCCAGCGCCACGATGTCGCCATAACCGGTGGCAACGAACAGCTTGTCGGCATGCCAGGCAAGGCCGCCGCCGGTGGCGCCGCTGTCTTCCCTGCGCGGCGTCAGGTTGACGCGCCACAGGCGCCGGCCGGTGGCGACATCAAAGGCGCTCACCTGCGCTGCCGCATCCATGGCAAACACACGGCCGCCGGCGATCACCGGCTGGGCCAGAATCTTCTGCTCTTCATCGGCCGCAGTACCAAGGTCGCCGGTCCAGGCGGTACGCAGGCGATCGGGCAGTTCCAGATGCTGCATGGCATGGCTGGGATAGCCGCCGGCCTGCGGCCATTCCGGATTGCGCCATGGCTTGGGCAGTGCCACCGGCGTTTCGGCCAGTTGCGGATCGGGATCGAGCTGGCTGTCGAAAGCGATCACCGAGATGCGCTCGCCGGTCGCGACCGGCTTGGCCTCTTCCTCGAATATCGATGAGATGGTGTCGCAGGCTGCGACGCTCAGCACCGCAACCGCCAGTAATGCAAAGCGCTGCATGGGCATCCCGTTCCTCGGCCTGTTGTGCCGGTTACTGTACTGGGCCGCCGAGGGCGGCGAGCAATTCGGTGGCACGGCCACGCAGGCCGGTCGCTACCAGCGGGTCGTCGGCCAGTGCCGTGAGCTGGCGCCGGGCCTCGTCGACATTGCCGGCCTTCAACTCTGCCACGGCACTGAGTTCACGGGCATTGCCGTACCATGCGCTGCCGCTGCCGATATTGGCCAGCCGCTGCTTGATCTGGTCCGACGTCAACTGCTCCATGCCATGGAAGGCGGCGAGATAGCGGGCCAGATCGCGGAAGCGGGCATCCAGCTTGGCATCGCCGGCCATGGCATCATACACGGCAATGGCGCCGGTGATGTCCTTGGCTTCGATCAGGTTGGCGGCCTGCTGGAAGCGGGCCAGAACGGCATAGCCGCCGGCATCGGCCTGCGACAGATCGGCAAACGCCGTGGCGGCCTCGGCGGGCTTGCCGGCTTGGGCCAGGCCCAGCGCGGCACTGAAGCGGGCACCGGCGGCGGCGGCCTTGTCGGCTTCCCAGCCCTTCCAGACCTGATGCCCGGCGACGCCTGCCAGCAGCAGAACGACAGCGCCGATAGCGACGGGGCTCCAGCGTTTCCAGAGCTTTTCCGCCCGGTCGCGGCGGACTTCCTCGTCGACTTCCTCGATGAAATTGGCCACACCGAACTCCGCAAGCACACAGACAGGGGATTCCGACCCGGCTGCCGGGTCTGAAAGCGGCGCGTACCTTACCCGGATCGCCCCCCGATGGCAAAGCCCGGAAGACTCCCATTTTTTCAGGTAACCTTTTGATAACCCTTAGAGTCTTGGCAAGCGGGATAAAATCGAATAGTCTGCGCCCGCATTGGAAGATCAAGGGCAGTGCCAAGCATCGCCAACGGGCGACCGCCAAAGGGGGAACCTGATGCGTCGATTTTGGATTGCGGCGATCACTGTTGTGATCTGCGCCAGCGTTACCGGAGTCGCGTTCGCCCAGGCGAAACGCGCGGCCAAGCCAACAGCCCTGATCCCCTTCGAGACCGAACGCGCCAAGGAGCGCGGCGAGCGCGGCGCGCATGGCCTGATCCGGCTGAATGACGATGTCGCCCGCATGTCGGCCTCACGCATCATCGAAATGCCGGTGGTCGATGGCCGCATGGGCGAGCATGCCCGTCTCGACGGCGTGGAACTGTTCTTCCCCTATGGCAGCGTGGTGACCGCCACCGCCGAATTCCACAGATACCGCCCGGCCCTGCTGGCCTCGAGCGACAATACCGTGCCCGAATTCAATCCCGATCCGCATTACGACCGGGTGAAGGCCTTCGACCACCATCTGGGCAAGGTCTGCGCCAGCGAGAAGCTGGCTGAAGGCCAGCGCATCGAGATGCGCATCAGCCCCGACCGCGTGATGTCGGTGGTGCATGTGCTGCCGGCCAAATATGCCGGCCCGACCTCGCAGGATCACCCGTCCTACAAGGTCATCAGCGGCCTGGAGATGCGCTTCCTGTCATTCAAGGAGCCCGATGCCGACCGCCTCTACCGCCAGTGCCAGCGCCCCGGCGGCACCAAGGTTTCCTCAGCCGATTAAGCCAGCTCCCTCCGGGGTGGCACCATGACCCAGAATGACTGGCTGCAGCTTGCTGCGGTGCTGCTGGCCGCCCTGCTGATCCTGCCGGCCGCCCTGCGGCTGCCCTGGCGCAGCAGCCGCATCCTGATGTATCTCGCGATCTGGCTGGCGATCTTCGCCGCCGTGGCCTTTGCCTACCGGCTGCTGAATTAATAATAGTAACTCTCACGTAATTTTTATCGACGCTCGGTCCCGGCGGCCCATATCCTGCCCCGTCCCGGTCGCCCAGCGCTGGCCGCGACCCATGCTGCACAAGCCCATATCTGCAAACCGGAGAGTCCAATGAACGCCGATCTGCTCAGCCTCATGCCGAAGGTGGATTTTTCCCGCCGCGGCTTCATGGCCACCAGCCTCATCACGGGTTTCACCGTTGCCGCCGGTCCGGTGATGGGCCAGACCGCCATCAAGACCGACGAGACCGGGCTGACCGCCGGCGAAGTGAACATCCCGGTGCCGGGCGGCACCATGAAGGCCTATCGCGCCCAGCCGTCGGGCACCGGCCCCTTCCCCACCATCCTGGTGGTGCAGGAAATCTTCGGCGTGCATGAATACATCAAGGATACCTGCCGCCGTTTTGCCAAGCAGGGCTTCCAGGCGATCGCCGGCGATCTCTATGCGCGCCAGGGCGACATGAGCAAGGTGACCGACATGCAGGGCGCCGTTGCCGTCGCCGGCAAGGTGCCGGATGCGCAGGTGATGGCCGATCTGGACGCCACGGCGGCCTGGGCGGCGAAGAACGGCGGCAACGCCAACAAGCTGGGCATCACCGGCTTCTGCTGGGGCGGCCGCATCACCTGGCTGTACAGCGCACATAACCCGAAGGTGAAGGCCGGCGTGGCCTGGTATGGCCGCCTGGTCGGCCAGGCCAGCGAGCTGACGCCGAAGCATCCGGTCGATATCGCCAAGGATCTGAAGGCGCCGGTGCTGGGCCTGTACGGCGGCGCCGACCAGGGCATTCCGAATGCCACCGTCGACCAGATGAAGGCGGCACTGGATGCGGCGAAGAAGTTCAATGTCTTCTACGTCTATCCCGACACGCCGCATGCCTTCCATGCCGACTATCGCCCGAGCTATCGCAAGGAGCAGGCCGAGGACGGCTTCGCCAAGGCGGTGGCCTTCTTCAAGATGCATATGGGCTGAGGTGTATTGAACGGGAGGCATGCTAGGCTGGCGCCGCTGATAGCGGAGTCGCCTGCATGCTTCTCGTTCCCACCTATGCTGCTGCCAGCAGCATCCAGGGCGTCGGCCTGTTTGCCGCGGCCCCCATCGCCCGGGGCACCCTGATCTGGCGTTTCGAACCGGTCTTCGACCGCATCATCCCGCAAGCCGATTTCGACACCCTGCCGCCGGTGGCACGCGCCTTCGTCGAGCGCTACGGCTATGTCACGCCGCAGATTCCGGGCGGCTGGGTGGTCAGCCTGGACAACACCCGCTTCATCAACCACAGCCCGGCGCCGAACACCGACAACACCACGCCGGTGACATATGCCGCGCGCGACATCGCGCAGGATGAGGAAATCACCTGCGACTACGGCGAGTTCTGCGACAGTTTCGAACTGGACTGAGCAAAAGAAAAAGGCCCGCCGATGAGCGGGCCTTTCGCATGTCGTAAGACAGACTGCCTTACAGCCGGTCCTTCAGTTGCTTCGAGGCCTTGAAGCGCACGCCCTTGGAGGCAGCGATCTTGATCGCTTCGCCGGTCTGCGGATTGCGGCCCTTGCGCGCCGCACGCTTGGACACCTTGAAGGTGCCGAAGCCGACGATGGTGAAACCGCCTTCCTTCTTCAGCGACTTGGCCATTGCCTCGAACACCGCATCGACCGCGTCGCCGGCCGCGGCCTTGGTGGCGCCGGCGGTCTCACGCACGATCTCGATCAAATCAGCCTTGTTCATTTTTCCCTCCAGGAATCCGCGGATCACCCCCGCCATACAGACTCGGATGATCCGCAGCGGGTGATAGCAGTTACCCATATCCAAACCGGCAGACAAGCCGTCGGCACAGCCCAAGGCGCCCTGATTTGCAAAGCGAATCGCAGGGGCCGGCGATTCGGGGTTTGGTTGACCGAGATCAAAGTTGCCCGGGGTCGGTGGCGCTAGCGTCCGGCCTGACTGCACGACAACAAAAGGACATGCATCATGCCGTTTGCTCAGACTCTGTTTTTGGTCGCTACGGTTGCCGCGTTTTCGATCTTCGGCATCACGCTGGCCTATTGCCGCGCCGTATCGAAAGACCTGCCGAAGTAAGCCCTAGCCGAACAGCGCGACGGGCAGCAGGCGGCGCAAGGCGCCTGCCTGCACCAGCGCTTTCGCCGCAGCCAGATCGGGTGCCAGATAGCGATCCTGCGCCATGAACGGCACCTGCGCCCGCAGCAAGGCCTGCGCCGCCAGCAATTTCTGCGATGTGACGAGCGGCGCGCGCAGATCGACGCCCTGCGCGGCACAGAGCCATTCGACCGCCACGATGCCCGCCGCATTCTCCGCCATCGCCAGCAGGCGATAGCCGGCATGGGCCGCCATCGAGACATGGTCTTCCTGGTTGGCCGAAGTGGGAATGGTATCGACGCTGGCCGGATGGGCGCGCTGCTTGTTCTCCGATGCCAGCGCCGCGGCCGTCACCTGGGCGATCATGAAGCCGGAATTGATGCCGGGATCGGGCGCCAGAAACGCCGGCAGGCCGCTGAGCACCGGATCGACCAGCAGCGAGATGCGGCGCTCGGCGATGTTGCCGGTTTCTGCCAGGGCCAAGGCGATGATATCGGCGGCAAAGGCCACCGGTTCGGCATGGAAGTTGCCGCCCGAGAGAATTTCACCTTCGCCAAACACCAGCGGATTGTCGGAAACGCCATTGGCCTCCACCGCCAGCGTGGCGGCAGCATTGCGCAGGATATCCAGCACCGCGCCCATCACCTGCGGCTGGCAGCGCAGGCAGTAGGGATCCTGCACGCGCTCGTCGCCCTCGCGATGCGAGGCGCGGATCTGCGATCCCTCCAGCAGATGCAGCAGCAGATCGGCCACCACGATCTGGCCCGGCTGGCCGCGCGCCGCGTGAATCCGCGGATCGAACGGCGTGTCGCTGCCGGCGGCAGCATCGGTGCTGAGTGCGCCGCAGACCAGCGCCGCAGCCACCACATCCTCGGTAGCAAACAGCCCGGCCAGCGCGAGCGCGGTCGACACCTGCGTGCCGTTGAGCAGCGCCAGGCCTTCCTTGGCGCCCAGCTGCAGCGGCTGCAGCCCGGCTTTCGCCAGGCCCTTGGCGGCCGGGCATTCACGGCCGGCGATGCGCACGGTCCCCTCGCCGATCAGCGGCAGCACCAGATGCGCCAGCGGCGCCAGATCGCCCGAGGCGCCGACCGACCCCTGCGCCGGCACGCAGGGCAGCACATCGGCCTTGAGCAGCGCGAGCAGCGCCTGGATGGTGTCCCAGCGCACGCCGGACAGGCCCTGGGCCAGGGAATTGATCTTCAGCAGCAGGATCAGCCGCACGATGGCATCGGGCAGCAGGGGCCCGGTGCCGACCGCATGGCTGAGCACCAGGCGGCGCTGCAATTCCGCCACCTGGTCGGGCGGGATGCGCACCCTGGCGAGTTTGCCGAAGCCGGTGTTGATGCCGTAGACCGGCGCAGCGCCGGCGGCAGCCGCGGCCACCAGCGCAGCCGAGTTATCCACAGCCGGACGCGCGGCGGCATCCAGCGTGATGATCATGGCGCCGCCGCGATAGAGCGTGGCCAGCGCGGCGAACGGCAGTTTTCCTGGCAGCAATTGGTAAGGCATGGCGCGGTCCCGCATCCCAGTGACCCGATCATAGGGCGATGTCCGACATGACGCTAAAGCCGGGTGGGTTAACTTGTCTATACATGATTATTTGACTTGCCGGATTTCGCGCCACGGTCTTAATCTGTGCAGCATCGGGGGTGGGGCTAGGGCGACCGACAGCGAACAGGTGGGGCTTTTGTGGATGGCCCGGAAAATGGGCAATCTGCTGGAGATCAGAGCCTGATCGGATGCACGGCACACGCGGCTGATCCAACGATACCGGCCACGACGCATGGCATGGTTCGTGCTTTCTGACCTGTATAGACCATTCTAGAGGGGTGGGGATGAGTGCCGTAAACCAGATGCCAGCCGCAGCCGCGGCACCAATCGGCGAAACCGAGATCGAGGCCTATCAGACAGACGGCGTGATCGTGCTGCGCGGCCTGTTCGCCGACTGGGTCGAGCCCCTGCGCGCCGGCATCGCGGCGCTGATGGCCGATCCGAGTCCGCTGGAGCGCACCGTGAAGCCGGAGGACGGTTCCGCCCCCTTCTTCCAGGACCTGTGCAACTGGCAGCGCATTCCTGAATTCCGCCGCTTCGTCGAGCAATCACCGGCGGCGCAGATCGCCGCCGCACTGATGCGCTCCAGGACCGGCCGCTTCTTCCATGACCATGTGCTGGTGAAGCAGCCCGGCGGCAGCACGGTGACCCCCTGGCACCAGGATCAGCCCTATTACTGCGTCGACGGCAAACAGAGTGTCAGCTTCTGGATTCCGCTTGATCCGGTCGGCCGCGACGTGGTGATGGAATGCGTGCGCGGCTCGCATCGCTGGGGCAAGGATTTCCGCCCGATGCGCTTCAACGGCACGCGCCTCTATGAAAACGACAATTTCGAGGTGATGCCCGATATCGAGGCGATGCGCGGCGAACTGGATATCGCCGGCTGGGAGATGCAGCCCGGCGATGCGATCGCCTTCAACTTCCGTACCGTGCATGGCGCGCCGGCCAATCATTCCACCCGCATGCGCCGCGTATTTTCCGCCCGCTGGGTCGGCGACGATGCCGTCTATGCCCAGCGTGCCGGCAAGGGTTCGCCACCGTTCACCGGCCTGACCATGGCCGATGGCGATCCGTTCGATGCGCCGATTTTTCCTGTCGTCTATTCCGCCGGCGCTTCGCTCACCTGAGTCTCACCCCGCCCCGAACAGTCGTGCCGGGGTGGTTCATTCCAAAGTTCAAGCCCGTTCAATCCAGGAGACCATGATGTCCAAATCCAACAAACTTGCTATCGCAACCCTCGTCGGCGCCGCCTTCGCGCTCGGCGCCACCCTGGCCCAGGCGCAGGAAACCAAGGTCGGCATCGGCATCTCGGGCTGGACCGGCTTCGCGCCGATCACGCTGTCGAAGGAAGCCGGCATCTACAAGAAAAACGGCCTCGACGTCACCATCGCCAAGATTCCGCAGAAGGACCGCCACCTGGCGCTGGCCTCGGGCGACATCCAGTGCGCCGCCACCACGGTGGAAACCTGGATCGTGTGGAATGCCAACGGCATCGCCACCACCCAGCTGTTCAAGATGGACCAGGGCATGGGCTCTGACGGTATCGTGGCCAAGCCGGGCATCGAGAAGGTCACCGACCTGAAGGGCAAGACCGTGGCGGCCTCGGCGCCGGGCACCAACCCGCATTTCACCCTGTCGTGGATTCTGAAGAAGAACGGCATGAAGCTGAGCGATGTCACCCTGGTGACCCTGGAGCCGGCACCGGCAGCCAATGCCTTTGTCGCCGGTACCAGCGGCCTGGATGCGGCCGTGACCTACGAACCCTATCTGAGCCTGGTGCGCAACAAGCCGGAATCCGGCAAGCTGATCGCCGACAGCCTGCAGTATCCGATGGTGTTCGACAGCTTTGGCTGCACGCCGAAGTTCATCAAGGAGAACCCGAAGGCCGTGAAGGCGCTGGTGGACAGCTACTTTGAATCGCTCGACATGATCGCCAAGGACAAGACCAAGGCCTTCACCATCATGGGCGCCGACGTCAAGCAGACCGCCGAACAGTTCGAGAAGTCGCAGTCCATGATCAAGTGGGCCGACCGCGCGGCGAACAAGAAGTTCTTCAGCGGTGAAATCCAGGCTTTCAACAAGGAAGCCGCCGTCCTGCTGCTGGAAATCGGCGTCATCAAGGCGATCCCTGCCAACATGGACGCCCTGTTCGACACCAGCTTCCTGAACTGATTGCCAATACCGCAGTCCCACAGAGTCCGATGATGAACATTATGCCGAGGTTTGTATGAAACTGCTCGTCCCCGTGACGCGCGAGAATCGCATCGTGCTTGGCATAGCGTTCTTTGTCGGATTTGTGGGGCTGTGGGGCCTGGTCACCTGGGCCGGCCTGGTGCCGCCGCATTTCCTGGCGACCCCATGGCAGACCGTGGCATCGGGCTTCAATCTGTTTGTCGCCCAGAAATTCAGTTTCGATGTTGGCATGACGGTCTGGCGCGTGGTCGGCGGTTTCCTGATCGCCGCCGTGATTGCCGTGCCGCTCGGCATCGCCATGGGGGCCTACAAGCCCATCGAAGCCTTCTTCGAACCGTTCATTTCCTTCGCCCGCTACCTGCCGGCCTCGGCCTTTATTCCGCTGCTGATCCTGTGGGTCGGCATCGGCGAGAGCCAGAAGCTGACCGTCATCTTCCTCGGCTGTTTCTTCCAGCTCACCCTGATGATCACCATGATCGTCAGCGCCACGCGCCGCGATCTGGTCGAAGCCGCCTATACGCTGGGCTGTACCGATACCGGCGTGATCCGCCGCGTGCTGCTGCCCGGCGCCGCGCCGGAAATCGCCGAGGCGCTGCGCCAGGTGCTGGGCCTGGGCTGGACCTATATTATCGTCGCCGAGCTGATCGGCGCTTCATCTGGCATCGGCCACATGATTACCGACAGCCAGGCGCTGATGGCGACCGACCATATCATCGCCGGCATCGTGGTGATCGGCCTGGTCGGCCTGATTTCCGACCTGGCCTTCAAGAAAGCCAACCAGCATCTCTTCTCCTGGAGTCTCCTGCGGTGAGCCGTCTCTCGATCCGTAACGTCGGCAAGACCTTTCCCGGTGTACAGGGTGGCCAGCCGACCCAGGCGCTGCAACCCGTCAGCCTCGATGTCGCCGACAACGACTTCATCACCGTGCTGGGCCCGTCGGGCTGCGGCAAATCCACCCTGCTGCGCCTGGTCGCCGGCCTGGAAACGCCGAGCACCGGCGATATCCTGCTCGATGGCGAACCGGTCACCGGCCCCGGTGCCGATCGCGGCGTGGTGTTCCAGAGCTACACCCTCTTTCCCTGGCTGAACGTGCGGCAGAACATCTGCTTCGGTCTGCGTGAAAAAGGCATGCCGGCCAAGCAGCAGCGCGAGATCAGCGATCGCTTCATCGCCCAGGTCGGCCTGCGCGGTTTCGAGGCGCATTTCCCCAAGCAACTGTCAGGCGGCATGCAGCAACGCGTGGCCATCGCCCGCGCCCTGGCCAACGATCCGAAAATCCTGCTGCTGGACGAGCCCTTCGGTGCGCTGGACAACCAGACCCGTGTGCTGATGCAGGAACTGCTGCTCGGCATCTGGGAACAGGCGCAGAAGACCGTGCTGTTCGTCACCCACGATATCGACGAGGCAATCTTCATGGCCAGCCGCGTGGTGGTGTTCACCGCACGGCCCGGCCGCATCAAGACCGAAGTGGCGACCGATTTCCCGCATCCGCGCCCCTATACGATCAAGACCTCGCCGGAATTCATGGCGATCAAAGCCCGCCTGACCGAGGAAATCCGCGCCGAGGCGATTGCCGCCGATCACTGACGCCGCCAGGAAAGCTGCCGATGACCGCCGCGCCTGCCAACAGACTGCATTCCGGGACCGCGCCGACGCTGGCGCTGTATGAACGGATCAAGGACTACATCCAGCGCAAGATTCAGGATGGCAGCTGGCCGCCCGGCCATCGCCTGCCCTCGGAGCAGGATCTGGTCGATGAATTCGGTACCTCGCGCATGACCGTCAACCGTGCGCTGCGCGAGCTGGTGGAAAAAGGCCGCATCGTGCGTGTGGTTGGCGTCGGCAGTTTCGTCGCCGAGGACAAGCCGCAATCGACGCTGCTGCAGATCGCCAATATCGCCAGCGAAATCCGTCAGCGCGGCCACGATTACCGCTGCGAACTGCAACTGGCCGAGCGGATCGCCGTGCCGCCCGATATCGGCGCCTGGCTCGACCTGCGGCCGGGCGAATCCGTCTTTCACATCGTCTGCCTGCATCTGGAAAACGACGTGCCGGTGCAATTGGAAGACCGCTATGTCAATCCGCGCATGGCACCGGGTTTCCTCGGCCAGGATTTCACCGCCATGCCGCCCAGCGAATATCTGGTGCGCAACGTGCCCTGCGACCAGATCGAACATGTGGTGGATGCCGCCCTGCCCAGTCCCGACCAGGCAATGCGACTGGCCATGCCGCCGAGCGAACCCTGCCTGCTGCTGATGCGGCGGACATGGAATCGCGGCAGCGCCGTCACCCTGGTGCGTTTCCTGCACCCCTCGTCGCGCTATCGGCTCGGCTGCCGTTTCCCGGTCAGCGGCAACCAGCATTTCGGCTGAGCCATGCAGATCCGGTCATTCCAGAATACCGACCGCGCCGCCGTCATCGCGCTTTGGCAGGCCTGCGGCCTGACCCGGCCGTGGAACGATCCCGACAGCGATATCAGTTTCTGCGTCAGCAAACCTGAATCGACCATTCTGGTCGGCGAGCGCGACAGCAAAATCGTTGCCAGCGTGATGACCGGCCATGACGGCCATCGCGGCTGGCTGTATTACCTCGCCGTCGATCCGGCGCTGCAGAAGGCCGGCCATGGCCGCGCCATGGTGCAGGCGGCCGAGGCCTGGCTGACGGCGCGCGGTGTGCCCAAGGTGATGCTGATGGTGCGGCCGGAGAACACCCAGGTGCGCGCCTTCTACGACGCCCTGGGCTATGCGGAAGAACCGCGCGTGATCTTCAGCCGCCGGCTGGATGGCAAATAATCAGCCCAGATTGAGGAAGTCGCGCTTGGCCAGCGGCACGCCCCTGTGGCGCAGGATGTCGTAGGCCGTGGTGGCGTGGAAGAAGAAGTTCGGCAGCGCGAAGGTCAGCAGATAGCTCTGGCCGGTGAAATTCAGCTCGATGCTGCCGGCCTTCACCACCACGGGGCGCTCTTCGGCGCCGGCAAAGGCGGCCTCGCCGATCCCGTTGATGAAATCCAGCGTGGCGGTGATGCGGGCCTGCAGCTCGGCGAAACCCCGCTCGGTATCGGGGTTGCTCGGCGGCGTAACGCCGGCCGGCCGTGCGGCGCCGAATTTGGCGGCATCGCAGGCAGCCTGAATCTGGCGCGTCAGCGTGTACATATCCGGCGCCAGCCGGGCATCCAGCAGGTCGGACGGGATCAGGCTGCTGGCGGCGGCATGGGCCTCGCCCTTGGCCAGGATCTTGGACAGCGCGCCCAGCGTGCGGGCGAAAACCGGCACCGAGGCCTGGTACATCGATAACGACATGCGATTGATCTCCGGATGAAACTGAAAGCCGTCCTCGCGGCCCGGCTACAACTAGGGAACCGACTGGAAATGGCAAGACCGCGTCAGCGCCCGCCGCTGCGCGCCTCGTCGAAATACTTGCGCAGCAGCGGCATGGCATTGCCATGATCCTGCACCACCATCACCATGTCCAGCGTCTCGCCATCGGCGGCGAGTGGCAGGCGCAGCACGCGGTAGGACAGCGGCTCGCCGGAGCGGGTGATCACGCTGACCTGCACATATTGCGGCTGGCGCTCGCGCTGCATCTCGCACAGATCGTTCCACAGCATCACGCCATGCTGCGGCGGCACCAGCGCCAGCACCGACTGGCCGGTGATCTCGACGCCGCGCATGTCGCGCGTCATGGTGCCGGCCAGCCGATAGCGGAAATCCGGCGGGTCGGTGATGACATCGATCAGGATCAGGCGGGCGAGGATCGGCTTGAGTTCCAGCGGATCGAAATCGGCGCGCGCCGGCATCATGCGCCCGGCCCGCTTGGCCTGCCACAGTTCAAGGGCAAAGCGGCTGGCATCGTCCACGATCACATCGGTCGGCGGCAGGCGCGTGTATTGCACGCGCATGTCACGGCTGTCGATCGCCACCGGTTCGTGGGTCGCCACGCTGTTTATCCCCCCCAGGCCCCGGCCGGGATATGGCCAAAGCGGGCGCAGGATAGCCCCTGCGGGCGGCGACTCAAAGCATGAGCGGCGCGGATTGCCGGCCGGACGGTCGCTTCGTGGCAGGAAAATCGGTTTTCAGGAGGCTTTTGCCTTCAGCGCGGCGGCATACAGGTCGGGCTTGAAACCGGCCATCAGCTTCCCCGCGCCAAAGGCGAGCATGGGCCGCTTGATCATGCTGGAAGAGCCCCTGATCTCCAGCCGGCGGCTGGCGTTCTTCAGGTTTAGAGTCCGGCATTGCC
This sequence comes from Ferrovibrio terrae, assembly GCF_943371255.1. Classification (GTDB taxonomy): domain Bacteria; phylum Pseudomonadota; class Alphaproteobacteria; order Ferrovibrionales; family Ferrovibrionaceae; genus Ferrovibrio; species Ferrovibrio terrae_B. The sequence goes on along the minus strand of NZ_CALRUC010000081.1, from coordinate 8,086 downwards.
GTCATCCATTCCAGATTCATGGAGACCAAACCTCTCGGAGACGCCAGAGTCTACTTCAAGCGGGTCGATACTCTCGCGGCACAACACCCTGCGCGACGCACGTGAATATGACACTGGCACCGGGCATCCCTAGACCCCGGCAATGGTGCCACGCGGTTGCCAGATCAGTGTTGTCGCCCAACGCGACATCAAATCGGCCGCGCTCTGGGCTGAATCGCCGATCTGCGGGGGTGGAGCGATGCCGGCTGGACGTGCCAGTCCGGCATCGCGAGCCTGGCGCGGCGTCACGCCGAAATGCTCACGGAAGAGCCGGCTGAACTGGCTGGGCGAAGCAAAGCCGTAGTCGAGGGCTATATCGAAGATGCGCAGGTGTCGTGTGTGCGGGGAGATCAAGGCCTGGAAACAGGCGACAAGGCGGCGTCGCTGGATATGACTCCACACTCCGCCCTGCTGCTTGAACAGACGATAGATAGTCGAACGCGAACAGCGAAAATGCTGACAGATTTTCTCGGGACCAAGATCAAAATCATTCAGATGCTTCTCGATATAGCGGCAGATGACCGTGAAAGAGGCGCCCTCGGCAGCGCTCGATGCGATGTCGCCATGCAGAGCCAGGGAATCCATCAGGCCGAGCGTAACTTGAACGATGGAGTCAGCCTCCTCCGTGCGGGCCACCGAAAGGGTTTCGCGAAGAGAGGCCAGATAGCTGGAGAATATCCGTGCGGCCGCCGAGCCGTCGGGCAGAAAGTTCCCGCGAATATCGGTCAGATAAGGTAGCTCCTCGCGCAGCAAGGGGCGCGGCAGCACGAATGTTATGGCGCGGGCATCGACAGATTGCGCATCGAGCTCATACGCCATGTTGACCGCATAGACGTTGCCCCATTTCTGAACGAAATCAGCTTTTCCGTTGACAACGTGGTTGCTGCCTTCACAGAGCAACTGAAACAGGACGTGATCGACATCGTCATACCGAGCCATCCATTGGCGGTCGCGCCTGAATGTCTGGGCTGCGAATTTCGATTCGGCCAGTATCGCCCTGCCCAGATGGTACTGATGAATTTCCGGGAGAGGATCGCCGGGGCGCGTTTCACGGACGGGTTGCACATCGAAATAGGGCGCGACGCTTTGCCGCCACAAGGCGAGATGCTCGTCCTCTGGCACGATCCCGGGCGACAGTGATGTACTTAATATGCCATTTTCCATCGACGCGCCGCTTTCTATTGGCCCCAAGCAACCGTCAGCCGGCGGTAGGCTAGGCTAGGTGTCGACGGGGGTGCAACCATAAAGAAACAGTCCCCATGCATCTTGATTTAAAGACGCAGGGCATTGGCGCGCGTATATAAAAAAGAATACGCAATTACGGGTTCTGTTTCTTTATTCAGCAGAGCGTTCTGATTCACTCAACGCCGTAAATCAATTCGGCCGATTTGAATACCCTGACCCGACCGAGCGATCTGGCTTGTATCTGTTTATGCGGCATGCAGACCGGGCCTGCATAAATGAAGCACCACCTTAGTCTTTCTTCAGCGCCGCCGCATACAATTCCGGCTTGAAACCGGCCATCAGCTTGCCCGCGCCAAAGGCGAGCATGGGCCGCTTGATCATGGCGGGCTGCGCCAGCATCAGTGCGATGGCCTTTTTCTCGGTCAGGTTTGCGCGCTCGGCTTCGGGCAGCTTGCGAAATGTCGTGCCGGCGCGGTTGAGCACGGTCTCCCAGCCCAGCGCCTTGCACCAGGCTTCGAGATGCGCGCGGTCTATGCCGGCGGTCTTGTAGTCATGGAATGTGTAGGCGACGCCATGATCGGTCAGCCAGGTGAAGGCTTTCTTCATGGTGTCGCAGTTCTTGATGCCGTAGATGGTGATGGTCATGGTCCGGCCAGTTTACGCGTAACCATGCAGCTGCATCCAGTCTTCCAGCTCGCGCCGTGTGTCGTCCGGGACCGCGGCATCGAAATCCTTGTCGCCGCGGCCGATATGCGCGCTGCCCGGCGACACCACATCGGCATCGAAGCTGTTGCCGGTGCCGAGGAAGGCGGCGACCCGTTCCAGGGTTTCGTCCCTGTGGTTGACCAGGTCTTCCAGCCTGACTTCCAGCAGGCTGTCGGCGGGAACGGTCGGCTTCAGCTCGCGATAGGTCCTGAGCATCGCGGCGCAGATCGACAGCGCCAGCGCCCCGTCGGACGGGAACCAGACCTGTTTGGTCAGCGACGACACCACATCGCGCGGATCGCGGATCATGTGGATGAACTTCATCCGCGGATACAGCTCATGCAGAAAATCGAAATGCAGGAAATTCTGCGGCGTGTCATCAACCCAGCGCGACGCGTCCGACCCCTTCAGCGGCCCGGCATAGAGACGGTCGAGGAACCGCCGGCATTCGTCCAGCATCTCGGTGCGCGTGAAGGTCTTGGCGACAAAGAACGGCTTCAGCAGCCCTTCGGCATTGACGATGCCCTCGGGCGCCCGATGCGCTGTCAGCCGGTTGACGAAGTCGGTGCAGCAGGCATCGTAATGCGCCAGGCCGAAATATTGCCCGACCGCATGGATCGAGCCGCGGGCCTGCGGGTTTTCCCGCTGCACGATCTCGAAGGCTTCCGGGAAGGTCAGGTTCTGCAGGGTGCCAATCTCCCCCACCCTGGCATTCAGATCGATATCGCGGAAGCCGAAGCGGCGCACCCGCAGCGCGCGGTTGACGAATTCATGGATGGCCGTGTGATTGCGCACCAGGTCGTAGCGCCCGCCCAGCTGCTGCACCAGATCCTTGAGGCCGGCACGCTCGACGATCAGCTTGTTTTCATGGCCGGGCAGGCAGAATTCGGGATGGCTGTGCAACAGCTTCGCCATGATCGACGTGCCCGAGCGCCCGGTTCCGCCGATGAATACAGGACGGTCCAATTCCATTGTGCTGTCCGATGTCCGCATGGCGACTGGTTCAGTCTCCATTGGTTGCAGACCGGGCCTAAACGAACCGTAAACAGGGTGGCATAAAGCCGGACCGCGTAGCCCGGCCCGTTGCTCAGTCCAGCGCGGCGATCACTTCGATTTCGATCAGGAAATCCGGATTGACCAGCGCGGTGACGCCGACCAGCGTGCTGGCCGGATATGGGCCGTCGCCGAACACCCTGGCGCGTGCGCCGCGCACTGACGGCAGCTTGTCAGGCGTCAGCCCGACCACATAGGTGACCATCTTGAACACATGGCTGAAATCCGCACCGGCTGAGGCGAGCGCGGTTTTCAGATTCTTCAGCACCTGCTCGGTCTGCGCGCCGAGGTCGCCCTTGCCGACCAGGTTGCCCTCGGCATCGAGCGCCACCTGGCCCGAGATATGAACCTGCCGGCCAGCAGAGACGACAGTGACATGGGTATAGCCGGTCGGCTTCGACAGGCCCTGCGGATTGCTGCGGTCGATGGTCATGGCCCTGCCCTCTTCAGCTGTTATAGACAATCTTCACCTTGTCGGCGGCGGCTTTTGCGGCCTTGCGCGCGGCATCGGTATCGCCGTCCTTCACCAGCGCCAGCGCCACGCCCATGCGGCGATAGGGCCGCGTGGTCGGCTTGCTGAAAATGCGCAGGTCGATATCGGTGCCGGGCGCCGGCGACTGCAGCGCCTCGGCCAGCCCTTCGATGGCGAAGTCGGTGGCGTCGCGGTCGGCGAGGATGACGGCCGATGCGCTCGCGCCATGCTGGGTGATGCTGGGGATCGGCAGGCCGAGAATGGCGCGGGCATGCAGATCGAACTCGGTCAGGTTCTGCGAGATCAGCGTCACCATGCCGGTATCATGCGGGCGCGGCGACAGTTCGGAGAAGATCACCGCATCGTCCTTGATGAAGAATTCGACGCCGAACAGGCCATAGCCGCCCAGATTGTCGACCACCGCCTTGGCCTGGCGCTGTGCCTCGGCAATCGCCGTGTCCGACATCGGCGTCGGCTGCCAGCTTTCCTGATAATCGCCGCGCTCCTGCCGGTGGCCGATCGGCGGACAGAAAATCACGCCGTCGCGGGTGCGGATGGTGAGCAGGGTGATCTCGTAGTCGAAGGCGATGAAGGCCTCGACGATCACGCGCTTGCGGTCGCCGCGCATGCCGGCCACGGCATAATCCCAGGCCCTGTCGATATCGGCCGCAGCCTTCACCGTGCTCTGGCCCTTGCCCGACGATGACATCACCGGCTTGACCACGCAGGGGATGCCGACGCTCGCGACGGCAGCGCGCATCTCGTCCAGGCTTTCGGCATAGAGGAATTTGGATGTCGGCAGGCCGAGTTCGTTGGCCGCCACATCGCGGATGCGGTCGCGATTCATGGTCATCAGCGTGGCGCGCGCCGAGGGCACCACCTTCTGGCCGCGATCCTCATACTCTTTCAGCACTTCGGTGCGGATCGCTTCCACTTCCGGCACCACGAAGTCGGGCTTGTGCCTGTCGATGGCCGCACCCAGCGCTGCGCCATCCAGCATCGAGAAGACCTCGAAGCCATCGGCCACCTGCATGGCCGGCGCGCCGGCATAACTGTCGCAGGCGATCACCTGGGCGCCGAGCCGCTTGGCGGAGATGACGAATTCGCGGCCCAGCTCGCCCGAGCCGAGCAGGAGGATTTTGGCGGTGGGGGTCATGGGCTTGGTGCTCTCGCTGGCCGTTACTGAGACAGCAAGGCTTATAGCAGCGAGAGACCGCGCAAGGCAAAGCCCCGCCCCCTGATCTGGCCCGGATTCAGCCCGTCGGCATGGTCTCGAATTTCTGCAGGGCCGGATCGAGCGGGTCCCAGGCATGACCGCGCGCGGCATAGGTGACCACCTGCGGCATGAAGCGCGACGGATCGTCCAGGCTGGCGGCATGGATGGTGAAGAGATCGGGCATCGCGGCAAAGGTCAGGTAGACCGGCGCGCCGCAGTTTGGGCAGAAGCCATGTCGCTTCAGGTTGCCGCTGTCGCCCGCGATATTCCATTCCTTTGCCGTACCGCTGAGGCTCACCGCCTTGCGATCCGCAAAGGTGAGATACGAGCCGTGGCCGGTGCCGCTCTGCTGCTGGCAGTGACGGCACTGGCAGTGGTTGGAAAACACCGGCTCGGCCGCGATCTCGTAGCGGACGGTGCCGCAGGCGCAGCCGCCGGTATAAGCCTTGGTCATGTCTGTCTCCTCTTGTGCAGGCGCAGGTTTCCGGTCCGTTGCGGGGCGATGCGCCCGAACGGGATTAACGTCAGTCTGTCAGTGTTGCGGTTTCGCTCAGTCCAGATCGTCGGCGACACTGCCGAGGTTGCTGGCGCATGTTTTCCAGCCCTCGCTCATGCCGCGATAGGCCGTGTCGTTTTTCGGCAGCACGAAGCCGGAATGCACCAGGCGCAGCCGCGTGCCGGTCTGCACCTGCGTCAGTGTGAAGGTCACCACCGTATCGAGCTTCGAGCCATAGCCGGTATTGCTCTCGTCGCCGCCTCTCCATGCGTAGGAAAAGCGCTCGTTCGGAACCGCCTCCAGCACCTGGCAGTGGATGGTGCCGTCCCAGGCGCCGGCCGGCTTGGTCCTGAAGGTGAACTGCTTGCCCGCCACCGGTTCGAAACCATGCGGCTCCATCATCCAGCGCGCGATCAGCGCGCCGGTGGTCAGCGCTTTCCAGATCACCGCGGGCGCATGGTGAAACACTTCATCGACCACGATCTGTTGCGTGGCGGATTGCAAGGTGGCGGCGCTCATGGGTCGATGTCCTTCAGCAGGCTGCGCAGGTCGGCGAAGCGGTCGCGCCAGAAGGCGCTGTAATGGCTCATCCAGTCGGCCAGCGGCACCAGCCCGTCGGGCCGGGCGCGGTAATAGACCTTGCGGCCCTCGGGCCGTTCGATCACCAGGCCGGCCTGCTTGAGCGATTTCAGATGCTGCGAGATGGCGCTCTGGGTGACGCCGCTGCCGCTGGTGAGTTCGGCCACGGTGATCTCCGCGGCGCCCACGACGCGCTCGAACACGGCGCGGCGGGTGGGATCGGCGAGCGTGCGCAGGACGGTGCTGATATCGATGGCTTCGGTCATGAAGAAGTATTAGTATATACTAATTGATTAGTCAATACTAATTCGTCGCCGGATGCTTTTTAAGCTGGTCTGTCGGAACGTTACCCCCGGCTTCGCCCTTGGATGGACGCCACCGCACGCAGGAAGGTACACGCCATGAAGGTTACGCAATGTCTCTGGTTCGATAAGGACATGGAGGCGGCACTGCGCTTCTACACCGCGCTGCTGCCCGGCTCGTCGCTCGACTGGGATTCGACCCTGGCCGCTGAATCGCCGTCGGGTCCGGCCGGCAGCGTGAAGATCGCCGGCTTCACGCTGGGCGACCAGCGCTACATGGCCTTCGAGGCCGCCGGACGGCCCGATGCGTTCAACCACTGCATCTCAATCATGATCGAATGCGACAGCCAGGCCGAGATCGACCGGCTATGGGACGCATTGGGCAAGGACGGCCGGTATGAAGAATGCGGCTGGCTGCGCGACCGCTGGGGCCTTGCCTGGCAGATCACACCAAAACGACTGGCCGAGCTGATGAGCGACCCCGACCGCGCCAAGGCCAAACGCGTGGCCGAGGCGATGCTGAAGATGGTGAAGCTGGATATCGCCGCACTGGAAGCCGCGGCGAAGGGGTGAGCGAACGCGGGAGGTCTAGGGCCTGCCCTGCTCCCGCACCACATCGAGGAAGGCACGCAGGGCCGGCGGCACGGCGCGGTGGCCGGGATAATAGACCGCCATCGCTTCGGCGGCCGGCATCCAGGCGGATAGCACCGCGCGCAGCTGTCCCGCCTTGAGCGCCGGCGCGGCGGCCAGGTCGACAACATAGGCAATGCCCAGTCCCTGCACGGCGGCATCGACCATCAGTTCCTCATCGTCGAGGATCACCGATCCCGCCGCAGCATCCACGGTCATGCCCTGCCCGGCGCGGGCAAACTCCCAGCGGTACAGCTTGCCGCCCGGCAGGCGATGGCCGATGCAGCGATGCTGCGTCAGCTCGTCCGGCGTTTTCGGCATGCCCGCGCGCGCGAGATAGTCCGGTGCCGCGACGCAGATGAAGCGCACCGGTTGCGCCAGCGGCACCGCGATCATGTCGCGCGGGATCGAGTCCGCCAGCCGCACACCGGCATCGAAACCGCCGGATACGATATCGACCAGCCGGCCTTCCACCACGACATCCACCGTCACATCGGGAAAGCGCTGCGCCATCGCGGGCAGCACGGCGCGCACCAGCAGCGCAGCCGCCAGCCGCGGCGCGTTGATGCGCACGGTGCCGGCCACCTGCCCACGGAAGCCGGCGACACTGTCGAGCGCATCGTCCAGCGCGGCCAGCGCCGGCTGCAGCTGGCCGAGCAGCCGGAAGCCCGCTTCGGTCGGCGCGACGCTGCGCGTCGTGCGGTTCAGCAGGCGCAGGCCCATGCGCTCCTCCAGCGCCCGCATCGCATGACTGAGCGTGGACGGCGCGGTGCCCAGCTCGTCCGCCGCGCGCCGGAAGCTGCGATGGGTGGCAACCGCCACGAAGGCGGTGAGATCGGAAAGCGATGGCCGGATCATTGCTGGGAATTTTGCATCAAGCCATGCCGAATTCAACGTCTAATCCCAGCAATCGTCCGCCCCTATGTTCAGGCCTGCACTTACACACAGGAGCCTGACATGACCAACCGTGACGCCATCTTCCCCGCCGACCGCCATGCGCTCTACGACCTGCACCAGTATTCGCCGGCGATCCGCTCCGGCGACCTGCTGTTCGTGTCCGGCCAGGTCGGCAGCCGCGCGGACGGCTCGCCCGAACCGGACTTCGCCAGGCAGGTGAAGCTCGCCTTCGCCAATCTGAAAGCGGTGCTGGCTGCGGCGGGTAGCAGCTTCGACGATGTGGTGGATGTGACGAGCTTCCACACCGATCCGGCGACGCAATTCGACACCTTCATGGCCGTGCGCGCGGAAGAGATCGGCGAAGCGCCCTGGCCGACCTGGACGGCGCTGGGCGTGACCTGGCTCGCCGGCTTCGATTTCGAGATCAAGGTGGTGGCAAGGGTGCCGAAGCAGGACTGAGCCGACTTCCGCAGGGCGCGCAGATTTTTTTGCGAGCCCTGTCGGTTCAGCCT
>NZ_CALRUC010000080.1:0-20857 GCF_943371255.1 Ferrovibrio terrae | reverse complement strand
GCGCCAGACCGCCGATGACGACACCGCCCATAAGGGGTGTGGCCAGGACGAAAAGTGCAGCTAGCGCCGGGACCGGGAAACACCTCCAGCCGGGGCGGAACATGGCCGGGAATTTGGCAGGTCGGGGCGCTTTTTGGAAGCCCTGGAGGACCTGAGAATCGCTACTTCTGGCAGCGTTTGCAGAAGAAGGTCGAGCGCCCGGACTGCACGATCCGCTGCACCTTGGCCTTGCAGGTCACGCAGGCCTCGCCCTCGCGGTCATAGACGCGGAAGCGGGTCTGGAAATAACCGAGTTCGCCATCGGACTGTACATAGTCACGCAGCGACGACCCGCCGGCCTCGACCGCCTCGCCCAGCACCGCCTTGATCGCCGGCACCAGTTTTTCCAGCTTGTCGGCCTTCACGCTGCCAGCCAGTTTTTCGGGGCTGATGCCGGCGCGGAACAGGGCTTCGCAGACATAGATGTTGCCCAGGCCGGCCACCACAGTCTGATCCAGAAGGGCTGCCTTCATCGGCGTCTTCTTGCCCTGCAATGCGTGCAGCAGCACCGCTGCCGTGAAGGCATCGTCCAGCGGTTCCGGCCCGATCCCGGCGAGCAGGCGATGCGTGCCCAGTTTCGCCGCCGGCACCAGATCCATCATGCCGAAGCGGCGCGCATCGTTGAAGGTGACGGCCGAGCCATCCTCGGTGGCGAAGATCACGTGATCATGCGGGCCGATATCGTTGGGCCAGCCGGCACGGATCACCATGCGGCCCGACATGCCGAGATGGATCAGCCAGACCAGATCGCCCTCGAGCCGCACCAGGATGTATTTGGCGCGGCGCTCAAGCGCCTCGACCCGGCGGCCCTGGATGGATTTGGCGAAATTCTTCGGCAGCGGAAACCGCAAATCAGGACGGCGCGCCTCGATGCGGGTGATGCGCCGGCCCTCCAGTTTCAGGGCCAGGCCCCGGCGGGTGGTTTCCACTTCGGGCAGTTCAGGCATGACGATCCTCTGGGCTGTCTCTATACCGTTCCGGGCCCATTTCGGCTATGGTCTGCCGCCATGAGCCAGCCTGATCCGACCCGGAACAGCAATCCGGGAAACGAGACCCATTTCGGCTTCCGCAGCGTGCCGGAAGGCGACAAGGCGCGCCTGGTGCGCGGGGTCTTCGATTCGGTCGCCAGCCGCTACGATGTGATGAACGACCTGATGTCGGGCGGCGTCCACCGGCTGTGGAAAGCCGCCATGATCGACTGGCTCAACCCGCATGGCGCCATCACCGTGCTGGATGTGGCCGGCGGCACCGGCGACATCGCCTTCCGCATTCTCGACCGCGCGCCGCAATCGAACGTGATCGTGGCCGATATCAACGCGTCCATGCTGGAACAGGGCCGCAACCGCGCCATCGACCAGGCGCGCCTCGGCCGCCTGACCTGGGCCTGTATGGATGCCGAAAAACTAGCCCTGCCCGACCGCTCGGTGGATGCCTATACCATCGCTTTTGGCATCCGCAATGTCACCCATATCGAGGCGGCGCTGGCCGAGGCGTATCGCGTGCTGAAGCCCGGCGGACGGTTCCTCTGCCTGGAATTTTCCACCGTGCGCAACCCAGCGCTGGCCAAGATTTATGACATCTACAGTTTCAACCTGCTGCCGAAAATCGGCGGTATTGTCGCCGATGACGCCGATTCCTACCGCTATCTGGTGGAAAGCATCCGCCGCTTCCCCAGTCAGGAACGCTTCGCCGCCATGATCGAGGCCGCCGGCTTCCGCAATGTGGCGGTGCGCGATCTCACCGGCGGCATCGCCGCCATGCATTCAGCCCGCCGTATCTGACCCGGTGCCGACTGACGTGCTGACCGATCTGCGCCACCTGCTTCGCCTGTTTGCCATCGGCCGCTGCTTCGCGCGCCACGATGCGCTGTTCCTGCTGCGCGAGTCGGCGTTCACCCCGCGCGGCGCGCAAGTGGCGCTGGATATTTTCGGTCGCGTCTTCGGCCGCAGGCAACCGCATCTGCGGCCCGGTGAACGGCTGGCCGCGGCACTGGGCGATCTTGGCCCCAGCTTCATCAAGCTCGGGCAGGTGCTTTCGGTACGGCCCGACATCGTCGGCCCGGCGATTGCCGAGGATCTTGGCCGCCTGCGCGACAAACTGCCGCCGTTTCCCTGGGAACAGGCGCATGCAATCCTGAGTGCGGAGCTGGGCGTGCCGCCCGAGCGGGTTTTTGCAGATATCGAGATCGAGCCCGTGGCCGCCGCCAGCGTGGCGCAGGTTCACCTGGCCAACACCACGGAAGGCCTGCCCGTCGCCGTAAAGATCCTGCGCCCCGGCGTTGAACTGGCTTTTGCCCGCGATCTTGCCCTGTTCGCCTGGCTGGCCGATGCCGCCGAACGGCACCTGCCGGGCATGGCGCGCCTGCGTCCGCGCGAGGTGGTCGCCGCACTGCATGACTGGGTTGCCATTGAACTCGATCTGCGACTTGAAGCGGCTGCAGCTTCGGAACTGCGCGACAACTTCATCGATGATGCCGATGTCATCGTGCCCGCCATCGACTGGCAGCGCACCGCGCGCCGCGTGATGACAGTGCAGCGGATCGGCGGCATTGCCATTGAAGATCGCGAGGCCCTGATCGCCGCCGGCATCGATGTGACGGGCGTGGCCGATCGCGTGATCCGCGTCTTCCTCAAACAGGCGCTGCGCGATGGCTATTTCCATGCCGACATGCATCACGGCAACCTGTTCGTGGCGGCCGATGGGCGGCTGGAACTGGTCGATTTCGGCATCATGGGCCGGCTCGACCTGAAGACCCGGCGCTTCATGGCAGAAATGCTGGGGGCCTTCCTGACGGGCAACTGGCGTCGCGCCGCCGAAGTGCATTTCGAAGCCGGCTACGTGCCGGCCGACCGCTCGGTCGATGCCTTTGCCCAGGCCTGCCGATCGATCGGCGAACCGATCCTGGACCGGCCGGTGGCGGAGATTTCGATCGGCCGCCTGCTGGCGCAGCTGTTCCAGATCACCGAAACCTTCGGCATGCAGACCCAGACCCATCTGCTGCTGCTGCAGAAGACCATGGTGACGGTGGAGGGTGTTGCGCGGAGCCTCGACCCGGAAATCAATTTCTGGAATGCGGCCCGTCCGGTGATCGAGGCCTGGGCACGCGAGCATATGGGCCCGGAGGCCTATTTGAAGGAAACCGCCAGCAGCCTGCTCGACTTCGCCCGCAAGCTGCCGCAGGTGGCGCGCGATCTCGAGGCCCTGGCGGAAACGACCAAGGCCGAAGGCCTGCAACTCAGCCCGGCCAGCATAGCCGCACTGGCCGAAACCCAGGCGCTGGCCAATGCGCGCCGGCGCCGTCCGCTGCTCTGGGCCCTGTGGGCCATCGTACTGCTGCTGGCCCTCGCAGTACTGCTCTGAAAGACGCGCCCCCCGAAAACGAAAAGGGGCCGGTAAACCGGCCCCTTCCCGAACAGACGTTTCGCCCGACTTAGAAGTCGAAGCGGAAACCGGCCGTGCCGAAGGTCTGCTTGTAGTCACCCGTGCTGGTCGCCTGGTTGGCATCGGTGTAATCCACCACGCCAACACCGGTATAGAGCAGGATGCCTGCCGCCAGCTGATAGGTCAGGCCAAGACCGTAATAGTCCATGTCGGCACCTGCGATATTGTTCGAGGTGTTCGGGCCGACCGGATTCTTCGAGGTCCACCAGTCAGCACCGACGCCGATCGAGCCCGGACGGGTGCCATCGGTCAGGTAGCGCAGGCCAGCGGTCCAGGCCTGCTCACGATCGATCTGCACCACACCGGCCGTCGAGCGGGTGATGGCCACTTCTTCACTGCGGAAGCCACCGCCCAGCTGAACGGTCGAGCCGTCACCGACATTGTAGGTCACCGTGGTGCCGAGCGAGTAACCGCTCAGACCATTGACGCCCGGCTGGAACGAGTTGCCGGTGACACCGGAGGCCGACACGCCGCGCTGCTCGATGTTGGTCATCGTATACGAGGCAAACAGCGCCACGTCGAACTGACCGAAGCTCTCGATATAATTGCCGGCGAACTGCGTCAGATCGCGCAGGTTACCCGAGGTCTTGGTGCCGAACGGGCTGGAGCCGCTGCCCTGGTTGCACGAGCTGAGCGCATTCGACAGGCTGCCGGAAGCGGCACCATCGGCGTTGTTCGTCACCGTGCCAAGCACGCTGTCGTCTTCGCAGGCATCCGGCACGTAAGACGCACCGAGCATCAGGCCCTTGCCGACCTTCGAGCCGAAGTAGCGGTTCGAAGCGGTGTAGACGTTGATACCCTGCGAGTCATTGCCGTTGTTGCGGTACCACATCTGCGGGTTGATGCGGGTTGCCGTCAGCTCGTTCGGCGAGTTGGTGCCGATGCCAGGAATGGCAGTCGGCGCGAAATAGTTCATCTTGGCCGACACACGATCGGTCGAACCGATATCGACGCGACCATAGGCGTCATGCTCGAACCAGGCATAGGATTCGTCGATCTGGTCGCTATAGGTCGCGCCTTCCAGCTCGACGCGGCCGCCGACCTTCAGGCCGTTATCCATCACGGCGCGGATGGTGAACCAGATTTCGGTATCCGGACGGCCGAACGTCATATCACCCTCGTTCTGCTGGGTGGCATTGGCGTTGGTGCCCTTGTCCTGGATCTTGAAGGCCTGGTTCATATAGCCGCCCAGCGAGACGCTGATCGGCTCGGCCTTCACCTGGGCGGAAGCGATATCGGCCACGAACAGGCCGGCAGCCGCAACCAGGGCAGTTTGCAAGAGGAGAGTCTTTTTCATCCGGTGGGTCCTTTGTTTGAGGATGGTGTCAGCATCGTCGGGTGGCCGCACTGGTGCTTCCCGCTGGAAGCCGGATGAGACATGCGCGCCGGACCGGATTTTGTCAATTCAAGGCCTGTCATTTCAGGCCTTTGGGCGGAAACTGGTTCCCGGGTGTGGCTATTCGGCCATCAAAACCTGTAACCGCAGTCACAAGACCGGAAAGTCACACCAGTTTCACAAAAAAGAAAAGGGGCCAGTTTCCCGGCCCCTCTCCGAACAGATTGGTGTTCGACTTAGAAGTTGAACACGAAGCCGGTCTGACCGAAGGTCTGCTTGTAATCGCCAGTCGAGGTGGTCTTGACCTGATCGGTATAGTCAACAATGCCCGCGCCGACATAGAGCAGGATGCCCGCAGCCAGCTGATAGGTCAGGCCCAGGCCATAGTAGTCCATGTCGGAACCGGCCACGTTGGACGCACCTGCGCCAACCACATTGCTGCCCGTCCACCAGTCAGCACCGATACCGATCGAGCCCGCTGCCGCGCCGTTGGTCAGGTACTTGATACCAGCGGTGTAAGCGCTTTCCTTGCCGAGGATCGTGTTCACCGTCGCGCCAGGGGCACGAACAGCGAAGACTTCCTCGTTGCGGTAACCGCCACCGACCTGCAGCGTCGAGCCGTCGCCGACGTTATAGGTGATCGTGGTGCCCAGCGCATAGCCGGTCAGCCCATTGGCACCCTTGAGGAAGGAGTTGCCGTTGGTGCCGGAGGCCGACGTAGCGCGCTGCTCAACGTTGGTGCGATTGTAAGAGGCGAACAGAGCCACATCGAAGGCACCAAAGCTCTCAAGATAGTTACCAGCGAACTGGAGCATATCCTTGAGGTTACCCGAGGTCTTGGTGCCGAACGGGCTGGTGCCCGCACCCTGGCCGCAAGAGGTCAGAGCATTGGACAGCGCGCCGGTCGTGGTGTCGCTGTTGGAGCTCACAGTACCGAGCACGCTGTCGTCTTCACAGCCATCCGGGACATACGACACGCCGAGCATCAGGCCCTTGCCGACCTTCGATCCGAAATAACGGTTCGAGGCGGTATAGACGTTGATACCCTGCACGTCGTTGCCGCTGTTGCGATACCACATCAGCGGGGAGATACGGGCAGCCGAGGCTTCCGCCGGAGCGGTGGTGCCGATGCCCGGGATCGCGGCCGGGGCGAAGTAGTTCATCTTCGACGACACGCGGTCGGTCGAACCCACTTCGATACGACCGTAGGAGTCGTTTTCGAACCAGGCATAGGACTCGTCGATCTGGTCGCCGTAGGTCGCGCCTTCCAGCTCGACGCGGCCACCGACCTTCAGGCCGTTGTCCAGCACCGCGCGGATGTTGAACCAGATTTCAGTGTTCGGACGGCCGAACGTCATATCACTCTCAGCCTGCTGAGAGGTATTGGCGTTGGTGCCCTTGTCCTGAATCTTGAAGTTTTGTTCCATGAAGCCGCCCAGCGACACGCTGATCGGCTCGGCCTTCACCTGCGCGGAGGCGACATCGGCCACGAACAGGCCGGCAGCCGCTACCAAGGCAGTTTGCAGAAGCAGAGTCTTCTTCATTTCCACTTTTCCTCTCCCACCGGGATTAAGGGTTGACGTGCTAGTCACTAGCAATGAGCAAACAGCCTGCAGGGGCTGAATGACCGCAGTCATGTAGCCATTACGCCGGCGCAAGTGTCAATTTAAGCAACTGCTTGCCGCGCGCTTTTGCCCGCTGTGTTGCCAATGCGCCACACCGCACTTGGCAGCCGGGAACGGGCATTCTATGAGAAGCAAGGCTCGATTGAGGTCGGTCATGAAGCACGATCCCGCCCGGATGTGGCGTGACGCAATCGCATTATACGACCAGGGGCAATACGCCCCTGCCCGCGTCCTGTTGACGGCTTTAAAACCGCTGAAACCCAACCACCCCCCCCTGCTTCATCTGCTTGCCGTCTGCAGATTCCGGCTTGGGGAAGTTAATGAGGGATTGTCCGAATTACAATTTTTGATTGAAAAAAATAATGAACTACTATCTGCAAGAATTGATTATGCAACATTGCTTAACGAATGCGGGGATATTGAAAAATCGATTCTAGTTTTACGGGATATTCATAGGGATTACCCGCTAGATGGCAGTGTTGGCCTGAACCTTGCCATTACCCTGGCGCAGGCTGGGGAGTGGGAAGGCTTTGACGACCTGAGCCGACAGCTCATCGCGCAGAATCCGGCACCCGAAATCCTGTGGATGCGGGCCTTGGTCTGCCTCAGCTATGGCCGCTTCGAGGAAGGCTGGCCCTATTACGGCGCACGCTGGCGGTTGCCGCCGACCGCCTGGAATACACCGCGCCGCGAGCTCGGATTACCCTCGCTTGCCCCCGGAACGCGGCCGAAAAAGCCCTTCTGGCTCTGGACCGAGCAGGGAATCGGCGACGAAATCCTGCTCGCCAGCGTGCTGCCGGATGCTCGCAAGGCTGGCTTTGATTTTATTTTCGGCTGTAATCCGAGAAATATTCCGCTTTTCCAACGTCGGTTTCCCGATCTTCCGATCAGGGATGTGACGACAACCACGCGGACAGACCTGCCCGGCATCGACTTGCAGATGCCCCTGGCAGACCTGACCGCCCTGCTGCGCCCCGATTCGGCCAGTTTCGGAAACCAGGCGGCCTATTTGCAGCCCGATCCTGGCCTGCGCGACACCCTGCGGCAACGCTATGAGAGCCGGCAGCCCGGCAACCTCCTGGTCGGTATCTCCTGGGACAGCGGCAAGGCTGCGCGCGCGCGGCAGAAATCGACAGCTCTGGCCGACTGGCTGCCGATCCTGCAGACTCCGGGGGTCACGTTTGTAAACCTGCAATATGGCTATACCCAGCCGGCCCTGGCCGAAATGCGCAGCAAGTTCGGCATTGATATCCTGCATGATAGCAGCGTGAATCCACTGGGGCCGACCGACCCCGCGGCCGCCCAGATCGCTGCCATGGACATGGTCATTACCGTGAGCAACACCGCAGCCCACATTGCCGGGGCACTCGGCGTGCCAACTCTGGTGCTGCTGCCGGCAACCTATGGACTTCAGTGGTACTGGTTTCGTGATACCGACCAGTCGCCCTGGTACAGCAGCCTGACCCTGCTGCGACAACAAAGACCCGGCACATGGCACCCCGTCATCGCCGAGGCCGAAGGCCGTCTTAAGCAGTTTATTGCGGCGCGCCGGCGAGAATGAGGTAAAGTTTTCTTTTTAATACAATTCGTTATGATAAAAATCTCGCTCCTGAACCGCGCCGGTTGCGATCGACACGATCCTGTTGCAACCCGTGTCAAAAGCCAGCCGGCGATTGGCCTGAAAAGCCAATTCATGGTATCCAGCGCGCTTGAGTATTTTTGGAGGTTGGCCGCAATGGCTGTTTATCGTCCGATCCGGACTCGCTGGGCCGGCCTGGCCATGGCCACGGCCCTGCTTGCATTGACCGGCTGCGCCGCCGAAGGCGACGGCCAGACCCAGACCTATTATCCGGAGAAGGGCTATGGCAACAGCTATGACCCCTCGCCAAATGCAGACCGGCAAACGATCTGGGGGTCTGGCGGCCTGAACCTGTTTGGCAACAAGAAGGACGAAGGCACCGGCGGCGGCGGCATCGGCGTCAACAGCTTCCTGTGGCGCGCCACACTCGACACCGTTTCCTTCATGCCGCTGGTCTCGGCCGATCCTTTCGGTGGTGTCATCATCACGGATTGGTATACCCCGCCGCAAACGCCGGGCGAGCGCTTCAAGGTGACGGTTTACATTCTTGACCGTGCCCTGCGTGCCGACGGCCTGCGCGTTGCTGTATTCCGCCAGGTGCGGCAGGGCGACAACTGGGCCGATCAGGCAGCAGCACCGAACACGGCCATCAGCATGGAAAACGCGATCCTGCAGCGTGCCCGTGAATTCCGCATGGAAGCTGAAGCCCGGCGCTGATCCCGCACGGGACAGTTGCCGGCACCGGCCACCTCTGTAGTCGTCTAACATCGGAACCGTTTATGTCCCGCTATAATGCCAAGGCGGTCGAGACCAAGTGGCAGGCCGTCTGGACCGAACAACAGGCCTTCCGCGCTGAAGCCGATCCCAAGCGCCCGAAATACTATGTGCTCGAGATGTTTCCCTATCCGTCGGGACGCATCCATATGGGCCATGTCCGCAATTACACACTGGGCGACGTCGTCGCACGCTACAAGCGCGCCCGCGGCTTCAACGTGCTGCATCCGATGGGCTGGGATGCCTTTGGCCTGCCGGCGGAGAATGCCGCCCAGGAGAAGAAGGTTCATCCCGCCGCCTGGACCTACGACAACATCGCCAACATGCGCGCCGAATTGCAGCGCATGGGCCTGTCGCTCGACTGGAGCCGCGAACTCGCGACCTGTCATCCCGGCTATTACAAGTACCAGCAGCAGCTGTTCCTGGATTTCCTGAAAGCCGACCTGATCTATCGCAAGGAAAGCTTCGTCAACTGGGATCCGATCGATCATACCGTGCTCGCCAATGAGCA
The DNA here is from genome assembly GCF_943371255.1 of Ferrovibrio terrae. GTDB lineage: Bacteria > Pseudomonadota > Alphaproteobacteria > Ferrovibrionales > Ferrovibrionaceae > Ferrovibrio > Ferrovibrio terrae_B. Next base: position 11,552 of record NZ_CALRUC010000080.1, on the reverse strand, counting down.
GGTGATCGATGGTCGCGGCTGGCGCTCCGGTGCGATCGTCGAGCGCCGCAAACTGTCGCAATGGTTCCTCAAGATCACTGCTTATGCAGATGACTTACTCGATACACTGCAAACTGGACTGGAGCGCTGGCCCGAACGCGTCAAGCTGATGCAGCAGAACTGGATCGGCAAATCCGAGGGCGCACGCTTTGCCTTCGCGCTGAAAAACCGCGCCGATACCATCGAGGTCTATTCAACCCGCCCTGACACGCTGTATGGCGCCAGTTTCGTGGCGATTGCCGCTGACCACCCGCTGGCGGCCGAGATGGCGAAGAGCGACACAAAGCTGACCGCCTTCATCGAGGAATGCCGTCAGACCGGTACGGCGGAAGCCGAACTGGAAAAGGCCGAAAAGAAGGGCTATCGCATCCCGGTCAAGGCGCTGCATCCCTTCGATCCAAGCTGGACCCTCCCGGTCTATGTGGCGAATTTCGTGCTGATGGAATATGGCACCGGCGCCATTTTCGGCTGCCCCGGCCATGACCAGCGCGATCTGGATTTCGCCCGCAAATACGATCTGCCGGTGAAGGCGGTTGTTGCACCGAAAGGCGAGACATCCATCGAGATCGGCACAGAAGCCTTCAGTGAGACCGATGGCACGGTTGCGATCAACTCTGATTTCCTGAACGGTCTCGATGTCACCGCCGCCAAGCGCGCCGCGATCAAAAAGCTGGAAGAACTGAAGATCGGCGAAGGCACCATCACCTTCCGCCTGCGCGACTGGGGCGTGTCCCGCCAGCGCTATTGGGGCTGCCCGATCCCGGTGATTCATTGCGAAAGCTGCGGCATCGTGCCGGTGCCGGAAGCCGACCTGCCGGTGCAACTGCCTGACGACGTCACCTTCGACAAGCCGGGCAACCCGCTGGATCATCATCCGACCTGGAAGCATGTGAACTGCCCGACCTGCGGCAAGGCAGCCCGGCGCGAAACCGATACCTGCGACACCTTTGTCGACTCGTCCTGGTATTTTGCCCGCTTCTGCAGCCCGCGCGCCGATCTGCCGATGCAGAAGGCCGAAGTCGACTACTGGCTGCCGGTCGATCAGTATATCGGCGGCATCGAGCATGCGATCCTGCATCTGCTCTATTCGCGCTTTTTCACCCGCGCGCTGCGCGACACCAACCATGTCTCGCTGCCGAGCGGCGAGCCGTTCGCCGGCCTGTTTACCCAAGGCATGGTCTGCCACGAGACCTACAAGGATGCCGCTGGCGCCTGGCTGCAGCCGACCGAGGTGAAGAAGGACGGCAACAAGACCGTGCATATTGTCACCGGCGAACCAGTGACAGTCGGCCGCACCGAGAAGATGTCGAAGTCGAAAAAGAACGTCATCGACCCCGGCCTGATCATCGATACCTACGGCGCCGATACCGCGCGCTGGTTCATGCTGTCTGACAGTCCGCCCGAGCGCGATCTGGAATGGAGCGAATCCGGCGTCGAAGGCGCCTGGCGCTTCACCCAGCGTCTGTGGCGCCTGATCGCCGAACCGCGCGGCCCGATTGCGGCCAAGGCGGCAGCCTTGCCGGCCGAATGGCCCGAGGCAGCGCTGGACCTGCGCCGCGCTCTGCATAAGACGATTGCTGCGCTGACCCAGGATCTGGAGCAGTTCCATTTCAACAAGGCCGTCGCCCGCATCCATGAATTCGCCAATCTGCTGGAGGCGGCAAAGGGCGAAGACGCCGCAACCGCCTGGGCGCGCCGCGAGGCGCTGGAAGCCCTGGCCAAGCTGATCGGCCCCATGGTGCCGCATCTGGCGGAGGAGATATGGCAGGCGCTCGGCCATGACGGCATGCTGCTGGAACAGCCATGGCCCGTGGCCGATGCCGATCTGGCCCGCGACGAAACAGTGACGATTGCCGTGCAGGTCTCGGGCAAGCTGCGCGCCACCATTGAAGTTGCGCGCGACATGGATCAGGCTGCCCTTGAGAAACTCGCACTGGCCAACGACAATGTCGTGCGCGCCATGGATGGCAAACCGGTGCGCAAGGTGATCGTCGTGCCGAACCGGATCGTCAATGTCGTGGTCTAGGCTGTACCGCACCATCCTCTGCACGGCCCTGCTGGCAGCCGTGCTGTCAGGCTGCGGCTTCAAGCCGCTGTACCGGCAGGATCGCGACAGCGACACGGTGCCGCAGTTTGCCCAGATCGCCATTGCACAGCCGGATGACCGCGTCAGTCAGCAGTTGCGCAATTACCTGCTTGATATCCTGACGCCGTATGGCGCGCCGGACCGGCCGAGCTATCTGCTTGAATACCGCATTACCGAATCGGTTGGTTCGGTTTTCGTGACGCGCAGCGAGGAAATCACCCGCAACAATCTGCAATTGTCGGTGGCCTGCTATCTGCGCGATTACCGGGGCGGCGTGGTGGTGTTTTCCCTGTCAGCGACCAGCCAGGCCTCCTACAACGTGACCCAGGCTGACTATGCCAATCTGGTGAGCGAGAAGAATGCTCGCGAACGCGCCCTGCGCGATGCCGCCGAACAGATCCGGTTGCGGCTGGGTAATTTCTTCGATCGCCAGCAGCAGCGCCAGACCAAATCATGACTCCGGCCCAACCATGAAACTGGCGACGCGCGAGGTCGAAGGCTTCGTCAAGCGGCCCCGTCCTGATATCCGCGCTGTCCTGCTGTTCGGCAGTGATGCCGGTCTGATCCGCGAGCGCGCCAAAGCCATCGCCAAAAGCGCCTGCGAAGATCTCAACGATCCCTTCCGCGTCGCCACGCTGACCGGCGCGCAGCTGCAGGACGACCCTGCTCGCCTGGCCGATGAGGCCGCGGCCATGGCCCTGACCGGCGGCCGCCGCGTGGTGATGATCTCGAATGCGGGCGACCGCAACGGCAAGCTGTTTGCCGGTTTCTTCGAGGATCCCGCCGGCGATGCGCTGATCGTGGTCGAGGCCGGCGAACTGACCGCGCGGTCTTCGCTACGCGTTGCCTTCGAGGACTCGACCATCGCCGTCGCCCTCGGCTGCTATGCTGACGACCAGCGCGTCTTGCAGGGCCTGGCCGAAGACATGGTCAAGGAAGCTGGCAAGAAGATCGCGCCGGAAGCCATGGCCTACCTGCTGGACAACCTGGGCGCCGACCGCATGATCACGCGCGGCGAGATCGCCAAGCTGCTGCTGTACAAGGGCGAGGATGCCACGCCGATCAGCCTGGAAGACTGCGAGGCGGTGATCGGCGACAGCTCGACGCTGTTTCTCGACGATGCCGCCTTTGCCGCCTTCGGTGGCGACTTCAATCTGCTGACCGATGCCCTGACCCGCTGCGAGGGCGCCGGCGAGTCGCCGGTGGCGATCCTGCGCGTGGCGCAGAAGCATGGCCAGAAGCTGCATCTGGCGGCGGCCGGGCGTGAATCCGGCAATCGCATGGACCCGCAGCGGCTGGGCGTGCACTGGACCCGGCGCGACGGTTTCGAGCGCCAGACCAAGCTGTGGTCGAGCGACCGGCTGATGCGTGCGCTGGAAATCCTCACCGATGCCGAGCTGATGGCGAAAAGCACCGGCATGCCGGCGGCCGCCGCCTGCGGCGATGCGTTGCTGCGCATTGCCCGGGCGGCACGCGTCAGTCGCTAGGCGGTTCCGAAATCCAGGATGCCGGCAGTGCCGTCCTCAGCACCGGCCAGCAGGTAGCGTCCATCGGCACTCCAGCTCAGTGCCGTCACCGGCGCATTGCCCAGCCGTTCAAGATCGATGCTCGACTGGTCGTTGATGCGGCCGAGCTTGAGCTGGCCGTTCACATCACCCGAGGCGATCAGCCCGTGGCGTGGATGGCAGGCCACGGTGGTGACAATCGCGCCGCGGCTGAGTTCGAGTGGTGCCGAACCCATCGGCCCCTTGCCCTTGCAGTCCCACACCACCACCACTTCGGCACCGCTGGTGGCGAGCCAGCGGCCATCGCGCGCCCAGCTTAAACTGCGCGGCTTGGTGGGATAACCGCTCATCCGCATGTCGGCGGAATCGGCGAGCCGCCAGCCATGCATCTCGTTTTCCTGCGTCGCCGTCATCACGAACTTGCCGTCCGGCGACCAGGTGACCGCCACATGCGAGCTTTTCCAGGCCAGCCGTTTTGCCGGCTGCGCCTCGGCCTTGGCCCACCACAGGGTGACGCCGCCGTAATGCGATACGGCGAAGCGCTTGCCCTTCGGATTGAAAACAATGCCGGTGACCGTGCTGGGATGGTCGTCAAAGGTGGCAATCGCCGCGCCGCGCGCATCCAGCAGGCCGACGCGCTTGCCGGCTGCATAGAGGATGCCGCTGCCGTTATCGGCGACCGCGACATGCTCGACCCATTTGCGCGGCACGACCGCCAGCTCACTGCCCTCGCCCGCCACGGTGGTCAGCATCACCCTGCCGTCATCGCCGCCCGATACGAAGCCCTGGCCATCGGGCGAGGCTGCCATGCAGAGCAGCGCCGCATCGGGATGCGCCACCAGGCGCCGCGTGGTATCGGCATCGGGCGTGGCAAACGGGCGCAGCGCGATCGAACCGTCGCCCAGCGCGAAACCCGCATGGCCGGCGGCCTCGGCGGCGGCTACCGCGACCACGCCGGATTTGAACTGCCAGATATAGGCGCGGAAACCGATTTGTGCGCCCGGTGCTGTCTTTACAGTCATGATGATCGACTCAGGCGCGGCAGGATTCGAAGCCCTGCTGCAACGCGGGCCGGTCAAGATCGCGGCCGATGAAGACCAGCCGGGAGACATGCTTCTCGTCGGCACGCCAGGGGCGCTGGAAGTCGCCATCCTTGATCATGTGCACGGCCTGGAAGACGAAGCGCTTGTCACTGCCCTTGAAATCCAGGATGCCCTTGCTGCGCAGGATATTCTGGCCCTGGGCAGCCAGCAGCTCGCCGATCCAGGCATCGAACTTGCGCGAATCGATCGGCGCATCCACGGTCAGCGATACGCTTTTGACGGTCGTATCGTGCTCATGATCGTGACCGCAATGCTCGTCATGCACATGCCCGGCCTCGCCATGGGCCGGGTTGTGCCCATGGTGATGATCGTGATGGTCATGGCCGCAATGCTCGTCATGCACATGGCCCGGTTCGCCATGCGCCGGACCCTGCTTCAGGAAATCCGGTTCCAGGTCGAGGATGCGGCTGAGATCGAAGGCCCCGCGATCCAGCACCTTGGCGAGATCCACGTCGCATTTGGTCGCATGATGGATCTGGGCAAACTGGTTGACGCTGCGGATGCGACGCTCCACCTCGGCCAGCTCGGCCGGGGTCACCAGATCGGTCTTGTTCAGCACGATCACATCGGCGAAGGCGATCTGTTCCTCGGCCTCGCGGCTGTCCTTCAGGCGCGCCGGCAGGTGGCGGGCATCCACCACGGTGACGATGGAATCGAGCCGGGCGCGGCGCGACACATCCTCATCGACGAAGAAGGTCTGCGCCACCGGGCCGGGATCGGCGAGGCCAGTGGTTTCCACAACGATGGCATCGAAACGGTCTTTCCGTTTGAACAGGCCCTCGATGATGCGGATCAGGTCGCCGCGCACGGTGCAGCAGATGCAGCCGTTGTTCATCTCGAACACTTCCTCGTCGGCATCCACCACCAGCTCGTTATCGATGCCGATCTCGCCGAATTCATTGATGATGACGGCGTATTTCTTGCCATGATTCTCGGTCAGGATGCGGTTCAGCAGCGTGGTCTTGCCAGCGCCCAGATAGCCGGTCAGCACGGTGACGGGCGTTTGAACAATCTCTGATGACTGTGCCATAAGCGGATATCTCCGGCCGATGCGGCCATGCTATTGACGTGTGGAATTTGGGCGTAACCATAGTGGCCTGACCGCCCAAGTCCAGCCTCGGACCCCCAGAGCACCCGCGCCTGCCAAGGACCGGAAACATGTCGAAGAATCGCGCAACCTACAGCCTCACCCTGCCCAGCCCGCTGGGCTCGCTGACCGTGACCGCCACGCCCGCCGCCATCGTCAAGCTGGACTGGGGCGGCCGGGGCGCCAAACCGGCGCCGCTCGACACGCCCGCCGAAGCCCAGGCCCTGCTGGCCGAGGCCGCCCGTCAGCTGGACGCCTATTTCCAGGACGGCACATTCCGCTTCGATCTGCCGCTGGAGCCGGCCGGCACCGAGTTCCAGCAGGCGGTGTGGGATTTCATGCTGGCGATCCCGGCCGGCCGCACCCGCAGTTACGGCGAGGCCGCCACCGCCATCGGCAGCGGCGTGGTGGATTCCCGGGCGGTCGGCAGCGCCTGCGGCGCCAACCCGATCCCGGTGATCATCCCCTGCCACCGGATTCTCGCGGCCGGCGGCGATGCCGGCGGCTATTCCGGCAAGGGCGGGCTGGACACCAAGCGCTGGCTGCTGCGCCATGAAGGCGCCTATGTGCCTTCCGAGCAGGTCAGCCTGTTCTGATGTCCCTGGCGGCGGCCTGCAGGGCCGCGGCAAACTGCTGCAGCGAACGAAGCGCCATGGTTTCGCGATGCGCGAGGAACAGCAGCGGCGTCGCCACCGGTTCGTGATCGACGCGCAGGCGCTGCACCAGCCCGAGCCGGCTGTAATGCGCGATCGCCGAAGACGGTACCGCTGTCAAAAGATCGGCACGGCCGACGATCTGCAGGTTGGTGTGGAAGGATAGCGATTCGATGACCGGCCGCGGCCGCTCCAGGCCGTGATCGATGAAATGCTGGTCGACAAATACCCGCGTGAAGCTGGGCAATGGTGCCAGCACCCAGGATTCCTTGACAATATCCGCCAGCGCAACGGACCGGCGACGCGCCAGTGGATGCCGGCGCGACGCTGCAAATGACAGACCTTCGGTCAGCAGCGGCGTCGCAAACAGATCGCCCAATGGCGGATCGCGCAGCGTGGCGGCATCGACACGCCCGATGAAACAGTCGATCTGCCGGCTCCGCAGATCCGCGAGCATCGACGGCACCGTACCCTCGGTGACCTCGATATCGAAATCGATGCCATCGCGCATCAGCCCGGCAATCGCCTGCGGCAGCAGATCGACCGTCGCCACCGGCAAAGCGCCGACCGTGATGCGCCGGCGCGGCGCGGCCTTGCCGCTGCCAAGCGCCCGGTCCAGCGCGACGAGACCGATGCGCAGACGCTCCACCACGGCGCGGCCGGCCTCGGTCAGCCGCACGCCGCGCGGCAGACGTTCATAGAGCGGACTGCCGACCAGCGTTTCCAGTTCGCGCAGGATCTTGGTCGCCGCCGGCTGGCTCAGGCCCAGCTGAAGCGCCGCGCGGCTGAGCGAACCGGCCGTCTCGACGGCATCGAGCAGGCGGAGATGGCGCAGGCGCAGGCGGTCGGTGCGGGACATCGCGATATATCCAATGGTTATGGATATAGTCCATATCAATAATTTACTGGCAAGAGGCCCGCCTCTAGGCTTGCGGAAAATCATGGAGGAAACGTCGTGGAGACCATCCCGATGCGTCGTCGCGGCCCGACCCGCCGCGCTGCCCTGCAGTTTGCCGCAACCGGCGTCGCCATCATTGCCGCGCCCGCGCTTTCGCGCGCCCAGAGCTATCCGGCCAAGCCGATCAAGCTGATCCTGCCTTACGCGGCGGGCGGCGGGCCGGATGTGCTGACCCGGGTCTTTGCCGAGAAGATGGGCGATGTGCTGGGCCAGCGCGTCATCATCGACAACCGGGTAGGCGCCGGCGGGATTCTGGCCGGGCAGATCGCCGCCCAGTCGGCGCCCGACGGCTACACCATCCTGCTCGGCTCCTCGTCGCATGTGACGCAGAAATTGCTGGAGCCAAAGGCCGAGTTCGAGCCGATGACCAGCTTTTCCCACATCACCAGACTGAGCACCGCGGCAACGCTGATGGTGGCTGAAGCAGACGGGCCGTTCCGCAGCACCGCCGATCTGGTGACGGCAGCAAAAAAAGCGCCGGGCAAGTTCAACTACGGTTCCGGCGGCATTGGCAGCGCCGCGCATCTGGCCGGCGCCGGCTTCGCCAATTTCACCGGCATCGACGTGGTGCATGTGCCGTTTCGCGGCTCGGTCGAAATCGTGCCGGCCATCCTGAGCAAGACCGTGGAATTCGCCTTTCCCATCGCCTCCACCGCCGTGCCCCAAGTCAATGCCGGCAAGGTGCGGGCGCTGGCCACCACGGCGCCGCGCCGGCTGCCGCAACTTCCCGATGTGCCCACGCTCAAGGAACTCTACGGCAGCGACGACCTGGTGCTGGAATCCTGGAACGGCCTGTGGGGCCCGGCCAACCTGCCGGCTCCGATCGTGGCGCGGCTGAACGAGGCCGCGCTTGCCGTGGCGCGCATGCCGGAGATCATCGCCCTGCACGAAAAGATCGGCAGCCCGATCGAAACCACGGCGACACCGGCAGACTTCACCGCCTTCATTCGCAGCGAGACAGCGAAATACGCCCGGCTGGTGACAGCCGCCAGGATCGGCGCACAGCAGTGACGGGGGTATGCCGGATGTGCGGCCACCCGGCCGCGTGACGGCGCCCTCCGGGCAGGTCGGCCTGGTCTGGTCTTCATTCCCAGTATTCTCTTGCCTGCGGCATTCGCGCCCTACATCCTGAGCCAACAGGATGGGAGACGGGCCGGTGCAGGCAGCCACGCAGTATCTGGGTAACCTGCCCTATACGCCGATCGAGGAGATGGGCGATCCCAGGGATCGTGTCGACCACCCGATCCTGCGCCAGCTCTATGGCGCATGGGAGGGCCGGCGCGGACAGCGTATCGCACCCGCGCGCAGCGATATCGATCCGATCGACTTTCGCACCGCCATCGGCTGGGTCAACCTGATCGATGTCAGCCAGGGTGCCGGCCGCTTCGTCATGCGCGTGCTCGGTGGTCGCACCGAGCAGATGTTCGATCTCGGACCTGATTTCCGCACCCCAGAGGATTTCGACGATCCGGAATTCCGTGTCGCGGCGGTCGGCTATATCGACTGGTCGGTCGTACATCGCAAACCGCTGCGCATGTTCCGCGACATGCTGACGGCAAAACAGCGCTACCGCTTTGAAGGCCTGGTGCTGCCGCTGTCCGATGATAACCAGACCGTGAACATGGTGCTGGCCGCGGGAATCCCGCCGCTCGGCGGTTGATCGCCGGCCCGCGGAGTCGCTAGAGTCCGCGCCATACAAATCCAGAGATATCACACAGGAGGAACGCGCAATGGCGAAGACCATCACGATCAACGCCCATGATGGCGGCACATTCAGCGGTTACCTGGCGGAACCTGCTGGCGGAAAAGGCCCCGGCATCCTGGTCATCCAGGAAATCTTCGGCGTCAACCAGGTGATGCGCGATATCTGCGACGACCTGGCGAAACAGGGCTATGTCGCGCTCTGCCCGGATCTCTTCTGGCGCCAGGAACCCGGCATCGACATCACCGACAAGACCAAGGAACACTGGGACAAGGCCTTTGCGCTGTTCGGCGGCTTCAACCTCGACAATGGCGTGGAAGACCTCAAGTCCTCGCTCAGCAGTCTGCGCAAGCTCACCGGCGGCAGGGTCGGCACCGTTGGATATTGTCTGGGTGGCCGGCTCGCCTTCCTGATGGCGGCACGCAGCGATGTCGATGCTGCCGTGTCCTATTACGGCGTCATGCTGGCCGACCACTTAAGCGAAGTCGGCAACATCAAGAAGCCGCTGCTGATGCATTGCGCCACCGAGGACAAGTTCGTGCCCAAGGATGCCCAGGCCAAGGTGAAGGCTGCCGTGGCCGCCAACCCCGCCATCACCCTGCATGAATACCAGGGCAACGACCATGCCTTCGCCCGCGTTGGCGGCGAGCATTACGACAAGGCGGCGGCCGACCTGGCCAATGGCCGCAGCGCCGCATTCTTCAAACAACACCTGTCCTGATCGAGGCATCCAGCATCATGGTTCACGCAATCCGCATTCACGCCGTTGGCGGTCCCGAAGTGATGAAATGGGAAGAGGTCGAGGTGGGATCTCCCGGCCCGGGCCAGATTCGCATCAAGACCTCGGCCGCCGGCCTCAACTATCTCGACACCTATCACCGCACCGGCCTGTACAAGCTGCCGCTGCCGCTCACGCTGGGCACCGAAGGCTCGGGCGTGGTGACAGCGGTCGGCGAGGGCGTCAGCGATATCACGGTGGGTGATCGCGTGGCCTATGCCTCCGCCCCGCTCGGCTCGTATTCGGAAGAACGCCTGATGCAGGCCGACCGTTGCGTGGTGCTGCCTGACGGAATCGATGACAAGCTGGCTGCCGCCATCATGCTGAAAGGTATGACGACGGAATATCTCGTGCAGCGCACGTTCAAGATCAAGGCCGGCGATACCGTGCTGTTCCATGCCGCCGCCGGTGGCGTCGGCCTGCTGTTCGGCCAGTGGGCCAAGGCGCTCGGCGCCACCGTGATCGGCACGGTGAGCACCGAGGACAAGGCCAAGCTGGCCAGGGCGCATGGCTATGACCACATCATCAACTATCGCACCGAGAACTTCGTCGAGAAGGTGAAGGAACTCACCAAGGGCGCCGGCGTGCCGGTGGTGTATGACGGCGTCGGCAAGGATACCTGGGCCGGCTCGCTCGACTGCCTCTCGCCGTTCGGCCTGATGGTCAGCTTCGGCAATGCCTCGGGCCCGGTGCCGCCGGTCGATATCACGTCGCTGGCCGGCAAAGGCTCGCTCTATGTCACCCGCCCGACGCTGAACACCTACACGGCCAAGCGTGCCGACCTGGTGGCCTCGGCCAAGGCGCTGTTCGAGGTGGTGAAAAGCGGCAAGGTGAAGGTGGAAATCCCGCAGACCTATGCGCTGAAGGATGCCGCCCAGGCCCATACCGACCTGGAAGCGCGCAAGACCACCGGCTCGACGCTGCTGCTGCCGTAAAAGGATAGACGCAACAGCAACAAAGACCGTCACCCTCGGATTTATTCCGAGGGTCCATCTGCGGGCTCCCGAGATGTGGATGCCTGGGATGGACCCTCGGGACAAGCCCGAGGGTGACGGCTTATGGGGTTGCCCGGCTTATGGGATAGCCCGGCTTATGGGTTGGACCGCCCAGCCCGCCGCCGCCGCCGCGCGGTAGCGTTTTACCCCTTTCGCCCCGGCGGGGCTTTTGCCATTGTCCCGCCGCCATGACCGACCTTCTCAGCCTCGCCGCCGGCAACCTGCTGTCGCCGATGATCCTCGCCTTCGTGCTGGGCGCGGTGGCGGCTTTCCTGCGCTCCGATCTGGAAATCCCCGAAGGCGCCGCCAAGGCGCTGGCGATCTATCTGATGTTCGCCATCGGCTTCAAGGGCGGCGTGGCGATGCACAGCGCCAGCGGCTGGGCCCTGGTCGGTGCCATGGCCGCCGCCCTCGCCCTCAGCCTGGCCCTGCCGGTGATCGCCTTTGCGCTGCTGCGCGGCCTCTGGCGCCAGCCGCGCGTCAATGCCGCCGCCATCGCCGCCCATTACGGCTCGATCAGCATCGTCACCTTCGTGACGGCGGCGGAATTCCTGCGCAGCCGCGACATCCCCTATGAAGGCTATCTCGTCGCCATGACGGCGGTGATGGAAACCCCGGCCATCCTGATCGGCCTGCTGCTGGCCGG
>NZ_CALRUC010000079.1:0-20872 GCF_943371255.1 Ferrovibrio terrae | reverse complement strand
ATCCCGCCAACCATCACAGGCAATCCAGCCGCGTGGATGGCCGGGTCAAGCCCGGCCATGACACAATAAATTCAGATCCGATCCTTACGCACTTATGCCGCCCATTTTACAAATCAGCTTCCAGCTTGCCGCATCGACTGGCGAGACCGACAGCCGCGACTGCCGCAGCAGCGCCAGATCCTTCAGCTTCGGCTCGGCCTTGATCTGGGCGAGCGAGACCGGAGTCTTTAAGGGCATCAAGGCCTTCACGCTCACCATGCCGAACCTGCCGGTCTCGTCGGTCGGATCGGGGTGATACAGCTTGCAGACTTCCACGATGCCGACGATCTGCTTCTCATCGACGGAGTGATAGAAGAAGGCGCGGTCGCCCAGCTGCATTGCCTTCATGTTGTTGGCGGCCTGGTAGTTGCGCACGCCGTTCCAGCTCTCGACCCTTTTCTTGACCTGGCTGTCCCAGGACCAGGCGGAGGGTTCGGATTTCATCAGCCAGTAGTTCATGTCATGCTTCCGTCTTGAAGGGTCTGGCGAGCAGTGCTGCCAGCATGTGATCGATACTTGCCTGCCGGTGCAGCACGGCGTCGATGGCGGCGCAGATCGGCATGTCCACGCCATGCTTCAGCGCCAGCGCCTCGATGGCGCGCGCGGTATGCACGCCTTCGGCCACGCTGCGCCGCGCGCCCATGATCTCGGCCAGCGTTTTGCCTTCGCCGAGTGCGATGCCCAATGAAAGATTGCGCGACTGTGTACCCGAGCAGGTCAGCACCAGATCGCCAAGGCCCGATAGACCCATCAGCGTCTCGCGCTTGGCGCCCAGCGCCAGGCCGAGGCGGGTCATTTCCGCCAGGCCGCGGGTGATCAGGGCGGCGCGCGCATTGTCGCCGAGCTGTTTGCCGATGACGATGCCGCAGGCGATCGCCAGCACATTCTTCACCGCACCGCCGATCTGCGCGCCGATCACGTCGTCGCTGAGATAGGGCCGGAAGGTCGGGCGGCCGAGGCGCTGCACCAGCGCCGCACCGATAGCGGTGTCGCTGCAGGCCAGCGTGCTGGCCGCCGGCAGGCCACGCGCGACCTCGCTGGCAAAATTCGGCCCGGTCAGAATCGCAAGCGGGCGGCCGGGCAGCAGTTCGGCCAGCACGTCGCTGGGCAAAAGCCCGGTGCTGATTTCGATACCCTTGGCGGCGATCACCAGTGGTGCGGCGAGCGGCAGGCTGTGGCGGATCATCCCGGCGAATTGCCGCAGGGTCTGCGCCGGCACCGCCAGCACCAGGGCATCGCAGTCCTTCAGCTGGCCGAGATCGCCGGTCGCCTTCAGCTGCGGCGGCAGCGGCACGCCGGGCAGATACAGCGGATTGAGGTGATGGTGGCTGATGCTGTCCACCACTTCCGGATTGCGCGCCCACAGGATGGTGTCGCCCTGTTCAGCGGAGAGTGCGGCCAGCGCCGTGCCCCAGGCGCCGCCGCCGATGACGCCGATGCGGTTCAACTCTGCCTTGGTCATGCCTTGACTCCCGCAAACGGCTTCGCCGTGGCCATGGCATCGAGTGGCCAGCGTGCGCGCGCCGGTGCTTCAAGATCGTCGATCATACCAAGCCGGAAGCGTTCGAGGCCAGCCCAGGCGATCATCGCGCCATTGTCGGTGCACAGCGCCATCGGCGGCGCCGTGAAGGTCATGCCATGCTGCGCGCTGAGATCGACCAGGCCGGCGCGCAGGGCGGCGTTGGCGGCGACACCGCCGGCGACGACGAAATGTTTGCCGCTGACGCTGTGACTCTCGCCGAACAGCGCGATGGCATTCTTCGCGCGATCGAGGATCACCGCCATCACCGTGCGCTGGAAGCTGGCAGCCAGATCGGCCTTGTCCTGATCGGAGGGCGTCGGCCCGCAGCTTTCCAGCGCCAGCCGCACGGCGGTCTTGAGGCCGGAGAAACTGAAATCGCAGCCCGGCTTGCCTTTCAGCGGCAGCGGCAGGTTGAATCGCGCGGCATTGCCCTGCTGCGCCAGCCGCTCGATCGCCGGGCCGCCGGGATAGCCCAGGCCCAGCAGCTTGGCAGTCTTGTCAAACGCCTCGCCGGCGGCGTCGTCAATCGTGGTGCCGAGCCGGCGATAGCGGCCGACCGCTTCCACCACCAGGAACTGGCAATGGCCGCCCGAGACCAGCAGCAGCAGATAGGGAAACGGCACATCGTCGCTGAGCCGCACCGAGAGCGCATGGCCTTCCAGGTGGTTGACGGCAATGAGAGGCTTGTTTGTTGCGTAGGCCAGCGTCTTGGCGGTCGTCAGGCCGACCATGACGCCGCCGATCAGGCCCGGCCCGGCGGTGGCGGCGATGGCATCGAGATCGCTCAGTTTCATGCCGGCCGCCCGCAGGCTTTCGGCCACCAGGCCATCCAGGTGTTCGATATGGGCGCGGGAGGCGATTTCCGGCACCACGCCGCCATAGGGCGCGTGTTCCCTCAATTGCGAGAACAGGCTATGACTGACGATACGGCGCGCCGGGTCGGCCGCATCCGTGACCACGGCGCAGGCGGTTTCGTCGCAGCTGGTTTCGATGCCGAGCACGCGCATCGCCGGTGGTCCGATCCGTTTCGTTACGAAGAGCAGAACGAGTAGGCCTTAACATTATGACGTCTCAGCAGCAAGTAAACGGGCAGCCCGTAAACGATGGCCCGTGATGCCCGGAATGCCCATGGTTGAAAAACCCGCCCTCACCATCGGAACGCGCGGTTCGCCGCTGGCGCTGGCCCAGGCGCAGGAAACCCGCGACCGCCTGCTGCGCGCCCATCAGGGCTTACGCGAGGACCAGATCGCCATCCGCGTCATCAAGACCACCGGCGACCAGATCCAGGACCGCGCCCTGGCCGAGGCCGGCGGCAAGGGGCTGTTCACCAAGGAAATCGAGGACGCGCTGCTGTCGGGCGAGATCGACCTGGCCGTGCATTCGATGAAGGACATGCCCACGAAATTGCCTGATGGGCTGATCATGGCCGCCTATCTGCCGCGCGAGGATGTGCGCGACGTGCTGCTGGCGACGCAGCCGATGAGCCTGGCCGAGATTCCCCACGGCGCCACCGTGGGCACCGCGTCGCTGCGCCGCAAGGCCTTCCTGCTGGCGCGCCGGCCCGACCTCACGGTCGTCAATTTCCGCGGCAATGTGCAGACCCGCCTGCGCAAGCTGGAAGACGGCGTGGTCGCTGCCACCTTCCTGGCGCTGGCCGGGCTCAACCGTCTGAAGATCGCGCCACCGGGCATGCGGGTGCTGCAGATCGACGAGATGCTGCCTGCCGTGGCCCAGGGCGCCATCGGTATCGAAAGCCGCGAGCATGACACACGCGTGCTGGACTATCTGAAGGCCCTGGATGACGCGCCGACCCGCATGCGGGTGGAAACCGAGCGTGCCATGCTGGCCGTGCTGGACGGCTCCTGCCGCACGCCGATTGCGGCATTGGCCGAACTGGATGGCATCGGCATGCGCCTGCGCGGCGCCATCGCGCGGCCCGATGGCAGCGAACTGATCGAGATCGAACGCCGCGGCCCGGTGCGCGACGGCGTAACGATGGGTGCGGATGCCGGCGCCGAGCTGAAACGCCGCATCGGTCCGGACTTTTTCAAAGACTGATGCATCTGCTGCTGACACGTCCCGAGGCTGAGTCGCAGGCATTGCGGCAGACGCTGGAAGCGCGCGGCCATCGCGTCGATGCCGCGCCGATGCTGGCGATCCGGCAGAAGCATGCCGTCGATCTGCCGCTGGATGGTGTGACGGCGGTGCTGTTCACCTCGGCCAATGGCGTGCGTGCCTTCTGCGATGCCACGCCGCGCCGGGATTTCACCGTTTATGCGGTCGGCCCGGCCAGTGCGCTGGCAGCAAAGGCGGCCGGCTTCACCCGGGTCGAGGCGGCCGGCGGCGATGTCGATTTGCTGGCGCAGCTGGTGCGTGCACGGCACCAACAGGGCGCTGGTGCGTTACTGCATGCAGCGGGCTCGGCGCGTGCCGGCGATCTGCAGGCCATGCTGCAGGCCGATGGCTATGACGTGCGGCGCTGCGTGCTGTATGATGCCGAAACGGCGATTGCATTGCCAGATGCGGTGGCGGCGCGGTTCGGGGCCGGCGGCTATGACGGCGCGTTGTTTTTCTCTCCCCGCACGGCGGCGACATTTGTTACGCTGGTGCAGGCCGCCGGCATCATTGCGGGGGCGACTTCGGCCACGGCTTATTGCCTGAGCGCCAATGTCGCGCGTGAAGCCAGGAGTCTGCCCTGGCGTGCCGTGACAGTGGCTGAAAATCCCAGCGAGGCCGCTCTGCTGGCCTTGATCGAGTGACGGCTTTACCGAGTATTGGGAGTGACAATGAGCGACAAGCCGCAGGAAAAGATCATCGATGCCGAAGCCGAACCGCTGGCCAAACCCGGCAGCGGTCGCGTCTGGCGCATCCTGCTCTATCTGTTCGGTGCTGTTGTGCTCAGTGTTGCCGTCGCCGTCGGCTATGAATTCGCCACCACCGGCAAGCTCGATGCGCTGCTTGGCGGCAGCCCGCGTGTCACCCAGGCACCGCGTCCGGCCACACCCGCAACAACACCGACCCCTGCTCCGTCTGCTGCCCCTGCTGCTGCGGCCCCTTCGGCGGTGCCGATGTCGCCGCGCGATACGCGGCTGGATGACATGGAGAGCCGCTTTGCCAGCCTGACCGCCAGCCTGGAACGGCTGCAGCAGCTGCCGGCCGCCAATACCATCGATCCGCAGAAACTGGCCGATCTTGATCAGCAGGTGACGGCGCTACGCGCCGCGCTGGATACCGCCACGGCACAGCGCACGGCCCTGCAGACGCAGATCGCCGAGATGCAGGGGCGGCTCACCGCGCTGAGCGAGGCGCGGGTGAATGCCTTGCGTGAACCACTGGTGCAGCTGATGGCCTGGAATGAATTGCGCGAACGCGCCCGTCGCGGCGACAGCTTTGCCCGCGAGGCCACCGCGCTCGGACAATATGCTGAAGCCCAGGGCGGCAACCTGAAAACCGCCTTTGCGGCGGTACAGCCGTTTGCCGAACAGCCGGCGCCGGCGGCTCTGGCACTTGCCGCGCGTTTCCCGGTGCTGGCCGAACAGCAGCGTGCCGCTCCGGCGCAGGCTGATGCAGCGGCAACCGACAAGGCCTGGTGGCAGCGGGCCGTCGAAAAGCTGAGCGGTCTGGTCAGTATCCGCCGCACCGGCACGCCCGATGTGGCGACGCTGGAGGGCCGCCTCGACCTTGCCGCGGCGGCATTGCTGCAGGCCGATCTGAAGGCCGCCGTCGCGGCGCTGGATGGCCAGCCAATGGGCGCTGCGCTGTCTGACTGGCGCGATCAGGCTCAGGCACGGCTGAAGCTCGATGCCGCGCTGGATGAGTATGGTGCGGCTCTCCGCGGTCATCTCGCGGTGCATTGATATGCTGCGATTGCTGCGCGGCGCGAGTGTCCTGATTGTCCTGATGGCGCTGGCCGGCTTTGCCGCCTGGCTGGCCGATCAGCCCGGCCGCGTCAAACTCGCCTGGTTCGGCTATGCCATCGAGGCACCGGCGCCGCTGCTCGCGCTGGGCGTGCTGCTGCTGCTGCTGGCGGCCTTCATTATCACCTGGGCGCTGGCCTGGGCCGCAGCGCTGCCGCAGCGGCGCCGGCTGAAACGCCAGCAAAAGGGCTATGTGAATTTCGCCGCCGGCATGGTGGCAGTCGCCGCTGGCGAAGCCGATCGCGCCCTGGCGTTGGCCGACAAGGCGCAGCGCCAGCTGGATGACCCGGCGCTGGCGCGCCTGCTGGTGGCGCATGCGGCACAGCTGAAAGGCGATGCAGCGATGGCGAGCGCGGCCTATCAGGCGCTGAGCCGCGATCCCGGCACGGCCTTTCTCGGCACGCGCGGGCTGTTGGCTGACGCGCGACGCAAGAACGATCGCGCTGAAGCCCTGGTCCAGGCGCAGCGCGCCTCGCGCCTGCGGCCCTCCTCGCCATTCGCCGCTGAAGCCGAATTGCAGTTGCTGGTCGAGGCCGGCGACTGGGATGCAGCCCGCGCCCGGCTTGAACTGGCGCGCAAGAAAAAGGCCGTCACCCGCGAGGCCGCCTCGGCTTTGTCCGCACGGCTCGATCTGGCCGAGGCGCAGGCGGCGCTGGCACGCGGTGATCACCGCATGGCCAAGCAATGGGCCGAACGTGCCGCGAAAGTGCTGCCCGAGCATCCGGTGCCGCCGGTGCTGCTGGCACGTGCGGCTGACCATCATGCGGCCCGTGAAGCAGCCAGCTTCCATCTGCGTCGCGCCTTTGCGCGCGCACCGTCGGAAGCGCTGGCGGAAGCCTGGCTGATGCTGCAGCAGGATGTGCCGGCCGAAAAGCTGCGCAGCCGCCTGGATGATTTCGTGGCCGAGCGCCGGCCGGAAGTGGCGAGCCAGCTGCTATTCGCTGCTGCGGCCTTGCAGCTGCGCGACTATGCAGCGGCGCGGGCGGCGCTTGCCAAGGCCGGGCCGTCTGGCGGCGCCTGGGCGGCGCGGCTGCTGGCGCGGCTGGCTGAAGAGGGCGATGGCGATGTTGCTGCCGCCGATCACTGGCGCATCCAGGCGGCCAGCCATGCCCTGTGGCAATGCGGCCATTGCGGCAGCGGCGCGGCCGACTGGACACTGCTTTGCGCATCCTGCGGCAGCTTCGATACGCTGGACCCGACCCGGCTGGGCGAGGCGGTGCCGCTGGCGGTGCCGCCGCGACCGCTGCTGCTGCGCTGATGCCGCAGCTTCAGGCCGCGTCCTGGTCCGCCTTCGGCAGCAGGTCGTAGGGTAGCTTGAAGCCGGGCAGGGCGGCCACGCGCTCCGACCAGGCCTTCACCTGCGGCCAGGCACCGATATCGAACTTGGCCTCGGCCATATGGGCGACCACGCCATAGACGCTGATATCGGCAATGGTCGGACGCTCGCCGACCAGGAAGCGCTTGGCTTCCATCAGCGCGTCCAGCACCCCCAGGCCCATCTCGGCCCATTTGCGGTGATAGTCCACCACGGCCTGGTCGGGCTTGGCGAAGCGCTCGAAAAAGCGCGAGCGGTTGATGCCCGGCTCCAGCCGGTCGGTCTCCCAGACCAGCCATTCGCGGATGCGCTGGCGTTCCTCGCCGTTGGCCGGGGCGAATTTCCCGGTCTGCTCGGCGATATATTCCAGGATCGTGTTGGCCTGGCACAGGGTGAAGCCGTCATGGACCATGGCCGGTACCTGGCCATAGCGGTTGATGTGCAGGAAATCCGCCGACTTGTGCTGGCCCTTGGCCAGATCGACATGGCGGTAGTCGTATTTCAGGCCGCACAGCGCCAGCATCAGGCCGACCTTGTAGGTCGGGGCGGACAGGAAACTGCCATAAAGCGTGTAAGCGGCGGCCATGATGCGCTGATACCCCCAGATTGCGTCTAACCCACGAATCCACCGCAAGTCCCTGACCGGTGGCAGTTATTTTGGCCGATCTTGCGGCTTGCCAAGGCCTCGGCCGGGCCGTATTTTCCGCGCGCGGTCCATCCGGGTCAACCCGGCAATCAGACCTGCATGACGGGCGCCGTGCCGGCGTAGCTCAGCTGGTAGAGCAAGACTTTCGTAAAGTCGAGGTCGGGGGTTCGAGTCCCTCCGCCGGCACCATCCGCCCGTCCGCTTTTTCCTCCATTGTTCGACATGTCTGTTTCCCGCAGTGGCGTTCGCCATGCGAAACCATGACAAGGCTGATCGGATGCAGTCGCTCTACCGCTTGCGGTAGATCAATTCCTGCCGCGACGGCGCACCCTAAAGTCCACGCCACGATTTGCCAGTCCGCTCAACTCTTGGAGCCGCCGCATGGCCCGCCCAACACCCACCAAGACCGAACGCACATTTGGCGAAGACGAGATCATCGTCTCCAAGACGGATCTCAAGGGCCGCATCCTGTATGCCAATGATGTATTCTGCCGGGTCGGCATGTATGCCGAGCATGAACTGGTTGGCCAGCCGCACAGCATTCTGCGCCATCCCGACATGCCGCGCTGTGTGTTCCAGCTGTTGTGGGATGAAATCAGCCAGGGGCGCGAGGTCTTTGCCTATGTGAAGAACATGGCGAAGAACGGCGACTTCTATTGGGTACTCGCCCATGTGACACCGAGCTTCAATGCCGAGGGCCGCATCGAAGGCTATCACTCCAATCGCCGCAAGCCCGAACGTGTCGCGATCGAGCGCGTTGCGCCGCTGTACCAGCAGCTGCTGGCGGAAGAGGCCCGGCATGCCGACCGCAAGCAGGGCCAGGCCGCGGGCTACGCCCTGCTGCAACGCCTGCTTGCCGAACGTGGCCTGTCTTACGAAGAATTCGCCTTCGCCCTCGCGGCCTGAGCCCACGGAGATTTGTCATGAGTTTCTTTGCCGGCAGCCGCCAGCGCGCTGCACTTGAAGCCATTGCCACGCTTTGCGATCGTGCCGCCGCCGGCGATCTGTCGGTGCGGATCACCGATACGGAAGTTCATGGCGAGCTGGCGCCGGTGCTGCACAGCTTCAATCGCCTGCTCGATCGCACCGACGCTTTCATCCGTGAGGCCGGCGCCTCGCTGACCCATGCAGCCGAAGGCAAGTATTTTCGCGCCTTCCTGCTGCGCGGCATGCAGGGCGACTTCCGTCGCGGCGCACAGGTGATCAATACGGCGCGCGGCGCCATGCAGGAGAAAACCGAAGCGGCGGCAACGCTGGAGCGGCAGGTGGCCGAGCAACGGGTTTCTATGGAGCAGAAGGCCCGCGCCGAGCGCGGTCAGCTGGCCGACCAGTTTGAAAGCGAAGTGATGTCGGTGGTGGGCGGGGTGGAAACCGCTGCCGCAGCATTGCAGGAAAACGCTGCCACCATGGCCGGTGAAATCCGTGCCGTGCATGAACAGTCTGCCGCCGTTTCGCAGTCGGCCGAACAGGCCGCCACCAATGCGCAGGCGGTGGCCGCTGCCGCCGAGGAGCTGACCGCATCGGTTGGCGAGATCGATCGCCAGGTGCGCGAGTCACGCAGCGCCAGTTCGGCGGTGACCCAGGAAGTGGCGCGCGCCGGCGAAGCCGTGCAGCAGCTGGCGGCCGCCAACCGCAAGATCGACGAGGTGGTGGAGTTCATCAAGGCGGTCGCGTTCCAGACCAACCTGCTGGCGCTGAATGCGTCTGTGGAAGCGGCGCGGGCCGGCGAGGCCGGCAAGGGCTTTGCCGTGGTGGCGACCGAAGTGCGTAACCTGGCGCAGAAGACCGCGGAAGCGGCAAAAAGCATCGCCGACCAGATCAGCGCCATCCAGCGCGCCTCCGACCACACGATTGCCGCTATCGACGTGATCCGCGACCAGGCCTCGACCCTGGACAGCCGCATCGGCGTGATTGCCGACAGCGTGCAGGAACAGGCGACCGCCACGATTGAGATCAGCAACAATATCCAGGATGCCGCCGCCGGCATTGAAAGCGTTTCGGCCAGCATGCGCGATATCAGCAACGCTGCCGGCATTGCCGGTGACGCGGCAGCCCAGGTGGGCACGGCATCGGACGGGCTGAACGGCCAGGCCACGCAGCTCGGCGACCAGGTGCGCGGGTTCCTCGCCTATATCCGGGCGCTGTGATTGTCGGCTGGAATCTCGGCCGGGTGAAACCACAGGCCGACCAGCAGGAAATTCGGCCGCACATCGTGACCCAGCGGCAGCAGCAGCCGGTCGTAGGGCGTGTGATGGCGACCGTCGTTGAACTTCGCCGGAATCTGGTCACACATCGGCCGCGCCAGGGTCAGGCAGCGGCGATAGCCGCTGGTGGTCACCGTGGCGCGGTCGTCCAGCACGGTGGCGGACAGGCGCTGACCGGTCATGTCCAGCCCGAGGCGTGCGGCGCTGATCGGCGAGAAGCGATGGAAAAAGAAGTCGCCGTCTTCCAGCATTTCAATCAGATGCAGCCGGCCGGCCCAGGGCAGCAGGGTGCGGCCATCGAAGGCCTCGCGCGGTGGAAAACGCAATGTACCCGCCCGCATGCGCCACAGCGCCAGCAGGGTCTTGAGATCA
Organism: Ferrovibrio terrae; assembly: GCF_943371255.1. Taxonomy (GTDB): domain Bacteria; phylum Pseudomonadota; class Alphaproteobacteria; order Ferrovibrionales; family Ferrovibrionaceae; genus Ferrovibrio; species Ferrovibrio terrae_B. Next base: position 10,857 of record NZ_CALRUC010000079.1, on the reverse strand, counting down.
TCAGGCAGATCGGCTTCGGTCCTTGGCTGCATCACGCGCTGGTATTTTTGAATACTTCTAGCATGTCGCTTCGCCGAACAGAATCAAAAGTCCCGGCAAGGTTGTAACCGTTCTCATACAGTGCATCGCCGCCTGATGTTAAATCCTGCCGTGTGGGCAAGAAAGGTAATTGCCGTAGCGGCATGCCCATACATAACTTTTGGTAGAATGAACAGAGGTACTCTTGCAGGTCTTTGAGCCCCAGGCCGCAAATAGTTGCGCCAATGGCTCATTCCGAACGTGGAGGGAGGGACAATATCGGTGCAATTCCGCTGTTGCGGCACGGCGGCCCGCCCCCTCAGATGAGCGCCGTCGCAAGCCCCTTTCCCTGCTCGCCCGGACCCAGCCATGTATATCCCCGCCCATTTTGCCCAGCCGGACCGTGATGCCCTGTTCGACATGATCGAAGCCCATGCCTTCGGCCTGCTCGTCTCCGGCAGCGGCGCGGACATGATCGCCAGCCATGTCCCGTTCCTGGTGGAGCGGCCGGACAGCGCTCGGGGCGGCGAGCACGGCACTCTGCTTTGTCATCTGGCGGCGGCAAACAACCAGCTCGCGGCACTGGACGGGCAGGCGGTGCTCTGCATCTTCCAGGGCCCGCATGGGTATGTATCGCCGAACTGGTATGCCAAGAAGCCGGCGGTGCCGACCTGGAATTACATGGTGGTGCATGGTTATGGCCAGGCGCACATCAGCCGCGATCCGGCCGTGCTGCGCGGCATCGTCGATCGCCTGTCGCGGATTTATGAAGGCCCCGATGGCTGGGCGCTGGATGACGAGCCGGAGAGTTTCTTTTCCGGCCTGGCGCGCGGCATTGTCGCTATCGAGATTCCACTGAGCCGGCTGGAGGGTAAATACAAGCTGAGCCAGAATCGCCCGTTGGCCGATATCGATGGTGTGATCGCCAATCTGCGGCGGATCGGTGGTGATGACAATCTCGCACTCGCCGACGCGATGGATGCGGCGGCGCAGAAGAAACGCGACAGATAAAAAAAGCCCGGCATCAGCCGGGCTTTTCTCTGATTGTCGGGGATGCAGCCGTCAGTCGGCCGCATCCTTCATTTCATCGCCGTCATTGGCAGGCGCGGCGTCATCGACACGGAAATGACCGACCAGTTCGGCCAGCTGGCGCGCCTGGTTTGCCATGGCCTGGGCGGAGGCATTGGTCTGCTCGACCAGGGCGCCATTGCGCTGGGTCATCTCGTCCATATTCACCACGGCGCCGTTGACCTCCTCCAGACCGCGCGACTGCTCGGCGGAGGCGGCGGCGATCTCGGCCACGATATCGCTCACCTTCTTCACGGCGGTGACGATCTCGGTCAGCGCGCTGCCGGTCTGATTGACCAGCGCGGCACCGGTTTTCACCTGACTGTTCGATTCCGAGATCAGGCCTTTGATGTCCTTGCTCGCATTGGCCGAGCGCTGCGCCAGCGCGCGTACTTCCTGCGCCACCACGGCAAAGCCCTTGCCGGCCTCGCCGGCGCGCGCCGCCTCGACACTGGCATTCAGCGCCAGCAGGTTGGTCTGGAAGGCGATCTCGTCGATCAGCGAGACGATGTCGGAAATCTTCCGCGCGCTGCTCTCGATCTGGCTGACCGCGGTGACGGCATTGGCAACGACGCTGCCGCCCTTTTCCGCCGTATCCCGGGCCACGGCAGCCAGCTGGTTGGCGGCCTGGGCATTGTCGGCATTCTGTTTCACCGTCGCCGTCACCTCATGCATCGAGGCCGCGGTTTCTTCCAGTGCAGCCGCCTGCGCCTCCGTCCGCTGCGCCAGATCCTGGCTGCCGGTCGAGATCTCCGCCGAGGCATCGCGCACCATGGCGGCGGCGTCGGCGAGTTTTTTCATGGTATCCGACAGGCGGTCGCTCACCTGGTTGGCATCGCCGGCCAGGTCGGCAAACAGGCCCTGATACTGGCTGTGGATGCGATGGGTCAGATCGCCATCGGCCAGTTTGTGCAGCATGGTGCCCAGGTCGCCCAGCGCCCGCTCGACCGTGCCGAGCAGCGTGTTGACGCCTTCGCCCAGCTCCTGCATCACGCCTTCGATGCGGCTGGTATCGATGCGCTCGCTCAGGCGACCGGCATTGGCGGCGGCAACGATCTCGCCCACGGCGCTCTTCAGCAGGCTTTCCTGCGCCTTGCGATCGGCCTCGAACTGCACACGGTCGGCTTCGATCTGCGTCTGCAGCTGCTGCGCCTCCTGGCCCTGGTCCTTGAAGACCTGTACGGCGCGTGCCATGTCGCCGATCTCGTCGCTGCGCTCGGTGCCGACCACCTGGGCTTCCCAGTCGCGCTTGGCCAGCCGGTCCATGGTGCCGGTGGCGGCAACAATCGGATCGATCACGCGGCGACCGACATACAGCCAGCCGATACCGACAGCAGATACCAGGCAGATCGCGGCGATGATGGCCATCACCAGCTGCGCGATGTTGATCGCACCGATCGATGCCTTGGATGAACTGGCGGCATCGGCGCGGGCCGAGGCAACCAGCTGGTCGACCGCATCCGACAATGCGAGCGTGGCCGAGCGGCCTTCACTGAGGGCCGACAGCGCCTGCCGTGCCGCCGCCAGTTCCTTCAGGCGGGTCTGGAACAGGCCCCCTTCGCCCTCGCTGGTCTTGGCGATGCTGTTCACCATCTCCTCGATTTCCTTGTTCGGATAAACCGAAATCACGGTATCGAGGCCGCGCAGCATCTCGGCCTTGGTGTTGATGTTGTCGACCTGGATCAGCTCGACAGCCTCCGGGCTTTCGGCCTGTGCGGCCACCGCCAGCATGCCGACGCTCAGGTTAACCTTGGCGACCAGATCCTGAATGGCGCGGGCGCCAGCCACCTGCTTGTCGAGGATGCTCTGGATCATCTCAGCCGCCCCGGCGCCGGCGGCGCGCGAAACCAGCTCGAACTCCATCGTCATGTCCATCACCGCCTGGTCCACCGCCGGCTGGGCGAGGAAGAGGAAGTTGGCATGGTTATCGGTCATCGTCTTGGTCAGCGCCTGGCGCTTGGCGTTCAGCGCAAGCCGCTCTTTCACCGCGCTGTCGATACGGGCCATCGCATCCGACAGCCGGCTGAACGATTCTTCCGCTTCCTTGCGCAAGGCCTCCGGCGCGTCGCCGGCCTTCACTTGCGCCAGGGTACGGGTGATCTGGGTCAGCTTGCCCTGCAGCACGGCGGCAGCGGTGCTGCGCTCGGCGTCATTATGGGCATAGGCGAGCGCCGGTGCGGATGCCGCAACATCGGCGCTCTGGGCAGAGAGTGTCAGCGCGGCACTGACGGCCGGCAGGCTGCGGTCTGTGACCAGACCAAGCGCACCGCGTACCTGGCCGAAGAACGCGAATGAAACCAAACTTGATACAACGGCCATGGCGGCAATCACGCCAACGGCGAGAAACAACTTCTGACGAATTCCGAAACGCATTCTTGCGCTCCCCCTCAAGCCCCAATGAAGCACAGAGTGCGCTTGCACAATGAGGCGTGCAACCCCCAATGCCGTGCAACACTGACGCGGCAGTCATCAAAACATGGTTAAGCCACACCCACAGGTATTATTTCCCGAGAGGTTTATGGGCGCTTTATGTGGTCCGGCCTGCATAAGGACTGCGCAGTCAGGACGGGCCTGGAGTCTGTCGAGGTCTTGCGGTCCAAACCGCAGCAGGTGGCGGCTGCTGCAGTGTGCGTCACTCAGAATTCCTGCCAGTCATCATCGTCCTTGGCCGGCGCGACCGCCGGTGCGGGTTTCGCAGGGGCAGCAGGTTTTGGCGCTGGAGGTGGCGCTTTCGCGGCGGCGGCCACCGGTTTCACAGCCGCTGGGGCGACAGGCTTTGCCGCCGGTGCCGTGACGGGCGCAGCAACAGGCGCAGGTCTCACGGCCGCGCTTGCCGGGCTGTTACCGAGCTTGAAGAAGCTGACCAGTTCGGCCAGCTGGCGGCCCTGATTGGCCAGCGACTGGGCCGAAGCCGAGGTCTCTTCCACCAGGGCGCCATTGCGCTGGGTCATCTCGTCCATGCTGCCGACCGCAGTGTTGACCTGATCCAGGCCGGTGGCCTGCTCGCGGCTGGCGGCGGCGATCTCGGCGACGATATCGCTCACCTTCTTGATCGCGGTGACGATATCGGTGAGCGACGAGCCGGTCTGGTTGACCAGGGCCGCGCCGGTCTTGACCTGCGCATTCGAAGTGGCGATCAGCGCCTTGATGTCCTTGGATGCATTGGCCGAACGCTGCGCCAGAGCGCGCACCTCCTGGGCGACAACGGCGAAGCCCTTGCCGGCCTCGCCGGCGCGGGCCGCTTCGACCGAAGCATTCAGCGCCAGCAGGTTGGTCTGGAAGGCGATCTCGTCAATGAGGCCGACGATATCGGAAATCTTTCGCGCACTTTCCTCGATCTGGGTCACGGCCTTGACGGCGTCAGCCACCACGCCGCCGCCCTTCTCGGCGGTATCGCGGGCGACAACCGCCAGCTGGTTGGCGGCCTGGGCGTTATCCGCATTCTGCTTCACGGTGGTGGTGATCTCGTGCATCGAGGCGGCGGTTTCCTCGATGGAGGCGGCCTGCGATTCCGTACGGCTCGCCAGATCCTGGCTTCCGGTTGAAATCTCGCCTGAGGCATCGCGCACGGTCCGCGCGGTATCTGTCAGGCGCGTCGCGAAATCACGCAGGCGTTCGGCCATGGCTGTTGCGCCGGTCTTGAGCTGGCCGAAGATGCCCGGATAATCCTTGTTCAACCGTTGCGTCAGGTCGCCCTGTGCCATGGCGCTGATCGCCGATGCAATCTCGCCGGTCATGGCCTGGCATTTGTCCGACATGGTGTTGATCGCTTCGCTGAGCGATTTGATGAAGCCGGTCTTGCCGGTGAGATCGATACGATCGGCAAAGCCATTGTCGGTGGCGCTCTGTACCAGCTGGACGACTTCGTTGCCCAGGCGCACTTCCTCGGTGCGGTCGGCCCATTCCACCACGGTGCCCACGCGCTCACCGCGCTTGTTCAAGGCGGGATTGGCGATCAGGTCGAAGATACGGCCACCTACGGTGATGCGCGCGCGGTAGGTGGTGGTCAGGCTGGCCAGCAGCTTCTGCTGATGCGCCGGATTTTTGTGGAAGACATCGACATTCTTGCCGATCAGGTCATCGGCATCGAAGTGCGGCAGATCCTTGCGAATGTCGGACTGGGCATTTTTCAGTGTCGCGATCACAGCCTTGTTGCAATATATGATCACGTTGTTTTCGTCGGCGATCATCACATTGGCCGTGACATTCTCCAGGCCGCTCTGGGCCCGGGCCGCGCCGATCGAGGTCTGTTTGAGCTCTTCCACGGCACGGGCCAGGATGCCGATTTCATCGCGGCGGTCGCGATAACCGATCTCGACGCTCATGTCATTCTGCGCCAGCTGTTCGGTCCAGCCGGCAATGCGCGGCAGGGGCCGCAGCAGCAGGCGGTTGACGAGAAGCGTGACGGCGACGCCCAGGATCACCGCGATCGCGCCGGTGATCAGCACCTGCCAGGCGATCTTGTCGACAAAAGCTTCGATATTGGTCTTCAGCACGCCAGCATAGAGGATGCCGATGATCTTGCCGGCCGGATCGTAAACCGGGTGATAGACCGTGTAATATGGCTTGCCGAGAATCACGGCCTCACCCAGATAGGTGCGGCCCTGAGCAACCGGCGTATAGGCGGCACTGCCCTTGCCCAGCGGCGTGCCCACCGCACGCTTGCCCTCGGCATTGATGATGTTGGTGGTGCGGCGGAAGAAGTCCTGCTCAGCATCCTGCCAACGGAACAGCGTGGCGGTTTCGCCCGTCACCTTGCCGATCTCGTCGATCATATCGTGCTCGGCGAAATCGGGGATCGCCGTCATGGTGACGCGGCCGACGCGACCCTGGGCGTCAATCTCGAATTTCGTATCGGGGAATGCCTTGCGCACCAGCACCGCCAGGGTGCGCAGACTGTTATTCTGGCGCTCGATCACCTGCTGGGCGATCTCGCCGCGGATCTGCATCACGGCGCCACCGCCGACGCCGAGTGCGGTCAGAACGATCAAGATGGCAGTGATCAGGGCGATCTTGGTGACGAGGGGCAGGCGGCTCAGCATTGTTGTGTCCCCTTATTGGCAGCGGGCCGATACCAGTAATGCGGGTACGATTACACAGGCCTGCCTGATCGGGCACACAAAAAAATCAAATTAACCTTATTTTTCACACGGCTAAGTCTTTGGCGCAGAAGAAGATATTCAGTCTGCGGAGCAGCTTGTGGCCTTAAACAGCAAGAAAGCGCGCCATGCCTGCCAGTTGAGGTTGGCCAGAATCGGGGACGACTGAAACCGGGCTTTGATCAGTTCTCGCGGGCGTATTTGCCGCTCTGGGCCAGCGCCTGCAGGGTGATCAGGCGCTCTTCACCACCGGGTTCCAGTTTCCGGATGGCGGCATGTTCTGGCAGGTTCGGCAGCAGCACGATGCGCTCCACGCGCCAACGCGCCTGCGCCGCAGGGGGCACAAAACGCGAGCATTCCAGAAAAACCGTGCCGACCGGAATGACGGATTCCATGCTCATGCGGCGCCTCGGATCTGCGCGGCATCACGAACGACGGCTTCTGCAAGACGGTTACGGGCTAGGAGACTGGTACTGCATAAGACACCGGCGCTCAGTGACGCCGAAACGGCAACCCCAGGCATGGCCTGCTTCCCCCTGTTCGGCGCCGCAGCCGTGTCGTAACGGAAGCGACGCAGCGACTGTCGGTCCAGTATGCTTAATTTTGTATAAATAAAAAAGCCGGTTTTCCGGCTTTTTCTGGCGAATATGGATGGCAGTTGTACTCGCCGTAGCTGCTGTTGCTGGACAGGTGCAGAGCGGATGCACAGGATGCGCCGCCCGTTTTCCAAGGCTGATCCAATGCCGCGCCCTCACATTCTGTCCCGAAAATCCGCGCTCTTTGCGCTGCATGGTCTTGGTCTTGTGGTGGTGCTGGCCTTCATCGGGCTGCGCATTCTGATGGCACCGCTGACCCTGGAGCCGGATTCGGGCCGCTATGTCGCGATGGGGCTAAATCTCGCCGACCATGGCACCCTGACCAATCATGGCTACCGGCCCGACACGCCGCCGCCGCCGGCCCTGGCCGAAGGCGGGCCGCTGACGGCTGTCGAGATTGCGCTGGCCGCCAGGCTGCATGCACCGACCCGGCAGACGCTGATCTGCTTCGCCGCCACCGGTTATCCCGGCACCGCCTGCAACGGATCGCTTGCGGGGCTGAAAGGGCTCTATGCCCTCGAACTGGCGGTCTTCCTGTTTGCGCTGTATCGCATCGTGCAGCTGGTTGTCGGTGCCGATCCATGGCGCGCATGGCTTGCGGTTTTTGCCGCGCTGGCCTGCAAGGAGGCCTGGCAGTACAGCCGGCATATCCTGACCGAGCCGCTATTCCTCGCGATGCTGGGCCTGTTCCTGTGGTCCTGGCTGTCGGCATGGTGCCGGCCACAGCGGATCGCCGGCTGGCTGCTGGCGGGCCTGATGCTCGGTCTCACGGTGATGGTGAAGCCGTCCTGGATGGCGCTGGCGCCGATCGCCCTGGTGCTGATCGCGGTTTTCGCCTGGCAGCGTCAGACCAGGCGCACTCTGCTGTTGGCGGGTATTGCCTTCACCGTTGCCTTTGCCGTGCCGACCGGCGGCTTCCTGCTGCGCAACGCGATCCAGCTCGGCCAGTGGACCATGTCGGATTCGCATTACCTGATCGGCTCGCTGTCGCATCGCCTGGCCTTCAACATGATGACCTGGCGCGAGTGGCTGATCGGCTGGATCTATTATCTGCCGGGCTTTGGCGATGACATCGCCGGCAAACTCTTCGGCGTCGAAACAGTGGCGCGGCTGGGCTGGGACCCCGGCGGCTATTACGTGCAGGGTCGCGATATCCTGCATCCGCAGATGAAGCTGCTGCCGGCGGCCGAAGCCCAGCGCCATCTGCTGCACACCTATCTGCTGAACGATCCGCTGAAGGATATTGCCGTCACCGCGCTGCTTGCCATGCGCGGGCTTTTCGTCGGCGGAAAATGGGGCCTGTTCGGCCTGCTGGCCGTGGTGCCGCTGCTGCTCTGGCTGCTGCCGCGCGGCGAGCAACAGCGGATGTGGTGGCTGCTGCTGCTGCCGGCGCTGGCGATGGTGGGCATCAATGCGCAGCTGTCGGTCAGCATCGTGCGCTACAATCTGGCGCTGATCCCGGCCTTTGCCATTGCCCTGTCGGCCGTGGTCTATGCCCTTGGCGTTTTCGCCGCGAAGGCAATCCGCCGGGACAGGATATAGGTGGCAAACATCGCGGTGACGGAGCCGATGGCCAGCGCCGCGATCGGCCAGGCGGCGAACCAGGGCATGGCACCCACCAGCAGGGCGAAGATGGAAAAGTTGATCGCCAGGCCGGTGAGCTGGATCGCCAGGTAAAGTGCATATTGCCGCCGCACCGGCTGGCTGCGCCCGGTGCTGAAGGTCCACACCCGGTTCAGCCACCAGGTCACGGTCACCGCCACCGGAAAGCCCACCGCGCGGGCCGATAGCGGCGTCCAGTCCGCCAGATCGTTCAGCAGCATCAGCAGGCCGCCATCGACGCAGAAGCCGATGCCGCCGACCACCACAAAGCGCAGCAGATCGGCATGAGCGAGCACCAGCCGGCGCAGGGCTGCGGGCAGCAGTGCCAACAGCCGCTCAGGCATCCGGGCTTCGGGATGGCGCCACATGGTTGGTGGCCGGCAGCGCCAGATAGAACAGCCGTTTGTAGGCTGTCTCGGCCAGCATGATGCTGTCGAGGATGATGCCGGTGATCAGACTGATCGCACTCAGCATCACCAGTCCGACCACACCCACCGTAGTCGGAACCCGCGGCACCGTGTGGGTTTCAATAAAGTGCCACAGGATCGGCATGCCCAGCGCGACGGCAACAACGAAGAGCAGCAGGGCCAGCGCGGAAAACAGCGCCAATGGGCGCACGGCCTTCAGCAGTTTCACCACCGTCAGCAGGATGCGGAAACCGTCGCGATAGGTTTTCAGCTTGCTGACGCTGCCTTCGCCGCGCTCGAAGTAATCGGTCTCGATTTCGGCGGTCGGCAGGCGCAGATGGATCGCATGCACGCTCATCTCGGTCTCGATCTCAAAGCCGGTGGACAGCGCCGGGAAGCTTTTGACGAAGCGACGCGAGAAAACGCGATAGCCTGAGAAGATGTCGGTGAACTTGTCGCCGAACAGGCGACGCACGATGGTGTTAAACAGGCGATTGCCCCAGCGATGGCCGGCGCGATAGGCGCCCGCCTGGGTCTCGCGCCGCACGCCCACCACCATGTCGAGATGCTCGTTCAGCAGTTTGGCCACCATCGTGCCGGCGCGGTTGGTATCGTAGGTGCCGTCGCCATCGGCAATGATGTAGAGATCGGCGTCGATGTCGGAAAACGCCCGGCGCACGGCATTGCCCTTGCCCTGCTGTCGCTCGGGGATCACCGTGGCGCCGGCTTGCGCGGCGATGGCTGCCGTGCCGTCGCTGGAATTGTTATCCAGCACATAAATACGGGCGGTGGGCAGCACGCGGCGGAAATCGGCAACCACCCCGGCGATGCTCAGTGCCTCGTTATGGCAGGGCAGGATCACTGCCAAAGATGGTGTATGCGTGGTCACGATTCCCTGCCGTAAGCCTTCCTATAATCGTCACCGTAATAGGCGAAAACGCCAAGTCATGCTATCGCTTGGGCATCGGCAGAGGGAAGTCCGGCGGAGGAAGACGCATGCGTCCAGCGCTTTCGATCCTGGTCATGGCGGTGGCAATCGCGCTGGTGTCAGCCAGTGCCGGGGCGCAGGACTTCAGCTTTGGGCCGCGCGGCGCACCCGAAGGCCGTCACCGCATGCAGATGCACTGGATTCCTGTCTATATCGATGGCCAGCGGCGCGAGTCCGCGCTGGCGCTGCGCACCTGCCGTCCGCCGGAGAGCAGCATGCCCGGCGACACAGCCGCCCCGGCCATGGTGCTCAACCACGGCTCCCCCGCCAATGCCGACCAGCGGCCTGGTATCAAACCGACCAGTTGCGATGCCGAGGCTGTGCAATGGTTTCTGGGCCGCGGCTATGTGGTGGGGATACCGCTGCGGCGTGGGTATGGCGAAACCGGCGGCGCTTGGGCCGAGGAATACGGCAGCTGCGCACGCCCCAATTTCGTTCGCGGCGGTCTGGCCACGGCCGATGATATCGATGCCGCCGTCCGCTATCTCACGACGCTGCCCTATGTGCAGGCCGGTCGCACACTGATCGTTGGCCAGTCTGCTGGCGGCTGGGGCAGCCTTGCCTATAGCAGTCGCAATCCGCCGGGCATTGCCGGTCTGATCAATTTTGCCGGCGGTCGCGGCGGCTGGGCTGAAAAAAAGCCGAATACCAATTGCGCACCCGACCTGCTGATCGAAAGCGCCGGCACGTTCGGCAGGACGGCCCGCCTGCCGACTCTGTGGATCTATACCCAGAACGACACCTTCTTCGCGCCGGCGATGTCGCAGGCCATGCATGCCCGCTATGTCTCTGCCGGTGGCAAGGCCGACTACAAGCTGCTGCCGCCCCATGGCCAGGACGGCCATGGCCTGCTGTTCGCGCGCGCCAGCGCAGCGGTCTGGGGCCCGCTGGTCGAGGCCTATCTCGCCGGCTTGAAACCTTGAGGCGGGGGAGAGGCGCGTGGTGGGCGGTACAAGGATCGAACTTGTGACCCCTACCATGTCAAGGTAGTGCTCTACCGCTGAGCTAACCGCCCGTTACGCGCTGTTTCAGTCCCAGAAAGAAGCTCTTGGACGGAAAGTCCGGGGGTCGACCGGACC
>NZ_CALRUC010000078.1:0-20880 GCF_943371255.1 Ferrovibrio terrae | reverse complement strand
GCCGCCGAGGTGCACAACATCCTCGCCTCGGTGCCGGAATATACCGGCAATGTCACCGTGCGCACCGGCAGCCGCGACTATGTCACCCAGGTCAATGCCACCACCGCGCCCTTCCCGGTGGCGCGCGAATGGCCGGTGGCCGAAGGCATCTTCTTCTCCGAAAGCGATGTGAAGTCCTACCTGCCGGTGGCGGTGATCGGCCAGACCGTGGTCAACAACCTGTTCGAAGGCACCGATCCCATCGGGCGCTACGTGCTGCTCAACAACATCCCCTTCCAGGTCATCGGCATCATGAGCCCGAAAGGCGCCACCCCCTGGGGCGCCGACCAGGACGATATCATCTACGTGCCGCTCTCCACCGGCATGCTGCGGCTTTTCGGCCAGCGCTATGTGCGCACCATCACAGTCCAGGTGCAGGACGTGAAGCAGATCAATGACACGCAGGAGGATATCCGGCAGCTTCTGATGGCGCGCCATCGTGCCGAGGATTTCCAGATCCGCAACATGGCCTCCATCATCGAAACCGCCATGGAAACCCAGAACACGCTCACCATCCTGCTGGGCTCGATCGCCGCCATCTCCCTGCTGGTGGGCGGCATCGGCGTCATGAACATCATGCTGGTCAGCGTGACCGAGCGCACCCGCGAGATCGGCGTGCGCATGGCCACCGGCGCACGGCGCTTCAACATCATGATGCAGTTTAATTCCGAGGCGCTGGCGATCTGCACGTTGGGCGGCCTGATCGGCGTCGCGCTGGGCCTAAGCGTCACCTGGCTGTTCGCCTATTTCGGCCGCCCGGTGATCTTCTCGCCCGAGCCGGTGCTGCTCGCCTTCTTCTGCGCCTTCGCCACCGGCCTGCTGTTCGGCTATCTGCCGGCACGCAAGGCGGCCGATCTCGATCCTGTCGTCGCTCTCGCTGCGGAATAACACTCCATGCGTCTCCTCACCTCCACCGCGGCTGTCGCGCTGCTTTCGGTCTCGCTCGGCGCCTGCTCGATGGTGCCCGACTATTTCAAACCCAAGGTGGAAACCCCCGCCGCCTGGGACAGCCGCCAGGATGCCGTCAACCTGTGGCCCGATGCGCAATGGTGGACCGGCTTTAACAGCATCGAGCTGAACCGGCTGATCAACGAGGCCCAGGCCAACAACACCGACCTGCGCATTGCCGTCGCCCGCATCCGCCAGGCCGAGGCCCAGGCCAAGATTTCCGGCGCCGATCTCTATCCCACCCTGGGCGCCGACAGCAGCGCCACCCGCACGCGCCAGGGCCGCAACACCGGCACCACCACCACAACGACCACCAGCACCGCCTCGCGCGGCAGCGATTACACCATCCGCAACAGTTTTGCCGGCAACCTGACGGCGGGCTATCAGATCGACCTCTTCGGCGGCAATGCCGCCACCGCCGATGCGGCGCTGACCCGGCTGGAATCCAGCCGCTACAACCGCGAGACCGTGGCGATCACGCTCTATGCCGATATCGCCAGCACCTATTTCCAGCTGCTGTCTTTGCGCGACCGCATCCGCCTGGCCAATGAAACGCTGGGCGCCGCCCAGGGCATCCTCGATCTGCTGGAGACCCAGCGTCTGAACGGCATCATCACCGATTACGAAGTGGCGCAGCAGCGCAGCAGCGTCGCCACCCAGCGCGCCACTGTCGCCAGCCTGCAGCAGACCGAGCGCACCACGCTGGATGCGCTGGCGGTGCTGCTCGGCCGCCCGCCGCAGGGCTTTGTCGTGCAGGGCGACAGCCTTGCCGCCCTCACCCTGCCGCCGGTCACGGCTGGTTTGCCTTCAGAGCTGCTACTGCGCCGGCCCGACCTGCGCAAGGCCGAAGCCGATCTGCGCGCCGCCAATTTCGACATCGGCGCCGCGCGCGCCGCGCGCTTCCCCAGCCTCGACCTCACCGGCCGCATCGGCACGCAGAGCGGCCAGACATCGACCCTGTTCGATCCCGGCACCATGATCTATTCGATTGCCGCCGGGCTGACCGCACCGATCTTCCAGGGCGGCCGGCTGGAAGGCGGCGAGGAACTCTCGCGCGCCACCAAGGATGAAGTGGTCGAGACCTATCGCGGCGCCATCCTGAGCGCCTTCCGCGATACCGAAGATGCGCTGGGCGCCACGGTGCATACCGGCCGGCAATACGGCTTCGCCTCGGAAGCCTTCAACCAGGCCAACGACGCCTATCGCATCGTCGATTCGCGCTATCGCGCCGGCACGGTCGGCTTCCTCGACCTGCTGGATGCGCAGCGCTCGGTCTTCGCCGCCAACGACACCATGGTGCAGGCGGCGCTGAGCCGCTACAGCGCCAATGTCAGCCTGTATAAAGCGCTCGGCGGCGGCTGGGATGGCAGCACCGTCGGCGCAGCCACGCCGGCAAACTAAGCTTTCATTCACCATACTGTGCGGGAAAAAATTACCGCCGCGGCAGAAGCTGCAGGCAGCGTCGCGCATACGGCGTGATCGCCGCATAACCAATTCAGTCTCTTACCATATGGTTAATCCGCGCAACCGCGTGGCATGACTTCTGCAACTTCTGCTGGGCAAAAGCAGAAGGTGACAGGAGAGCGCGATGTCTGCAGTGACGCTGCCGGGGACGACAAAGTTTGAGCTGCCGAAATCCGGGGTGCCGGTGAGCGGCACCTTCTATGGTCCGAAAATCAATTACGCGGACTGGCAGACATATATCACGCCGGAGAAGGTCTCAGGGGTTCTGGATCACACTTTCGAGCTGCCGCCACCGGGCGTGCCGGTCGTCAATCACACGACCGGCGAAGAGGTCAACCGGTGGCAGATTCGAAACATCGCCGATATGGATGCCGACGAGCGCTTTCGCCACAGTGAGACACGGGCCGGTGCCATCGAGAGCAGGAAAGAGGCGCTGCAGAATTACGGCAAGGTAAAATCGGAAATCGAGGATAAGCTCGCCGAGGAACGCAAAACGCGCCAGGACCTCGTCGAAAAACTCGACAGCCTGCCGCTGGACGGCGAAGACCGCGCGATGCGCGACCTGCTGTTGGGCTATATCAAGCGCCTCGACAACTCGATCAGAGAATCGCAGGGTCGCCTGGACCGGCTGGAAGAGAATTTCGGTCCCGACGGCACCTATCGCAAGGACATAGCGCATGGTCTGTCGGAATGGATGATGAGCGGGACAATTTACAGTGAAAAGCTGATCGACAAGGTGTTCGGCTCGAAGACCGTGGACGAGATTCTTGAGAATGTCGGCAAGCTCTTCCTCGACCTGAAGAAGAAACTCGCGGAACTGCCGGCCGATGCCGATCCGCGGGCGCGCAATGAAACGCGGCAATATGCCCTGCGCGTGCAGACCTGTTTCGACTCGGTCAAGGACCGCCTGAAACGCGAGTTCAACTGGGAAGGCGGTGATCTCGACCTGAGCCCGGCCTGGTTCGCCGGCAAGACCGACGGTTTCGACCTGGCCAAGGAACTCGGCTACACCGATCCCATGGACATCCAGGATGCGTTCCTGGCCGCGATTGCCGGCAGCGACGAGACCTGGCCCAACGGCGTGAGCCGGAATCCCATCGATATCATCGACCATTTCCTGCACCGGATCGAAAGCAGCATCGCGACAACGCGCGGCCGCCTGAAGCCGCCGACGGAAGACCCGGCCTGGCTGCCATCGGGCTGGCAGGATATGGGCTGGATTCCGATCCGCGACAAACCCGCAACGCAGACCGCGCAAGGATATCAGGGCAAAATCACCAATCCGGCGCTGATCAACGAGCTGGCTGAAGCGGCCGAATAACCGCCCTGTCCCGCTGCGGCCTGTCCTGCTGCGGCCTGGCCAGCGCCGCCTGCAGCAGCCAGTCGGCCTGCGCCGCCCAGTGTTTCGCCGGCATGTCGCGCTTGAAGAAGCCGAAATGGCCGATGCGCTGCAGGCCCCAGTCGCGCGGGGCGACATGCAGCCGTTCGATGAAGGCATTGGGATAAAAGTCGACCAGTGCATCGACACCCTTCTTGGGGCCGAAATCCAGATCATCGGCAAAGCTGATCAGCCGCATATCCGCGCGCAGGGCATGGTTGTGCGGCCGTAGCGGACGGCCGTCATCGCCGACCAGGTAATGCGGCGAGCAGCACCAGCGCCGCCAGTCGCGCGCCACGCCGCCCGGCAGCGGCTGTCCGCCCAGCCACCAGCCCGGGATGCGGTCGATCAGGCTGACCACCAGCGGGAATGCCACATACCACGACAGCAACAGCCGCAGCTGATGCGCGCGCGACCAGTTGCGCCAGTAGCCATGCTGCGACGCGATCGCCAGCACGGCGCCGATTTCGCCGGCCTGCGGCATCAGGCCCAGCATCTGGCCGCCGAAGGAATGACAGACCATGGCACGCCGCGCACCCGGCAGGCGGCTGGCGAGGAAATCGGCAGCCGCGGGAATGTCGCGTCGGCCCCAGTCGAGCATGCGCGGCGGCGGCGCGGCCGGGCTGCGCGGCGAGCCGCCGATGCCGCGATAATCAAACGTCAGCACGGTGAAGCCGCGGCTGCCGAGATAGGCGGCAAAGCTCTCGTAATAGCGCCGCGCCACGCCGGTGGCGGCATTGACCTGCACGCTGACGCCGTTGCTCTGCTGCGGCTCGAACAGGGTGCCGGCCAGGCGCTGGCCATCGGCAACGGGAATCGAAACGGATGTGAGGGTGATCTGCGGGGCGCTTGGAATCATGTTCATGGGGCGCGACCCTAGAAGCAGCGATTCCGCCACAGCAATGACGTGGCAGGTCAATTCGCGCGACTGTGAACCGCTGCCGTCGCGTCAAGCCGATTCGTTTGACTCACAAGCGCGTGAGTCGCCGGCTTACGCCGCCTGGCGTTTGCGTTCCGCTACAGTGGTATGCAGCCAGTCACCGATCTCGGCCCAGCGCTGCACCGGCATCTCGCGCTTGAAGAACCCGAAATGGCCGATGCGCTGCAGGCCCCAATCCGTCGGCATCACATGCTGCCGCTCGATGCGGGCCCGTGGATAATACTCGGCCAGCCGGTCGACGCCTTTACGCGGGCCGAAATCGAGATCGTCGCTGAAACTGATCATGCGGATCGGCGCGCGCACGCGGTCATTGAACGGGCGCAGCGCGCGGCCCTGTTCGTCGCAGACATAATGCGGCGAGCGGCACCAGCGCGACCAGTCGGCCAGCACGCCGCGCGGCAACGGTTCGCCGCCGAACAGCCGCGACGGCGCCTTGGCGCGCAGCAGCAGCAGGGTCGGCACCAGCATATACCAGGCGAAAAACAGCTTGGCCTGATGCGAGCGCGGCCAGTTGCGCCAGTAGCCATGCTGCGAGGCAACGGTGACGATGGCGGCGAAGGCTTCCGCCTGCGGCATCAGGCCGAGCACCTGGCCGCCGAAGGAATGGCCCAGCAGGGTGGGCGTCAGCGCCGGGACCTGCTGCGCCAGCCAGGCGGTGGCAGCCGGCACATCCTGCAGGCCCCAGTCGAGCATGCGCGGCGCCGGCGCGCCGGGTGTGGGCTGCGAGCCGCCGATGCCGCGATAGTCGAAGGTCAGCACGGTGAAGCCGCGCCCGGCCTGATAGCCGGCGAAGGCATTGTAATAACCACGCGGCACGCCGGTGGCGGCATTGATCTGCAGGCTGAGACCGTTGGACTGCTGCGGCCGATACAGCGTGGCAGCAAGTTGCTGGCCGTCACTGCAGGCAATGCTGACCGGTTCGGAGAGAAAGGCTGTGTCGTTCATGCCGCGACTCTAGAAAGACGCCACAGCGACGGCAAACGCATAAGCCGGTGGTTTCAGGTGAATCCGGTTCACCTGACGCTGCGGCGCGCTGCGGCTTTCACCGCCGGCTTTTTCGCGACTGCCAGCCGTTTCGGCCGGTGCGGCTTCATCGCGCCTTCCGCGCGCTGCATCAGCTCCAGCAGCCAGTCGCGCAGCGCCTGGATCGCCGGCCGGTTCGCCTCCGCCTTGCGGCAGGCCAGCCAGTAGCCATGCTGCAGCGGCAGCAAAGGCCCGAACGGCATCACCAGCCGGCCGGATGCCAGCCGCGGCCCGATCAGCGGCGCGATGCCGAGCGCGATGCCCAGCCCGTTTTCCGCCGCATCGATCGCCTGGGTGACGCTGTCGACAAATACCTCGCGGCCGGGCCGGAAGGCCGGCAGCCCGGCGGCGGCCAGCCATTCGCTCCAGCTCTGCGGGAACTGGGTGAAATGGATCAGCGTCACCTCGCGCAGGTCGGCCGGCTTGCGCAGGCGTTTCAGCAGCGCCGGCGTGCAGACCGGCGCGACGCTGAGATCGGTCAGCTTGGTTGTCGCCAGCCCCGGCCAGTTGCCATCGCCATAGCGCACGGCGGCATCCACCGCGTCGCGGGCGAAATCGGCATTGCGCACACTGGATTCGACATAGACGCGCAGGCCCGGCCGGCGGTTCAGGAATTCCTCCAGATGCGGGATGATCCAGCCGGCGGCGAAATGCGGCACCGCCGAGAGCCGCATTTCCTCGACCGGCTGCTGCGGCGAGCGGCCGAGCCGCAGGCTGACCTGCGCCACCTGGTCGAACGCACGCCGCACGGTGCCGAAATAATCCTGGCCGGCCTCGGTGAGGCGGATCTCGCGGTTGAGCCGGCGGAACAGGGCGAGGCCGAGATGCTGCTCCAGCTGCTTGACCCGGTGGCTGATCGCCGATGGCGTGAGATTGAGTTCGGCGGCGGCGGCCTTGAAGCTCAGGGCGCGCGCGGCGGCGTCGAAGGCTTCCAGGGCGAGCAGCGGCGGCAGGCGTTTCGACATGACGCCAGATTAGGACGATTCAGCCGGATGGGAAGCCGTGACGTGACGTCAGACAAGTGAAAACCGCCTGCCGCTGCGGCAGGCGTCTACAGCCCCTTCGGGTCGATCTGCTCGCGATAGCAGGCCGCCGTCAGGGTGTTCTGCAGCAGGCAGGCAATCGTCATCGGGCCGACGCCGCCGGGCACCGGGGTAATCACGCCGGCCACCGCGGCGACTGATGCGAAATGCACATCGCCGACCAGCTTTGTCTTGCCGTCATCCTTGGGCACGCGGTTGATGCCGACATCGATCACCGCGGCACCGGGCTTGATCCAGTCGCCGCGCACCAGTTCGGGCTTGCCGACGGCGGCGATGACGATATCGGCCTGCCGGCAGAGCGCGGGCAGATCGCGGCTGCGCGAATGCGCGATGGTCACCGTGGCATGGGCGGCCAGCAGCAGGGCCGCAACCGGACGGCCGACCAGGATCGAGCGGCCGATCACCACCGCATTGGCGCCGGCCACCGGCACACCGGCTTTTTCAAGCAGGATCATGCAGCCGAGCGGCGTGCAGGGGGTGAGCGCGTCGATGCCCTGGTTGAGCTTGCCGGCATTGACCGGATGCAGGCCATCGACATCCTTGCCCGGATCGATCGCCTCGATGATCGCCTGGGTGTCGATCTGTTTCGGCAGCGGCATCTGCACCAGGATGCCATCCACTGCTCTGTCGGCATTCAGCGCGGCGACGATCTTGAGCAGATCGGCCTGGCTGGTATTGCCCTCCAGCTTGATCTCGTTGGAGATCATGCCGGCCTCGCGGGTCTGGATGCCCTTGTTGCGCACATAGACCTCGCTGGCCGGATCGTCGCCGACCAGCACCACCGTCAACCCCGGCAGCCGCCCGGCGCGCGCCTGAAAACGCTGCACCTTTGCCGCCACCTCGGCGCGCAGACCTGCCGCCACCGCCTTGCCATCGATCAGGGTTGCGCTCATGGGATCACTCCTTCAGGACAAGTGCGGCGAGCCAGGGACGCAGCGCGCCATCGAGCGCGTCCGCCTCGCCGCTGATCAGAATCTGTTTATGCCGGTCGGTCTCGCCGGCCACCACGCTGAACCGCCCGGCCGGCAGCTTCAATTGCTTGGCCAGCAGGCGCAGCAGCGCATCATTGGCGCGGCCCTTCTCGGGCACGGCGGTGACTTTGGCCACAACCTCAACCCCGCCATCGGCGGTAGGCTTCAGGCCGTCGATGCCGTCACGGCTGGCCTTGGGGGTGAGGCGCACGAACAGGCGCAGGCCGTCGGCGGTCAGGCGCCAGGGCGCGGTCAGGCGCCAGGGCGCGGTCGGGGGTAAGGCAGCGCCGGTCAGGCGGCGTATTCCCACAGCAGGTTGCGCAGGAAGATCAGCAGCAGGATCAGCACCACCGGCGACAGGTCGATGCCGCCGAAGCTGGGCAGGATGCGGCGGATATGCCGCAGCGCCGGCTCGGTGATGCGATAGAGGAAATCGCCGATGGCATAGACCACGCGGTTGCGCGTGTTGATCACGTTGAAGGCGACCAGCCAGCTCAGGATCGCCGAGGCGATCAGCACATACATGTAAAGGTCGATCAGCGTGGAGATCAGGATGACCAGCGAATTCACTCCACCCTCCGGGATGCGCAGGCGCCGGGACGGCGCCGCAGAGACGGGCCGCGACCAGCCCGACAGGCAGTGCAGGAGTGATACTGGCAGGGCCGGCGAAACGCAACCCGAGTGCTGGCGGCAGCACCGGCCGGCAGCAAATAATCCCCGCCGAATTTGCCGAAAAACCGCGCAACCGGCAGGAAGGCCGCCGGCGGCGCCCTGACCGCCCGGGCGGGCCCGGCGGCGGCCCGGACCAGGGCCGGGCCCGGGGCCACCGCGCGGTGATTCGGTAATCAGGGCGGTGGACAAAGCCGGGCCCGTTTGCTACTTGCTTGGCCGCCCGGCCCGGACCCTTGCGAGGTCCCGTTTTCGACCCGGCCGGCGCACCGGCTTGGGGCCGTAGCTCAGATGGGAGAGCGCCTCGTTCGCAATGAGGAGGTCAGGGGTTCGATTCCCCTCGGCTCCACCAATTCCCGGTCCGCCATGCAGACCCCGCCGCTTCCCGATACCCTGCGTACCGCCCTGCGCTTCAACGTCGTCGGCACCAGCGGCGCCGGCAAATCCACCTTCGCTCGCCGGCTGGCCGATACCCTGCAAGCGCCGCATATCGAGATGGACCGGCTGTTCTGGCGCGCGAACTGGCAGCAGGCCCCCGAAGCCGAATTCCTCGCCGACCTGAAAGCGGCACTCGCCGTTCCGCGCTGGGTGCTCGACGGCAACTATTCGCGCAGCATCCCGGTCAAATGGGCGCATGTCGATGCCGTAATCTGGCTGGATTATCCCTTTGCCGTCACCTTCCCGCAGGCGGTGATGCGGGCGCTGCAGCGGGCATGGCGCAAACAGGAGCTCTGGCCAGGCACCGGCAACCGCGAGTCCTTCCGCCAGACCTTCTTCAGCCGCAGATCGATCCTGTGGTGGACGATCAAGACCTTTGCCAAGAACCGCCGTACTATCGCGGCGCTGATGGCTGATCCCGCCCATGCGCGGATCGCCTTCATCCGCCTGCGCAGCCGCGCGGAGGCCGCGGCCTTCCTCTACTCCATCGCCAGCCGGTAGCCCACGCCGGGCTCGGTCAGCAGCAGTTTCGGCTGCGCCGCATCGGTCTCGATCTTCTGGCGCAGCTGGCGGGCGAAGACGCGCAGATATTGCACATCGCTTTCATGCGCCGGACCCCAGACCTGGCGCAGGATGAACTGGTGCGTCAGCACCTTGCCGGCATGCTGCACCAGCAGCTTCAGCAAATCGTATTCCTTGGGCGACAGCTTCACCGGCGCGCCGCGCAAACTGACCTGGCGCTTTTCCAGATCGACGCGCAGGCCGCCGGTCTCGAACACCGCCTGGCCGGTGCTGGAGCCAACCGTATGCCGCAAGGCCGCGCGGATGCGGGCGAGCAATTCGCCGGTGCCAAACGGCTTGGTGACATAATCGTCGGCGCCGGCATCCAGCGCCGCGATCTTGTCGGCCTCATCCGCCCGCACCGACAGCACCACCACCGGCACCGCGCTCCATTCGCGCAGGCGCGCGATCACCGCCTGGCCATCCATGTCGGGCAGACCGAGATCGAGCACCACCAGATCGGGTTTTTCCAGCGCCGCCAGCCGCAGCCCCTCCTGCCCGCCGGCGGCTTCGAGGATATGAAAGTCATGCGCTTCCAGGCTGACCCGCAGGTAGCGGCGGATCTGCGGCTCGTCGTCGATCACCAGAATCTTCGCGCCGTCAGCCATGGGGCATCTGCTCTTCCGCCGCCCTGTCGTCACCGGGCAAGGCCGGCTGCTCTTCAATCGGCAGGGTCACGATCATCCGCGTACCCGGGCTCTTTCCTGTTTGGCCCTCTGCCACCGGGCTTTCGGCGCGGATATCGCCGCCATGCGCCTTCAGAATACTGCGGCAGATCGACAGGCCGAGACCCGTACCGGCCACCTGGCGGTCGCCGGCCTTCACGCGATAGAACATATCGAAGACCTGCTCAAGCTCGGCCGGCGGAATGCCGGAGCCGGAATCGGTGACGGTCAGCAGGATGCGGTCACGCTCGCGGCGGAGACGAACATCCACCGGGCTGCCCTTGGGCGAATACTTCGCCGCATTGTCCAGCAGGTTGATCAGCACCTGCTCGATCAGGATGTAATCGACCCGCAGCAGCGGCAGGTCGGGCGCCGCGTCGATGCGGATGTCATGTCCATGGGTCAGCGCGGCCGCGCGCTTCACCGCCGTGGCCACCAGGTCCTCGGGATCGACCCAGTCGAGCTTGGGCTGCATGGCGCCGGCCTCGATCCGGGTCATGTCGAGCAGGTTGCCGACGAAGCGGTTGAGCCGTTCGGCCTCGTCGCGCACGGTTTGCAACAGCTCGCCCCGGCCCTGCGCATCCAGCCGGCTGTCGAAATTCATCAGGCTGGATACGCCGCCGATGATGGAGGCCAGCGGCGTGCGCAGGTCGTGGCTGATCGAGGACAGCAGCGCCGAGCGCAGCTTCTCGGTCTCGGCCGAGACACGGGCCTCCTCGACATCGCGGTTGAGCAGGCTGCGTTCGATGGCCAGTGCCGCCTGGCCGGCCAGGGCATCCAGCAGCCGGCGCTCATCCGGGCCCAGCGGCGGGCGATCGTCGGCAAAGCGGATGCCAAGCGCGCCCAGCCGGCGCTCGGCGGTGCGCAGCGGCAGGAACAGCCAGTCCGATGACGGCAGCGTGCCGGTGCCGCGCCCCGCCTGCTCGCCTTTTTCCCAGGCCCAGGCCGCGGCGATCTTGGCCTTGTCGTCGATCTGGTCTTCCGGCGGATAGGCGGCGCGGATGATCAGCCGTTCGGCCCCAGCGCCTTGATCGGGCATCAGCACCAGCGACTGCGCCTTGGCCAGCGCCGCCACATGATGCACCACGGCCCAGAGGATATCGTCCTCGCCCGCCGCACCGGTCACCATGCGGCTGAAATCGTAGAGCGAGGCCGTGCGTGCCTCGCGGATGCGGGCGGCTTCGGCCTGCGCCCGGATTCGCGCCGTCAGGTTGCTGGTGATCAGCGCCACGGCGAGGAAGACGAAGAAGATATAGATATTCTCCGCATTCGCGATGGTGAAGGTGTAGAGCGGCGGCAGGAACAGGAAGTTGTAGCCCAGCACCGTCAGCACCGAACTCAGCACGGCGGCGGCATAGCCATAGCGCAGCGCGCAGAGCAGCACGGCCATCAGAATCAGCAGCGGCACGCTGGAGGCCGGCAGCCAGGGCTCGGCCAGTTTCACCAGCCCTGTTGCCGCCAGCGACACCGCGGTTGCCAGCACCAGGCCGTCCAGACTCATGCTGGCAAGGCGTGCCCGCATGACATCGAGCCAGGATTCAGCCTCGGGCGACCCGGTGATGACATGGATGTTGATGCCGTCGCCCAGCTCGACCAGCCGGTCGGTCAGGGTGCCGCGCAGGCGGTTGACCAGCCGGCTGCGGTGGCTGCGGGCGACAACAATCTCGGTGACATTGCGCTGGCGGGCCTGCCGGATGATCTCGGCTGGCACATTGCCGCTGGCAACCGTGACGACTTCGGCGCCGAATTCCTCGGCCAGCGTCAGCGCCCGGTTGATCTGGGTCTTTTCCTCATCCGACAGCCGGTCATGGGCCGGCGTCTCGACATAGAGCACGATCCACGGCGCACGCCGACGCTCGGCGATGCGGCGCGCCGTGCGCACCAGGCGCGGCATCAGCGGACTGGGACTGATGCAGGCCATGATGCGGTCGCGCGTCGGCCAGGGCCCGGCGATGGCATGCGACTGCATGTAGGACAGCATCTGGTTGTCGACCTGGTCGGCCGCCTTGCGCAGTGCCAGTTCGCGCAGCGCCGTCAGGTTGCCGGGCGCGAAGAAGTGATGCACGGCGCGCGCCGCCTGGTCGGGCACATAGACCTTGCCCTCCTTCAGGCGCTTGATCAGGTCTTCCGGGGCAATATCCACCACCTCGATGCTGTCGGCCTGGGCCAGCACGCTGTCGGGCACGGTTTCGCGCACCTTCACGCGGGTGATCTGCGCCACCACGTCGTTCAGGCTTTCCAGATGCTGGATATTCAGTGCCGTGTAGACATCGATGCCGGCGGCACGGATTTCCTCGATATCCTGGTAGCGCTTCTCATGCCGGCTGCCCGGCACATTGGTATGGGCGAGTTCATCCACCAGCACCAGCTGCGGCCGGCGCTTCAGCACTTCATCCAGATCGAGTTCGTTGAACACACGGTCGCGATAGGCCACGCGGCGCTGCGGCAGCTGCTCCAGCCCGCGCAGCAGGAAAGCGGTTTCCTCGCGGCCATGGGTCTCGACCACGCCAACCACCACATCGACGCCCTCGCGCTGCCGCACATGGGCGGCCTCGAGCATGGCGTAGGTCTTGCCCACGCCGGGCGCGGCACCCAGAAAAACGTTCAGACGGCCACGCTTTTCCTGCGCGGCCGCCTGGAGCAGAGCGTCCGGCGACGGTCGACTGTCCTGATCGGGCCGATCTTCAGGCATCGATCCTCGCGATGATTGGGCTCACTTCGATACCGGCTTGATCTTATCCAAGGCCAGGTTCAGCGTCAGCACGTTCACCCCGGGCTGGCCGAGGAAACCGAGCCAGGGGCGTTCGGTATGCGCCTCGACCAGGGCCTGAACGTCGGCGATGGTCAATCCGCGTGCCTCGGCCACACGGGGAACCTGCCGGGCTGCATTGGCCGGCGAGATATGCGGGTCAAGCCCGCTGCCCGAGGCGGTGACGGCATCGACCGGCACCTGCGCCGTGCCGTCGCGGCCCTTGTAGGTCTCGACATCGCCAGCGACGCGCTCGACCAGGGCCTTGGCGGTGGGGGCCAGATTCGAGCCGCTGGAGGACGTGGCGTCAAAGCCGTCCTTGCCGGCGCCCGAGGGACGCGGCTGGAAATACTGCGGCGACGCGAACCCTTGCCCGATCAGCGACGATCCCACCACCGTGCCATCCTGTTCGATCAGGCTGCCATGGGCCTGGCGCGGGAACAGGCCCTGGCCGATGCCGGTGATCGCCAGCGGATACAGCAGGCCCGTGACCACCGTGAGCAGGGCCAGAAGAACCAGAGCGGGACGGATATGACTGAGCATGACGGTTCTCCTTACGCGAGACCAAGGAAGGCCACGGCCATGTCGATGGCCTTGATGCCGAAGAAAGGCAGCACGACGCCGCCGAAGCCATAGATGACCAGATTCCGGCGCAGCAGCGTGACAGCCGGCAGCGGCCGGTAGCGCACGCCTTTCAGCGCCAGCGGGATCAGGGCGATGATGATCAGCGCGTTGAAGATCACCGCCGACAGGATGGCGCTCTGCGGTGAACTCAACTGCATCACATTCAGGGCGCCGAGCTGCGGATAGGTGGCGACAAACAGCGCCGGGATGATGGCGAAATACTTCGCCACGTCATTGGCCAGGCTGAAGGTGGTCAGCGAGCCGCGGCTCATCAGCAGCTGCTTGCCGATCATCACGACCTCGATCAGCTTGGTCGGATTGCTGTCGAGATCGACCATGTTGCCGGCCTCGCGCGCCGCCGCCGTGCCGATATTCATGGCAAGGCCCACATCGGCCTGCGCCAGCGCCGGGGCGTCGTTGGTGCCGTCGCCGCACATGGCGACCAGCTTGCCCTCGGCCTGTTCCTTGCGGATCAGTTCCAGCTTCTTCTCCGGCGTCGCCTCGGCGATGAAATCATCTACGCCGGCCTCGGCGGCGATGGCCGCCGCTGTCAGCGGATTGTCACCCGTCACCATCACGGTGCGGATACCCATGCGGCGCAGTTCGGCAAACCGCTCGCGGATACCGGTCTTCACGATATCCTTCAGGTGGATGACGCCGAGGATGCGGCGATCCTGCGCCACCACCAGCGGCGTGCCGCCCGATTTGGCGATGCGCTCGACCGCCACCGTCAGGTCGGCGGAGGCCTGCGTCGCGGCATAGCGCAGCACCGCATCCATCGCGCCCTTGCGGATCTCGCGGCCACCGAGATCAAGGCCGCTCATGCGGGTCTGGGCGCTGAAGGCAATGAAGCTGCCCTTGCCAGCCTTACCGGCCTCATGGCCCAGCCCGTATTTCTCGACGGCCAGCGCCACGATCGACTTGCCTTCCGGCGTCTCGTCGGCCACCGAGGCGAGCAGCGCTGCTTCGGCCAGGTCGCGCTCGGACACGCCCGGCATGGCGACAAAGGCCGAGGCCATGCGGTTGCCATGGGTGATGGTGCCGGTCTTGTCGAGCAGCAGGGTATCGACATCGCCGGCGGCCTCCACGGCGCGGCCGGACTTGGCGATCACGTTATGGCGGATCAGCCGGTCCATGCCGGCAATGCCGATGGCCGACAGCAGGCCGCCGATGGTGGTGGGGATCAGCGTCACCAGCAGGGCGATCAGATAGACCACCGGCACCGGCATGCCGGAATAGATCGCCAGCGCCTCCAGGCTGCCGGTGGTGACCAGGAAGATCAGCGTCATGCCGACCAGCAGCACGGTGAGCGCCACCTCGTTCGGCGTCTTCTGCCGCTTGGCGCCCTCGACCAGGCCGATCATGCGGTCGAGGAAGCTCTCGCCCGGATTGACGCTGATCCGCACCTTGATCCAGTCCGACAGCACGCGGGTACCGCCGGTGACGCCCGAGCGGTCGCCACCGGATTCACGGATCACCGGCGCGGACTCGCCGGTGATCGCCGATTCATCCACCGAGGCGATACCCTCGATCACATCGCCATCGCCCGGGATCGGGTCGCCGGTCTCGACCAGCACCACATCGCCGATGCGCAACGCCGTGGCCGGCACCGGCGTGACCTTGCCGTCGGAGCCGAGTTTCTTGGCCACGGCTTCGGTCTTGCCACGCCGCAGGGAGTCGGCCTGCGCCTTGCCGCGCCCTTCGGCCAGCGCCTCGGCGAAATTGGCGAACAGCACGGTGAACCACAGCCAGGCGGAAATCTGGCCCAGCAGGGCGATCTCCCCACCGGTGAAGATGTCGCGGACGAAAATGACGGTCGAGACGGCGGCGACAGCGGCGGTGACGAACATCACCGGGTTGCGCCATAGAATGCGCGGGTCGAGCTTGATGAAGGACTGGCGCACGGCCTCGCCGACCAGCGACGGGTCGAAGATCGGCTGCGCGGCAACGGAACGCTTGCTCATGACTCTTGCTCCTTAAAACGTCTGGCCGGCAGCGAGCAGCAGATGCTCGACAATCGGCCCCAGCGCCAGCGCCGGGAAGAAGGTGAGGCCGCCGACGATCAAAATCGTGCCGGCGAGCAGCAGGACGAACATCGGCCCATGGGTGGGGAAGCTGCCGGCCGAAGCTGGCGTCGCTTTCTTGGCCGCCAGGCCGCCGGCCATGGCAAGCACCGGCACGATCATGGCAAAGCGGCCGAGCAGCATGGTGATGCCAAGGGCCGTGTTGTAGAAGACCGAGTTGGCGGTCAGGCCGGCAAAGGCACTGCCGTTGTTGCCGGCAGCAGACGTGAAGGCATAGAGCACCTCGCTCAGGCCATGCGGACCGGACGACAGCAGGCCGGCTAGGCCGGGCTCGGTCACCAGCGCAATCGCCGTGCCGACCAGGATGGCCATCGGCGAGATCAGGATCGCCAGCACGGCCAGCTTGGCCTCGCGGGCCTCGATCTTCTTGCCCAGATATTCCGGGCTGCGACCAACCATCAGGCCGGCAATAAACAGCGTCGCCACGATGAACAGCGCAATACCATAGAAGCCGGCGCCGACACCGCCGACGATGACTTCACCCAGCATGATGTTGATCATCGGGATCATGCCGCCCAATGGCAGGAAGCTGGAATGCATGGCGTTCACCGCGCCGCACGAAGCCGCCGTGGTGATGACCGCGAAGAGCGAAGAGGCGAATGTCCCGAAGCGGACCTCCTTGCCTTCCATGTTGCCCATGGCCGGATCGACGCCCAGCTGGGTCAGCAGCGGATTGGCGCCGGCTTCCACATGGCCGGCGATCAGCACGCCCCCCACGAACAGCAGCAGCATGGTGGCGAGAATCGCCCAGCCCTGCCGCTGGTCCTTGACCATGCGGCCGAACACATTGGTCAGCGCCGCGCCGATCACGAAGATCGCCAGCATCTGCAGGAAATTGCTCAGCGCGGTGGGATTCTCGAAGGGATGCGCCGCATTGGCGTTGAAGAAACCGCCGCCATTGGTGCCGAGCATCTTGATCGCCACCTGTGAGGCCACCGGCCCCTGGGCGATCACCTGCTGCGCACCTTCCACCGTGGTGGCGGCGGTATAGGCATCGAAATTCTGCGGCATGCCCTGCCAGATCAGGATCACGGCCATGATCGCGGCGCCGGGCAGCAGGACGCCCAGTGTGGCGCGCGTCATGTCGGTCCAGAAATTGCCGACCGTCTTGGCCGACTTGCGGGCAAAAGCACGGATCACCACCAAAGCGATGGCAATGCCGGTGGCGGCCGAGAGGAAATTCTGCACCGTCAGGCCAAGCATCTGGCTGAAATAGCTCATGGTGCTTTCGCCGCCATAGGCCTGCCAGTTGGTGTTGGTGACGAAGCTGACCGCCGTGTTGAAGGCGAGATCGGATGGCAGTGCCGGCAGCGCCTGCGGATTGAGCGGCAGCACATCCTGCAGGCGCAGGATGGCAAACAGCAGCAGGAAGCCGGCCAGGTTGAAAAGCAGCATGGCAATGGCATAGGCCGACCAGTGCTGTTCGCGCTCCGGCGTGACACCGGCAGCGGCATAGACGGGCCGCTCGACCAGCCGCAGCCAGCCGATCTCGCCGTTGAACAGGCGGGCCATGTAAAGGCCAAGCAGCGGCGTTGCGGCCAGGATGATGGCGAGAAAGACGCCAAGTTGCAGATAATCGTTCTGGGTCATGGCTGGCCTTTAGAATTTCTCTGCGCGCAGCAGGGCATAGATCAGATAGACCGCGAGCAGGAGCGCGATGCCGCCGCCCAGAATGAAGTCGAAGGTCATGGGACGCTCCTAGAGCCGCTCGCAGAGCAGCGTGTAGGCGATGAACCCGGCGAAGCAGCCGGCGCCGAGAATGATGAAAATGAGATCAGGCATGGGGGGGCTCCAAGGGAGCCTATGGTCTAGTCCCAGCCCGCATTAAGCCGCCATGCGGGATGCGCCCGGACGACATAAGGATTCCATAAAGGCTGCCACATCCATGCCACAACGGGCCGGTCTTGAAACACTGTGTGATATTTTCTATACACTACGAAACACGGCAAACAGCTTGAATAAACCCCCAGAAACCGTGGGATTTTCAGCCAACGGCCCACCGTATCTCCATGGGCGGAACTCTCGTTTGCAATGAGGTAGTCAGGGTCTCGATTCCCCCCTCGGCTCCACCTATTTTCTCACAGGTCGATGCTTTAACAGTCAATCGAAGCCAGCCAAGAAGGCTGTGGCTGTGAGCGTGACGTGAGCATCCAGCGGCGGATACAATTCGAAGGCCTTCGGCTCACGCGAGAAATTCCAGAGCCGGAACAGGCACCATTCCGATCGACGTTCATCGGCCACGGCAAGTTCGTTGCGGGTGATGTGGAAGGGCGTGCGCTCCCATCCGTTTGTCGTCTTCACCTCGATCAAGCGCGAACCGCCATTCGGCGCGAAACTCGCGATGTCGTAACCCGCGCCATCACCATCCTCCTCGGACACCCAACGCACCTTGCGCGCCAAGTCATCACGTCCAGCTGATTGCAGCACCATACGCTCATGCGCCAGCACGTGCTTCTCGCCGGCGCGGCCGAGGTTGCGGTTCCGCTCGTCCCGGCCGGCCACGTCGAACTTGCGGGCGACGCGCAGCGTCTGCTCCAACTCCTGTGGCGGCGGCTGGTTTGACAGCGTGGGCACCGGGCCAATCCAGATCGATGCAGCTTCCTGAGCGCCGGTCACTGGGTGCACAACTGGCAGTCGGTCAAGCCATGCCGGATTCAGCTTCAACCACCGATCAACGGCGTCTTCCAGCGACAACTGATAATTGGAAGCGGGCTTGTAACCACGAATCCAGTCCTCGCCCATTCCCTTCAGAACCGCGCTGATATTCTGGTGTTTGAACTCAATCGACCCCTCGGAACGGCCATTCAGTCGTGGCAGGAGCGCCCGCCGATGTTCCGTCTTGCTGTAGGAGCGACGGCCGGCGTCATCAACCAGCATCGCGAAATAATCCGCGACAATCAGGTCGTTCTCCTCATCCGCCCAAGAATCGCTCGACATCAGGCCAGGCTAATGACGTCGTCGTCATTTGTCATCGACAATCAAAACCCTGACCAGCCCGCCTACCCGATCTCGATCACCACGTTGCCCGCCGCACCCTGCTCCACCGCTTCATGCGCCTGCACGATCTGCACAAGTGGAAACGTCGCCGCGATGCGGGTAACCAGCTTGCCCGCCTGCAGGATCGCCGCCAGATCGGCAATCGCCGCGCGGCGGTCTTCCGCTGTCAGTTCGTAGACCACGAAGAAGCGCAAACTGAGGCCACGGAACAGCAGGTCGCGGAACGGGATCGCCACATCGCCCATCGCATTGGAGCCATAGCAGACCAGCGTGCCATGCGGCGCCAGCACGCCTTTCGCCAGCAGCGGCGCGGTGGAGGACAGGTCCATGTCGATGATCGCATCGACACCCTTGCCATCGGTGAGCGCGGCCACCCTGGCGGCGACATCCTCGGTCTTGTAGTCGATCACAGCGGTGGCGCCGGCCGCGCGCGCGGTGTCCGCCCGCGCCGCTGATGCCGTGCCGATCACGCGCAGGCCCCGGGATGCAGCGATCTGCGTCACGTAATGACCCACGGCCGAGGCGGCGCCGGTGACCAGCACGGACCGCGCGTTGGCCGCCTGCGCCAGCCGCAGGGCATGGATGGCGGTGAGCGCGGGAATGCCGAAACAGGCCGCCGTATTGAAATCGACCGCATCAGGCAGGGCGACCGCCTGACCTGCGGGCAGCGCGATATACTCGGCTGCCGTGCCGAGCGGACGCTGCCACTGGCCATTCCAGATCCACACGCGCTCAGCCACGCGCGAAGCGGCGACACCATCGCCCACCGCTGCGATCACGCCGGCACCATCGCTGTGCGGCACCACCAGCGGCCAGGCGAGCGGCCGGCCGCGCCGGCTTTTCACATCGGAGGGATTGACGCCGGAGCTGCGCAGCCGCACCAGCACCTCGCCGGCGGCGGGCTGCGGCACCGGCTGCTCGCCCACCACCAGCACGTCTTTCGCCTCGCCGTTCTTTGTGTACCAGGCCGCTTTCATGCGCGCTCCATCCCTGCTGTTCAGGCCGGCTTGAACACCGGGATCACCCGGCCGTCATCCAGCGCCTTGAAATCCACCGTCACCGCCATGCCGATGCGGATGGCATCGAAATCGCAGTCCACGATATTGGTCATCATCGTCGGCCCTTCCGCCAGTGTCACATAGGCGATGGCATAGGGCTCGGGTACGCGGCGCATGATGCTGAAACTGTAGACCGTGCCGCGGCCGTCGCCCGGCTGCCACACCGTCTTGGCGCTGAAGCAGAAGGGGCAGAGGCTGCGCGGATACCAGTGCGCCTCGCCACAGGCCTCGCAGCGTTTCACCAGGAAACGCCGGTCGCGGCAGGCCTGCCAGAACGGCTCGGTCTCGGGATTGGACGGCAGCGCCAGTGTCTCGGCCATGATGGCTACTCCCGTTCCAGAATCAGGGTGGCGCTGCCATGCCGGGTGCCGAGCGAGCCGCCGGTGCCCTGGGCCAGCGCCAGGTCGCAGTTTGGCACCTGCACCTTCGGATGCGCCTCGCCGCGCAGCTGGCGCACCGCCTCGATCACCTTGGTCATGCCGCCGCGATTGGCCGGATGGTTGTTGCACAGCCCGCCGCCATCGGTGTTGAACGGCAGCTTGCCGACGCCGGAGATCAGGTTGCCATCGGCCACGAAAGCCCCGCCCCGGCCCTTCTCGCAAAAGCCCAGATCCTCGATCTGCATCAGCACGGTGATGGTGAAGCTGTCGTAGATGGAGGCGTACTTGATGTCGGCGGGGGTGACGCCGGCCTCCGCGAAGGCCCGGGGGCCGGACCAGACGGCGCCGGAATAGGTGAGGTCCAGGCCATGGCCGCCGCTGGGGCCCTTGGGCGCCTCGCCGGAGCCGATCACCTTGATCTTCGGCCGGTTCAGGCTGCGCGCCACCTCCGGCGAGGTGACGACCAGGGCGCCGCCGCCGTCGGTGACGACGCAGCAGTCCAGCAGGTGCAGGGGATCGGAAATCATCCGCGAATTGACCACGTCCTCCACCGTGACCACGTCCTTCAGGAAGGCGTGTTCGTTCCACTGGGCGTGATGGCTGGCTGCCACCTTGATCCAGGCCAGCTGCTCTGAGGTGGTGCCGTAGTCGTGCATGTGGCGCATGGCGCACATGCCGTAGGTGTTGTGGGTCGATCCGCCGTAGATGTTCTCGAAGCCGGCCTCGGGGGCGCCGTCGGACAACTGGCCGGGGCGCGCGCCGCCGCCGGGACGGCCGCCCTGCCCCTGGCGCGGACGCCCGGCCAGGGTGATCAGGGCCACCTGGCACTTGCCGGCGGCGATGGCCTGG
>NZ_CALRUC010000077.1:0-20916 GCF_943371255.1 Ferrovibrio terrae | reverse complement strand
AAATACCAGGGCGAGCGCAAATTCCTGGTCGCCAGCAGCGACGGGCGCGGCTTCGTCTGCCCCGAGGCCGAGATGCAGGCCGCCACCCGCACCGGCAAGCAGATCCTCAATGTGCAGGCGCCGGCCGAGGCCTGTGTCTGCAAGACCGTTGAAGGCGATACGGTTGCTGTCGTCGGCGACAACCGCAAGCTGCTGCTGTTCCCGCTGTCGGAACTGCCCGAGATGACCAAGGGTCGTGGTATCACACTGCAGAAATACAAGGATGGCGGCCTGGCCGATGCCAAGACCTTCACGCTGAAGCAGGGCCTGAGCTGGGTCGATTCATCGGGCCGCACCAAGACCGAGAGTGACATCAAGGAGTATCGCGGCGAACGCGCCCAGGCCGGCCGCATCGTGCCGCGCGGCTTCAACAAGAATAACCGGTTCTCGTAAGCTGCCATCGTCGCTCCCGCGAAAGCGGGAGCCCAGTCTACCAGCAGGCTGGATGCCCGCTTTCGCGGGCATGACGATTGAGAGTCATCCCGCCGCCTTCAGCTTCTCGCGGTCATATCCCGCCACGCGTTTATAGCTGTCGGTGATCGCGGTCAGTTCGGCCGGGCTGATCACATCCTCGATGCGCGCGAACGGCTTGTCGCCGGTGCGCTCGAACACCTCGCGCAGGATGGCATCCGGCGGGTTGGTGCGGTTGGTCAGCACCACCTGCGCCGTCGCCGGCAGGCGCAGGGCCTCATAGGCTTGCAGCGCATTCACCGGGTCTTTCGTCTCGGCCAGCAGATCGGCCAGCACGGCGCAGTCGATGATCGCCTGGCCGGCGCCGTTCGAGCCGCGCGGCACCATGGGATGTGCCGCATCGCCCAGCAGGGTGACGCGGCCCTCGGTCCAGTGGTCCAGCGGATCCTGGTCGACCATGGGGAATTCCAGCGCCATGTCCGCATCGCGGATCATTTTCGGCACATCCAGCCAGTCGAACGTCCAGTCGGCGAAGGCGGGCAGGAAGTCGTCCAGGTTGCCCGGCCGGCTCCAGTCGCGCTTGCGATAGACCGGTGTCTCGATCTCGGCCACCCAGTTCATCAGCTGGTTGCCGGCGGCGTCGATGGTGTCGCGGATCGGATAGATCACCATCTTGCCATGGCTGAGCCAGCCGGCGCGCACCATGCAGGCGCCCGACAGGATCGGCTGCATCCGCGTCACGCCGCGCCACATGTTGACGCCGGAATAGCGCGGCTCGCCTTCTTGCGGATGCATCTGCTTGCGGATGGCGGAATGGATGCCGTCGCAGGCCACGATCACATCCGCGCTCTGGTCGGGCAGGGCCGCGCCGGTCGTGGTGTCGCGGAACTGCGCGGTGGCCTGGCGTGCATCCTGGCTGAAGCCGGTACACTGCCAGCCGGTATGAATGCGGTCCTTGCCGAGACGCTGCTCGACAGCGGCCAGCAGGATCATCTGAAGGTCGCCGCGATGGATCGAGAATTGCGGCCAGTCATAGCCGGCCGCGCGGCCGAGCGGCTCGCGATGGATCAGTTGGCCGAAGCGGTTGAAGAAGGCGGCATCTTTAGTCGCCACCGCCACGCGGGCCAGCTCGCTTTCCAGTCCCAGCCGGATCAGCTCTTTCGTGCTGTGCGGCAGCAGGTTGACGCCGACGCCGACGGCCTTGATCTGCGGCGCCATCTCGAAGACGCGGCAGGGAATGCCGCGCTCATGCAGGGTCAGCGCCAGCGTCAGGCCGCCGATGCCGCCGCCGATAATCAGCACATCCATACGCAGGTATCCTTATTCGGGCTGGATCTTGGCGTCGTTGATCACCTTGGTCCAGCGCGCCAGGTCTTTCGCTGTCAGTTGCGCCAGCGCATCCGGCGTGCCGCTGCGCACCACCATGCCCTGTTTTTGGATGGTTTCGCGCACGGCGGGATCGGCCAGGATCTGGTTCAGCTCGGCATTCAGGTGCTTCACCATGTCCGGCGGCGTCTTGGCCGGCGCATACATGCCGTACCACAGATCAACCTCGAAACCGCTGACACCCTGTTCGGCCAGAGTGGGAATCTGCGGCGCCATGCTGGAGCGCTCGGCACTGGTCAGGCCCAGCACGCGCACGCGGTTGTCGGCCAGATAGGGTAGCGCGGTATGAACCGGCATGATCATGGCACCGACGGTGCCGCCCAGCAGGTCCTGCACCGCGCCGCCCGACCCCTTGTAGGGAATGTGGTTGAGATTGATGCCGGCGGCGAGCTTGAAGGATTCCATCGCCAGATGCTGCGGCGTGCCGTTGCCGGGCGAGGCATAGTCGATCTTGCCGGGCTGCGCCTTCGCCAGCGCGATGAATTCCTGCAGGGTGGTTGCCTTCACCGACGGATGAATGGCCAGCACCAGTTGCCCCAGCGCGATCATGCCGATCGGCGTAAAATCCTTCACCACATCGTAAGGCACGTTCTTGTACAGCGGCGGCGTCATCACGAAGGTGTTCGCAGTCACCATCAGCGTGTAGCCGTCCGGTGCCGCGGTCGCCACCACCTGGCTGCCGATATTGCCCGAGGCGCCGACGCGGTTTTCGACCACCGCCGGCTGGCCCGAGCGTACCTGCAGTTGCTGGCCCACGATGCGCGCCAGCGAGTCCATGCCGGTGCCGGGCGAGAAGGGCACGATGATCTTCACCGGCCGCTGGATCAGCGATTGCGCCCGCGCAGACGTGACCCCGGCCGGCAGGGCGGCGAGAGCGAGAGACGCAGCGGTGGCGCCCAGCAGGCTGCGGCGCGACAGGGTGATGGAGCGGGATGCTGCGATGGATGACGTCATGTTTCCTCCTGAGGCCCGCTTCATTGTCGGGTCGCTAAAATCGTCATACGTATGACGAATAGGCCGGACGGCCGGTTCTGTCAATTCACGAAATCAGGCGCCGGTGCAGTCTGCGCTTGCACTGCGCGCGGTGATCGGGCAGGGACGGGGTATGGCGAAATCCAACCGCAACGCGCATCCGCTGCCCGAGATTTACGACCGCCCCGGTTTCCAGATCCGGCGCGCGCACCAGAATTCCGTGTCCGTCTTTCTCGAAACCCTGAAACCCTTCGACCTGACCCCGACCCAGTTCGGTGCGCTCACCATGGTCAGCCGCTGGGGGCCGGTCAGCCAGATCGATCTGGCGCGCAGCCTGGGTTTCGACCGGTCGACCACCGCGCTGGTGGTGCGCCTGCTGGTCGGCCGCCGCCTGATTGCCCGCATGGCCGATCCGAAGGACCGACGCAAATTCGCCCTGACGCTGACGCCTGCCGGCCGCAAGCTGCTGGAGGGCTGTCGCACCGCGGCGGAACAGGCCCGGCTGGCCTTGCTGGCACCGTTCAGCAAGGCCGAGGCAGCGGAATTCCTGCGCCTGCTGCGCCGCTTCAACGCGGCTTTTGACGGTGTGTCGCGGGCCCCACCGGTGGTGCAGGCAACAGCCGGCGAGCTTGTGGCCAAGGGCAAGAATAAACCAACCGGAAAAGCAATCAAAACGCGTCTTGTAAACAATAAGACTAGCCGTTAAGTGTGTCTTTACTCGGAATACGATTATTAAAAGTAGAGCAGGGTGGATGCTTTCGTGGGTGGCGATGTAGCCGGTCAGAAAGACCGGATACCGCAGCTGACTGGCTGGATTTACGCGCTCGTCGATCCGCGCGACCACAACATTTTCTACGTCGGCCAGACCCGCGACCTCGACAGCCGCAAACGCACCCATTTCGCCGGCGGCCATTCGGTCTCTGGTGCCATGATCAAGGTGCTCCGCAGCAACGGCCTGCTGCCGCTGGTGGTGGTGCTGGAGGCCGATATGCCGCTGCGCCGGCTCGGCATCGCCGAGGCCTTCTGGATTGCCCTGCTGCGTCGGCGCGGCTGCGAACTGCTGAACGTGCCGCTGCAGGCCGATGCACGCCGGCAGTTGCAGCATGCGGCCCGCAGCGCCGGCTTTGGCGCGCCCCGCATCGCCGCACCCAGTCCGGATGACCGCCTCGGCCCGGAACCCCTCCTGCAGGAACGCGAGCAGCGCCGGCAGCAGCGTGTGCGGGCGCTGAACCTGCCGCTCAACACCGGCAAACCCTGGACATCGGGTGAGGATGCCGCCCTGCAGGCGCTGTTCCGCCACGGGCTGCGCGCCGACGATATCGCCCGTCGCTTCGGCCGCTCGCGCGATGCGGTGGCGGCGCGCCTGGTCCGGCTGGGGCTGGCGGAAGCGGGTCGCCGTCTCGACAAGGCGCCGTGATCGATGCTGCCTTAGCCCTTCGTCACCGTGGTGGCGAGTTCGGTATTTTCCAATTCGGCGCGGATGCGTTCGAAGGATATTCCATGCACGCAGCGCCGCAGTGCAACCCGACCCTTGGCGGCGAGGTCATGCCGGTCGTTGCCGTTGGCCAGCGCGATGACATGCAGCGGATTGTAACCGGCCTGTCGCAGCTGCGTGACGTAATATAGCTGACTGCTGAACGACACTCTGGCATCCAGCGGATCAGACAGAATGATGATCTTCGGTTCGGGATTGCGCGGAATCCTCGCGATGTGACTGACCGGGTCATAGGGATCTGGCAGGCCGGTATTATCTACCGTGCGGCCCTGCTCGGCGGCGCGTTTCATCAGGGCCGTCGATCCGGATGCGATCGACGCACAGCCGATGTCGCTGCGCCGGGTCAGCATCGCGGCGGTGACGTAGCCGCCGCCGGATTGCCCGGTCATATGAAAGCGTTCAATGCCGTATTTCGCCTTGATGGTGTCCAGCGTCGCCGTGAGCAGGGCGGTCTCGCGCGGTTGCTTGCGGTACTGGTGATTGCCGGACGAGCCATGCGACCCGGGACGCGTGAGATAGATGTATGGCCGGCCGGCATCTTTCGACCAGCCCGCCACCAGGGCTTCGAGCTTGGCCGGCGATTGTTTCAAATAGGCCGGCTCTATGTTGACGCGGTAGTTGTTTCCCAGCGTCAGCAGCGTGGTGTCGCCGGGCACATAAACCAGCACATCGGGATTTCTGCTGCCGGAGAGATTGGCCGGGTAGTAGCGGATGCAATCGCCCTTGCCATCGACGGTCACCCAAGCCGCATGTGGGACCCGGGCGCAGAGCTCCGCGGTGGCTTCGCTGCCAAAGACGAGATTGGGACGATCGAAGGCCTCGTCGCCGACGGGAATTTTCAGCTCCGCCGAGATGCTGTGCCGTGCCAGGACTGCCGCGCAGAAAAACACGATCAGCGCGGCGCATAGTCTCATTCTGGCCCTGGTCATGCAGGTTCCCTTTAATTCCCCGGGTGTGGGAAATTTATAGTCAATGTGACGGCGGGTCGATTGTAGGCTGCCGGAAAGGAAAAGGGCCGGCGCGGGGTTGCCCGGCCGGCCCGTCTCATTCGGCTGTCGCGATCAGAACACGCCGAAAATGTAGAGCAGAATGATAATCGGGATCGGGATGCCCAAGAGCCAGAGCAGGATGGCACGCATGTCGAAACTCCCTGTTGTCATAACCATTCCATAAACGGTTGATGCGTCTTTTTGTTTCACCTGCCATGGCGCTCTTTGCGGCGCCGGCGGAAGCCTGTTTGATACCGGCAGGCCGGTTGTGGAGTCGGTCATTTTGTACTATATTTGTTCTTTACGACGGGTCGCGGGAAGCTGACATGACATTGTATGCAGTCAGGACATTTTATGCAGACAGGGCGGGCAGGACTGAACCCGAACGGGCTCGAACGGACCTGAACGAACCCCAACGAACCCCAACGAACCTCAACGAACCCGAACGGACCCGAACGAACCTGAACGAACCCGCGCGAACCGGGATGGTGCCATGCTGATCGACTACCTCCAGGCCGCCTTTCTGGGTGTCGTCGAAGGCCTGACTGAGTTCATTCCGGTTTCCTCCACCGGCCATCTGATCCTGCTGGTCGACCTGCTCGACTTCGAGGGGCCGCCGGGCAAGGTGTTCGAGATCGCCATCCAGCTGGGCGCGATCCTCGCCATCTGCGTGGTCTACTGGCCGCGCCTGTGGAGCACGCTGTCGGGGCTGGGCCGCAACGACACCGCCAACCGCTTCACCGTCAATGTGCTGTTCGGCTTCCTGCCGGCACTGGTGATCGGCTTCTTTGCGCATGGCTTCATCAAGGGCGTGCTGTTCAATCCCTGGGTCGTGTCGGTGGCACTGATCGTCGGCGGCCTTGCCATCCTGGCGATCGAGCGCTTCACCGGCGAAGGCGAGGTGAAGAGCGTCGATGATTTCAAATTCCGTCTCAGCCTGAAGATCGGCCTGCTGCAATGCCTGGCGATGATCCCCGGCGTGTCGCGCTCGGGCGCCACCATCATGGGCGCGCGGCTGCTGGGTGTGCAGCGCGCGGCAGCGGCGGAATTCTCCTTCTTCCTGGCCGTGCCCACCATGGTGGCCGCCACGGCCTATGACCTGTTCAAGAATCGCGACGGCCTGACGCTGGATGGCGCCGGCCTGATCGCCGTTGGCTTCATCGTGGCCTTCCTCTGTGCCGTTCTGGTGGTGCGCACGGTGATCGGCTTCATCAACCGCTACGGCTTCGTGCCCTTTGCCTGGTATCGCATCGTCATCGGCGCCGCGATGCTTGCACTCCTCAGCCTGCGCTAGAAGAATGAAAAAAAGTCCGGAGGATATCGTCGATGGGAGAGGGGCTGCCGCCATCGGTCTACGCGGCGTTTAAGCACAGCGCCACGGCGCATCCGCAGAACAGTTTCCTCTGCGTGCCGATCCGCCCTGACCGCGCCTATGCGCCGGACGGGCTGGAGCTGAGCTACGGTGCCGTTGCGCTGATTGTCGATGATCTGCGCGCGCGCTATGCCGCGGCCGGTTATGGCATCGGCCATCGCGTCGGCCTGCTGCTGGAAATGCGGCCGGAGTTTTTCTTCCATGCCCTGGCGCTGAATGCGCTGGGCTGCGCCGTGGTGCCGATCAACCCGGATTACCGCCATGACGAGATGCTGTACCAGATGCGGCATTCCGAGGCCGATCTGGTCGTTGGCGTGCCGCATCGTGTCGATGATCTGGAAGCTGTGGCCCGTGATCGCCACGAAAAGCCGCTGCCGGTGCTGGATTGCACCGCCGTTCCCGCTGTCATCCCTTCGCCGCAGCAGAAGGCGACCGGTGGCAGCATCACACATGATACCGAATGCACCTTGCTCTACACCTCCGGCACCACCGGCCGGCCCAAGGGCTGCATCCTCAGCAATGTCTATGTGCTTACGGCCGGCGACTGGTATCGCAAGCTCGGCGGCGCGGTGGCGATCAAACCGGGCGTCGACCGCTTCTACAATCCGCTGCCGCTGTTCCACATGAACCATGGTGCGGTCACGGCCGCCTGCGCCATGCTGACCGCCAACTGCCTGATCCTCACCGAACGCTTCAGCCCGAACCGCTGGTGGCAGGAGGTGGTGCAGACGCGCGCCACCATCATCCATTATCTCGGCGTGGTACCGCCTTTGCTGCTCAACCAGCCGGAAACGGCGGAGGAGAAACAGCATACCGTACGCTTCGGTTTAGGTGCAGGTGTAGAACCGCAATTGCATGGCGTGTTCGAGCAGCGTTACGGCTTCCCGCTGATCGAGGTCTGGGGCATGACCGAGACGGGCCGCATCTTTGCCGACTGCCACGCGCCGCGCCAGATCGACACCCGCGCCTTCGGCCGGCCGCTGCCCGGGCTGGAGGCCATGGTGGCCGGTCCCGATGATCGCGAAGTGCCGCGCGGGCAGGAAGGCGAACTGCTGGTACGCCATTCGGCGGCTGATCCGCGACGCGGCTTCTTCTCGGGCTATCTGAAAAACGAAAAAGCCACGGAAGATGCCTGGGCCAATGGTTGGTTCCACACTGGCGATGTGGTGCGGCAGTCTGACGATGGCATGCTGTATTTCGTCGACCGCATGAAAAACATCATCCGCCGCGCCGGCGAAAATATCGCCGCGGCCGAGATCGAGGCCTGCCTGCAGGCGCATGATGCCGTGGCGCAGGTGGCGGTGCTGGCCGCACCGGATGACATTCGCGAAGAGGAAGTGATGGCCTGTATCGTGCCGATGTCCGGCCATGCGCCGACGCCGGTGCTGGCCGAGGCGCTGTTCGCCTGGTGTTTTGACCGGCTGGCCTATTTCAAGGCACCGGGTTGGCTGCTGTTCGTCGACAGCCTGCCCACCACCGGCACCCAGAAAGTGCAGAAGACGCAGATTTTCAAAGCCGGCGAGGATCCGCGCGCGCGCGCCGGGATTCACGACTTCCGGGCGCGCAAAAAACGGTAAAATGTCGCAGCCGGCCACCCTTGACCCGGGCGGGGGTGCGGTCTTTGTTTCAGGGCATTCGGCCAGTGATGTTCAGGGATTCAAGATGCAGACGATGACGGCTTTGAAGGCGGTGGCGGAACGGCGCGAGGGCGATGCGCGGGCCGTGGCGCTGTGGCTGTTTGCCGTCGCCGGCCTGGTCGCGCTGATGGTGGTGATCGGCGGCCTGACCCGGCTGACCGAGTCCGGCCTCTCGATGGTGGAATGGAAACCGATCACCGGCTGGCTGCCGCCGCTGTCTGACACCGCCTGGGCGGCCGAATTCGAGAAATACAAACAGTTTCCCGAATACCAGAAGATCAATATCGGCATGACGCTGGAGGGCTTCAAAAGCATCTTCTGGCTCGAATACATTCACCGCCTGCTCGGCCGCCTGATCGGCGTTGCCTTCGCGCTGCCGATGATCCTGTTCTGGATCGCCGGGCGCATCCCCGCCGGCATGAAGCCGCATCTGCTGCTGATGTTCGTGCTGGGCGGCAGCCAGGGCGCGCTCGGCTGGTTCATGGTCGCCAGCGGCCTGGTCGATCATCCCGATGTCAGCCATTACCGGCTCACCGCCCATCTGGGCCTCGCCTTCCTGATCTTCGCCTATCTGCTTTGGGGCGGGCTCTCGCTGCTGCGCCATGGCCGCATGGTGGCGGCACGGGGCGGCGGCATCGCGGCGCTGCTCACCGTCGTGATCTTCTTGCAGGTGCTGTCGGGTGGTCTGGTCGCCGGCATGAATGCCGGCCTGGCGCATAACACCTGGCCGCTGATGGAGGGCGCCTTCATTCCCGATGGCCTGCTGATCGCCAATCCGTGGTGGATCAACTTTTTCGAGAATGCGATGACGGTGCAGTTCCAGCACCGCATGCTGGCCTATCTCGTCTTCGTGCTGGCGCTGCTCACCGCGCTGCTGCTGAAAGGCCGTGCGCCGACCGGCCTGCGTCATGGCCTGCTCAGCGCCGTGCTGCTGCAGGTCGGGCTTGGCATCGCCACGCTGCTCCAGCATGTGCCGGTTGCGCTCGGCACCCTGCACCAGGCCGGCGCCGTGGTAGTGCTCGGCATCGCCGTCACGCTGTGGCATGACCGCGCGCTGGCCCGGTATGACTGAGATCGTCCTGCTCTACTGCACGTCGGCCAGCACCGCCGAGGCCGAGGCGATTGCCGAAGCCGTGGTGGGCCAGCGGCTCGCCGCCTGCGCCAATATCCTTCCCGGCATGCGCTCGCTCTACTGGTGGCAGGGCAAGCTGGAGAAGGGCGAGGAGGCCGTGCTGATCCTCAAGACCCGGCCCGATCTGGTCGAAGCCGTCACAGCCGCAGTAAAAGCCGTCCATAGCTACAGCGTGCCCTGCGTGCTGCCACTCGACGTGGGACAGGGCGGTAATCCCGACTACATCGCCTGGCTGCTGGGCGAGACGAAGCCGCCGGCCTGACACCCGTTTTCCGGCCACGGTTTCGTGATCGGTCTTTTCCCGCCGGATATGCAGACTACATGTCTGCTCTGTTGCACAGGAAACGCCCCATGATCCGCCGCACGCTCGCCACCGCCCTGACTGCATTGCTGCTCTCCGCCGCCACCCCGGCCCTGGCCTTCGAGGCCGGCCGGGCCATTCCGGCGCCCGTGGCAGATGAGACGGTTAAAACCGCACCCTCCGCCGTGGCGATCCTGGCCGGTGGCTGCTTCTGGGGTGTGCAGGGCGTGTTCCAGCATGTCGAGGGCGTCACCATGGCCGTTTCAGGCTATGCCGGCGGCGACAAGGCGACGGCGGACTACAAGCGGGTCAGTGCCGGCAGCACCGCCCATGCCGAGGTCGTGCAGGTGACCTACGATCCGCGCAAGATCACCTATGGCCAACTCCTGCAGGTCTACTTCTCGGTCGCGCATAATCCTACCCAGCTGAACCGCCAGGGGCCGGATATCGGGCCGCAGTATCGTTCGGCAATCTTCCCGCTCGATGCGGAGCAGGCCAGCGTGGCGAAGACCTATATCGACCAGCTGAACCAGGCGCGTGCCTTCGAGGCCAAGGTGGTCACCACCATCGAGCCGGGCAAAGCCTTTTACCCGGCCGAGGACTATCACCAGGACTACATGACCCTGCATCCGACCCAGCCCTATATCTTTATCAACGACCTGCCCAAGGTGGGTGAGCTGAAGCGCTTTTTCCCCAAGCTGTACCGCGACAAGCCGGTGCTGGTGAAAGCCGGGTCCTGATTGTCACGATACATTTTAGGGTCTTGCCCGGTGGCGCCCGAGGCGTAGGCTGACGGCTCCTTCCCGGAGAGTCGTTATGTCCCGTTTTGCCGGTTTCCTGACGCT
Organism: Ferrovibrio terrae; assembly: GCF_943371255.1. Classification (GTDB taxonomy): domain Bacteria; phylum Pseudomonadota; class Alphaproteobacteria; order Ferrovibrionales; family Ferrovibrionaceae; genus Ferrovibrio; species Ferrovibrio terrae_B. The sequence continues at coordinate 10,337 of NZ_CALRUC010000077.1, read as the reverse complement.
GGTGTTTTCCAGCCTCGCCCATACCTATTCCCATCTGTTCACGCTGCTCTATGCCACCGTGGTGCTGGTGCTCGAGCGCGAATGGGGGCTGGGCTACGACACGCTGTTCGCGCTGTCGATCCCGATGAGCGTGCTGTTCGGTGCCGCCGCACTGCCGGCCGGCTGGTTGGGCGACAAGTGGAGCGCGTCGGGCATGATGGCGCTGTTCTTCTTAGGCGTCGGCGCCTGTTCGATCGCCACCGGTTTCGCCGATACGCCGCTTGCCATCGGCCTGGGGCTCGCCGGCATCGGGCTGTTCGGCGCGATCTATCATCCGGTCGGGATTCCCTGGCTGGTGCGCAACGCGGTCAACCGCGGCCGCGCGCTCGGCATCAACGGCGTGTTCGGTTCGGTCGGCACGGCGGCTGCCGCGCTGGTCGCCGGCTTCCTCGCCGATCTCTATGGCTGGCGCGCTGCCTTCATCATCCCGGGCATCATCTGCCTGGTCACCGGCGCCGGCTTCATCTGGGCGCGGCAGGCCGGGCTGCTGCTCGATCGCGGCGAGGATGCCGTGCCGACGCCGGCGCCCGGCAAGAGCGACATCTGGCGCGTCTTCTGGGTGATGTCGGCCACCATGCTGTGCACCGGGCTGATCTTCCAGGCGACCGCCTTCGCGCTGCCCAAGGTGTTCGATACGCGGCTGTCGGGGCTGTTCAACGACAGCATGCTGGGCATCGGCGGCATGGTCACGCTGGTCTATACCGCTTCGGCGCTGTCGCAGCTGGTCGGCGGCGAGCTGGCCGACCGCTACGCGCTGCGCAGCGTCTATGCCGCCGTGCAGTGGCTGCAGATTCCGGTGATTATCATTGCCATGATGCTGATCCATCCGGCGCTGGTACCGGTGGCGGCACTGATGGTCAGCCTCAATGTGGCGGGGCAGGCGGCCGAAAACTCGCTGCTGGCGAAATACACCCCGCCGCAATGGCGCGGGCGCGCCTTCGGCGCCAAGTTCGTGCTGACGCTCGGCGTATCCTCGCTCGGCGTCGCTGTGATCCCGGTGATCTACCGCGTCACCGGCACGCTCGACATGCTGTTCATCCTGCTGGCGGCGGCCGCTGCCGGTGCCGGCATTTTCGCGCTGCTGCTGCCGCGTGAGCGTGCGGCACAGCCGGCCGGGGTGGCGCAGGCGGCGGAGTAATCACACAGCGTTCAACGCCCGATCCAGATCCTTGATCAGGTCGGCGACATCCTCGATACCGATGGAGAGCCGGATCACGTCGTCGCCGGAGCCGGCCGCCGCGCGCTGCTCAGGCGACAGCTGGCGATGGGTGGTCGAGGCCGGATGGATCACCAGGCTGCGGGTGTCGCCCACATTGGCCAGATGCGAGAAAATCTGCACGGTGTCGACGAATTTCAGGCCGGCCGCGTAGCCACCCTTCAGGCCGAAGGTGAAGACCGAGCCGGCGCCGAGGGGCAGATAGCGCTGCGCGAGCTTTTCATATTTGTCACCCTTCAGGCCGGCATAGCGCACCCAGGCGACCTTGGGATGCTTGGACAGGAACTCCGCCACCGCCAGCGCATTGTCGCAATGCTTGCGCATGCGAAGGCTCAGCGTCTCCATGCCGGTCAGGATCATGAAGGCATTGAAGGGCGAGATCGCCGGCCCGAGATCGCGCAAAGAGATCACGCGGCAGGCGACAGCCAGCGCCATGTCGCCAAAGGTCTCCCAGAAGGTGAGGCCGTGATAGGCCGGCGAGGGCTTGGAGAGATGCGGGAACTTGTCGTTCTGGCCCCAGTCGAACTTGCCGGAATCGACAATTACGCCGCCCATGGAATTGCCATGGCCGCCCAGGAATTTGGTGGCCGAATGCAACACGATATCGGCGCCATGCTCGATCGGGCGGCAGAGATACGGCGAGGCCATGGTGTTGTCGATGATCAGCGGAATGCCGTTGCGATGCGCGATCTCGGCCAGGGCCGCGATGTCGGCAATCACGCCGCCGGGATTGGACAGGCTCTCGGCATAGATCGCCTTGGTCTTCGTCGTGATCGCTGCCTCAAAACCGGCAAGATCGTCGGGGTCGACAAAGGTGGTGTGCCAGTCGAAGCGCTGGAAGCTGACGCCGAGCTGGGTGATCGAGCCGCCATAGAGTTTGCTGGAGGCCACGATATGGTCGCCCGGGCTCATCAACATATGGAAGGCGACCAGCTGCGAGGCATGGCCGGTGGCGACCGCCGTGGCGGCGCGGCCGTTCTCCAGTGCGGCGACCTTCTGCTCCAGCACCGCCGTGGTCGGGTTGGTCAGGCGGGTATAGATGTTGCCGAAGCTCTGCAGGTTGAACAGCGATGCGGCTTGGTCGGCATCCTCGAAAACAAAGGCGGTGGTCTGGTAGATCGGCGTCGAGCGCGCGCCGGTGACCGGATCGGGCGCCGTGCCGGCATGCACCTGCAGGGTGTCGAAACCATAGGGCGAGGTGTTGTCCGCCGCGCGGTTGGCAGCAGGCTTGGTCTTATCAGTCATATCTTTAAATCCTGCGCTGGCGCTTTGAACTGATGACGCGGGTGTTGACGCCCATCCAGCCGATCTCCTGGCTGAGTCGGCCGTATTCGATCTTGGGGCAGCGGTTCATCACCACCTTCAGCCCGGCGGCCTCGGCCTTTTTCGCGGCCTCGTCATGGCGTACGCCGAGCTGCAGCCACAGCACCTTGGCGCCAATTTTAATGGCTTCATCGGCAATCGGCGGGATGGCGTCGGAATTGCGGAAGCAGTCGACCATGTCGACCTTCACCGGAATCTCGCCCAGCGACGCATAGACCTTCTCGCCGAGAATCTCCTTGCCGGCATCCTTGGGGTTGACCGGAATGACGCGGTAGCCCTTCTGCTGCAGGTATTTCATCGCGAAGTAGGATGGCCGGTTCCAGTTGGAACTGGCGCCCACCATGGCGATGACATTGACGCTGCGCAGGATGCCTCGGATGTAGTCGTCGTCGTAAGCGTCGTGATCGATCTTTTCCAAAACGGTACTCATGGTCAGCGACCCTCCCACCGGGGTTCGCGTTTTTCGATAAAGGCGTCGATGCCTTCCTCGGCATCGCGCGCCAGCATGTTCTCGGTCATCACCCGGCTGGCATAGTCATAGGCTTGCGCCAGCGGCATATCGAGTTGGCGGTAGAAGGCTTCCTTGCCGATCTTCACCGTCAGCGGCGACTTGGCGGCGATCTGCCGGGCCAGCGACAGGGCGGTTTCTGCCAAAGCCCCCTCGGGCACCACACGATTGACCAGGCCGATCTCGGCGGCACGCGCGGCCGGCAGCAGGTCGCCGGTCAGCAGCATTTCCATGGCATGCTTGCGCGATACGTTGCGCGACAGCGCCACCATCGGGGTCGAGCAGAACAGCCCGATATTGACGCCCGGCGTGGCGAAACGTGCCGTCTCGGCGGCCACCGCGAGGTCGCAGCTCGCCACCAGCTGGCAGCCGGCGGCCGAGGCCACGCCATGCACCTGAGCAATCACCGGCTGGGGCAGGGCGACGACCGACTGCATCAGCATCGAGCACTGGCGGAACAGCGCCTCGTACTGCTGCCGGCCCGGATTGGCGCGCACTTCCTTCAGGTCATGGCCGGCGCAGAAGCCTGGGCCGTTGGCGGCAATGATCACCGCTTTGACACTGCGGTCGGCCTTCACCGCATCCAGTTCGGCCTGCAGGGCAGCCATCATCCCGGTAGAAAGGCTGTTATAGGCCTTGGGCCGGTTCAGGGTCAGGCGGACAATGCCGGCTTCGGGCTGGCTGCGCAGAACAGGACTATCGGCGGGTTTGAGGTCGGCTGCGGCTGACACGGGCGTCTCCGGGGCGTTTTTTAACAGGTTGGCGGCCATGATAGGGTGCGTGGCCGTGCAGGGAAAGGTCGCCCGGACAATGCCGGTTCCGGGCCGCATTTCCGCCCCATTACCGGGCCATGAAAGGCGCCCCGGGCCGGGTCGCCCCAGTTGCATGAGGTGGGGGCGGCAGCGTAAAACCGCGAAGTGGCCCGGGCCCGAATCGCCCACCGCCCAACAACAAGAAAGTTCCTGCCGCATGATTCGCCCGATCCGCAAGGCCGTGTTTCCCGTCGGTGGCCTCGGCACCCGTTTCCTGCCCGCCACCAAGGCGATGCCGAAGGAAATGCTGCCGGTCGTCGACAAGCCGCTGATCCAGTATGCCGTGGAAGAGGCGCAGGCCGCCGGCATCGAGGAATTCATTTTCGTCACCGGCCGCGGCAAGCAGGCGATCGAGGATCATTTCGACCGTTCCTACGAGTTGGAAGACACGCTGAAAGAGCGCGGCAAGACCGAGCTGCTCGACCTGATCAACAGCTGGATGCCCAAGGCCGGCGCCGTGTCCTATACCCGCCAGATGGAACCGATGGGGCTGGGCCACGCCGTGCGCTGCGCCAAGTCGCTGGTCGGCGACGAGCCGTTTGCCGTGCTGCTGGCCGACGACCTGATCCTGTCCAAGAAGGGCTGCCTCGCCGAGATGGTGGAAGCCTACAACAAGGTCGGCGGCAACATGATCGCCGCCATGGATGTGCCGCATGAGCACACCAAGCGCTACGGCATCGTTTCGCCGGGCAAGGACAGCGATACGCTCGTCGAAGTGAAGGGTCTCGTGGAGAAGCCGAGCCCGGACAAGGCGCCGTCGCGGACCGCCGTGATCGGCCGCTATATCGTGCAGCCCTCGGTCTTCGATCATCTCGACAAGGTGCAGCGCGGGGCGGGCGGCGAGATCCAGCTGACCGATGCGCTGGCTCGCATGATCGGCGAGGTGCCGTTCCACGGCCTGCGTTTCAGCGGCACGCGCTATGACTGCGGCGACAAGATCGGCTTCCTGCACGCCAATATCGCCTTCGCGCTGGATCGCGACGAGATGCGCAAGGACGCGGCCGAGATCGTCCGCGAGGTTTACAAGACGCTTTAGGTTTGTTGCAGACGGCCATGGTGCCGGGGGGTAGAGAATGCGCGTAGCCATGATTGGCACCGGCTATGTCGGCCTGGTGTCTGGAACCTGTTTTTCCGAGTTCGGCCACAGCGTCGTCTGCGTCGACAAGAACCCCGAGCGCATCAACAGCCTGCTGCGCGGCGAAAGCCCGATCTTCGAGCCCGGGCTGGAAGATCTGGTGGCGCGCAACGTCAAGGCCGGCCGCCTGTCGTTCACCCAGGATATCAAGGCAGCGGTCGGCAATGCCGATGCGGTGTTTATCGCGGTCGGCACGCCCTCGCGGCGCGGTGACGGCGAAGCTGACCTGTCCTTCGTTTATGCCGCCGCCAAGGAAATCGCCGAGGCGATGACCCACTACACGCTGGTGGTGACCAAATCGACCGTGCCGGTGGGCACCGGACGCGAGGTCGAGCGCATCATCCGGGAAACCCGGCCCGATGCCGAATTCGAGGTGGCCTCCAATCCGGAGTTCCTGCGCGAGGGCGCCGCCATCGAAGACTTCATGCGGCCCGACCGCGTGGTCTGCGGCGCCGGCAGCGACCGCGCCAAGGAACTGCTGCGGGCCCTGTACCGGCCGCTCTATATCAACGAAACGCCGATCCTGTTCACCGCGCTGGAAACGGCGGAGCTGATCAAGTATGCGGCGAACGCCTTCCTCGCGACCAAGATCACCTTCATCAACGAGATCGCCGATCTGTGCGAGAAGGTGAATGTGAACGTGCAGGATGTGGCACGCGGCATCGGCCTGGACGGCCGGATCGGCGGCAAGTTCCTGCATGCCGGTCCGGGCTATGGCGGTTCATGTTTCCCGAAGGATACCAATGCCCTGGCTGCGACCGGCCGCAAGTTTGCGGCGCCGCTGCGCATCGTCGAGACCGTCATCGACGTCAACGACAAGCGCAAGAGCCATATGGCAGATAAGATCATCACCGCCTGCGGTGGTTCCGTGAAGGGCAAGACGATTGCCGTGCTCGGCCTGACCTTCAAGCCGGAAACCGACGACATGCGCGACAGTCCCAGCCTGGAGATTCTGCCGGCGCTGCAGGCAGCCGGCGCCACCATCCGGGCTTTCGATCCCGAAGGCATGCATGAGGCGAAGAAGCTGCTGAAGGACGTGGTCTGGTGCAGTGACGGCTACGAGACCGCCACCGGCGCCGATGCCCTGGTCATCATTACCGAGTGGAACCAGTTCCGCGCGCTGGATCTCGACCGGCTCAAGACGCTGCTGCGCCAGCCGGTGCTGGTCGATCTGCGCAACATCTACAAGCCGGCCGAAATGAAGCAGGCCGGTTTCCGCTATTACTCGGTGGGCCGTCCGCCGGTCGCGTAAGCTCAGGCTTTGCGGCGCGGCGCCAGATACCAGGCCAGCGCCAGCAGCAGCAGCAGCATCGCCAGCCCGAAGGTCCATTGATAGGCCTGCAGCGGGTAGTTGCCGTTGCCGCCGCGCGGCCACAGCGCGATCAGCCAGCCCATGCCGGCCTGGGCGAAGAAGGTGAAGCCGAACACCACGCCATTCAGCAGCGTATTGACCCGCCCGGCCTGTTCGGGCGTGAACTGTCCGCTCAGGATCGGATAGGCCAGCACGGTGGTGTTGCTTAAGATCCCGAAAGCAATCCAAAGCAGCGGGTTGGTCGGCGTCCAGCCACCGGCCAGCACGGCCAGCACACCGGCATAGAACACCACGCCCCACACCATGGTGCGGCCCAGCGGAACCCCGCGGCGCTGCAGCCGGTCGGCGGCGATGCCGGTGAGTGTGAAGCCGGCAGTCAGGGCTGCGGCAACGATGAACAGCACCTGGGCGGTGGCGGCACGGTCCAGCCCGCCGACATCGCGCAGGTAGGGCCCGGCCCACAGGCCCTGGATCGACATGCCGCTGGCCATGCCCATCATCGATACCGGCGCAATGCGCCAGAATCGCGCATCGGTCAGGAACTTGCCGCATTCACGCAGTTGCTGCCCCAGGCTGACGCTCGCAGTCGGTGCGGCTTCCCGTTCGGGCACGACGAAGAAGATCAATGCCGAAGCAATGACGGTCAGGGCCGCCAGGCCCCAGAACAGCGCCGTCCAGTGATAGTGCTCCAGCGCCAGCTCGACCGGCAGGGTGGCGGCCAGCGCGCCCAGGCCGCCGGCGGTCATGAACACGCCATTGGCCAGCGCCCAACGTTCTTTCGGCAGCCAGAGTGCGATCGCCTTCATCGCCGACATCAGGCCGCCGGCGACGCCCAGGCCGACCAGGGCGCGGCCGATCACCAGGTGGGTCAGGCCGCTGCCGATGGCAAACACCACAGCGCCGAGTGCTGCCGAGAGCAGCAGGCAGGCCTGCACCCGGCGCGGCCCGAAGCGGTCGAGCAGGATGCCGAGCGGCAGCTGGAACAGCGAGAAGGTGACGAAGTAGGCCGCCGTCAGCGTACCGAGATCGCCGGCGCCGATGCCGAGATCGCGCTGCAGGTTCGGGGCGATCACCGCATTCACGCTGCGGAACAGGTAGGACATGAAATAGCCGCAGGCGAACGGCAGCAGCACGCGGAAGGCCACAAAGCTCATGCTGGAACTGGACAGGCTGGGATTGGAAGCAGGCATCACCCTCGATCCTCTTTGGTTATGCCGTCCTGTCGGTCTGGGTGACCAGACAGAGGGAAGCAACCAAGGGGCGGGATGCCATGCCATCCACGATGCGGGACGGCAAATCAGGGCTTCGGGCGGAGGCAAAAATAGCCAACCGACAGCAGTGTGTCAGCAGCGGAAGAACAGACATTTCCTCAACTTTTTTTGTATTGCCTGGAAGACGGCAAATTAGGAGACGGCGAACAGGTTTATAGCAGCGCTTTTGCCCGGGAGCGAGAACTGTCCCAGCGGGGTGGTGGTCAGACCCGGCGGCGGCGGAGCGGCGGCAATCGCTTCGGCCGAGGCGATGGTGGCGTGTTCGGGGAGGCTTTTGGCGAGTTGTTCGATGCGGGACGTGGTGTTGATCGTGTCTCCCAGCAGGACGATTTCGCGCTTTACTTCACCCATTTCGCCGGTCACCACCTCACCGGCATGCAACACGGCGCGGAATTGCGGGGAAACACCGAAATCGCGCAGATAGTCCTCGCGCAGGGTTTCCAGCCGGGCATGGGCCTCGGCCACGGCAGCAAAGGCGCCCGAGCAATCCCGGCTGCCGTCGAGCGGCCAGGTCACGATCATCTCGTCGCCGACATATTTGTGGATCACGCCGCGCCAGCTCAGTACCGGTTCGGTGAGATCGGAAAAGAACCGGTTGAGCAGGCGGTGGAAGGCCAGGTCACCGATCCGTTCGGCGATGGCGGTCGAGCCACGCATGTCGAAGAAGACGAACAGGCGTTTTTCCCGGCGCGGGTGGTGATAGCGGCCGCGCAGAACGTCGCGCAGCACGCCCGGCCCAAGCAGCTGCGACATCTCCATCATGAACGAAAAGATCGTGCTGAAGATCAGGGCGAAAGTGACCGTGATAATCGTCGTGCGGTTGAAGCCGGTGCCGGGGTCGCCTTCGATCCGGAAAAGCTGTCCGCCCAGCCAGATGCTGCCCAGGATCGCGGCCGTGTAATAGATCCCCTTGATGAGGATCAGCCACAGGAAGGGCAGCCTGCGCAGCCGCGCGCGGCTGGAATTGACCAGGAAGATGTCGAACCAGCCGATCAGACCGCCGATCAGCAGGCCCGTGAATATGCCGCGCAGCACACCGCGGATAATGTCTTCCAGCAGTTCATGCGGCTCGGCATAGGCGAGGATGTAGGTGATGACACCGCCATAGATCGCGCCGGCGACAGCCGAAACAGCCAGCACATAAACCAGGGTTTTGCGATGCCGGCGCTGGAGGTTGGGCGAGGTCATGCGATTGGGATTAGGTGTGGCACGGCATCACTGGCCGTGGAGGAGGTACGGTGGAACTGTAGGGATTCTGGGGCAAGAATGGAATCGCCGCGGTGATGGCGGTCACCGCGGCGTCGGAAGGCGTAGATCTGGTATCGCTCAGGCGTCCGGCGAAACCACCGAACAGGTCATCTTCTCGCGCTTGAGCTGTTCGCAGGTCTGGCGGGCGGCGGTCTGGGTCAGGCCGGTGAGGCGGGCGCGATAGAGGGTGACCTTGCCGGCGTCGACGGCATCGACCAGCGGTTCGGCTTCCGGCGCCTTGTTGCGCAAGCGGTCGAGCAGCTTCTCGGCGGCAGCCGCCTGCTTGAAGGCGCCCAGCTGGACGGCCCATTCGCCGGCCGGCGGATTGGCAGCCGGAGCGGCGGCCTTGGTGGCCTTCTTGATCTGCCGGGCCTTGGCCGAGGTCGGTGCCGGGGTGGCGGCTTCGGCGCTGGAGATCAGGCCCAGGCCGTGGTTCGGCTTCGGGCCCTCCACCATCAGCGGGGCATTGCTGTCGCTGCCGTTCTCGATCTTGTCGAAACCGATATCCAGCAGCTGGATCATGCGGTTGTCGCGGGCAACCACGCTGGTGCCGCCATAGACCACAGCCACGATGCGGCGGCCGTCGCGCTTGGCCGAGGCCACCAGGTTGAAGCCCGAGGCGGCGATGAAGCCGGTCTTGATGCCGTCGGCGCCTTCATAGCGCGTCAGCATGTGGTTGTGGTTGCGGATGGGCTGGTCCTGCCACTCGAACTGGGCGGTGGAGAAGTAGGTATAATAGGGCTTGTGGTTCTTGATCAGCGCGATGCCCAGCGTGGCCATGTCGCGCGCCGTGCTCTTCTGCTTGGTGTTGGGCAGGCCCGAGGCGTTCTGGAACACGGTGTTGTGCATGCCGAGCTGGTGGGCCCGGCGGGTCATCATGGCGGCGAACTGCTTCTCGCTGCCGCCGATGGCTTCCCCCAGCACGGTGGCGGCGTTGTTCGCCGACTTTGTGATGGAGGCCAGAATGGCGTCGCGCACGGTGATGGTCTGGCCGGCCCGCAGTGCGATACCATAGGGCTGGGCTGCGGCGTGCTGGGACACGGTCAGGCGCTGCTCCATCTTCAGGCGGCCCTCTTTCAGGGCGTCGAAGGCCATGTACAGCGTCATCATCTTGGTCAGTGACGCCGGGTAGCGCGGGGCATCGGCATCCTGGGCGTGTAGCACCCGGCCGGTATCGGCATCGACCACAATGGCAGAGTAGGGGCCGGCTTCCGCCGGGGCAGCGGCAAAGACCAGGAAGAGAAGGGTGAAACAGATTGTTACAATGGCCGACAGAGTCCGCCCCTTGGCCATATCAGTTCGCTTCATTATGCCTTACCTCGGATGCCCTGACTGCGGGTGACGACCGGGTGCCCCCCAGGCCGCGAATCGGGAGAAGGATATTAACCAGACGCCCCTTTTGTCCAGCGTATTGTTTACTAACAAGTTGAATCTCCATGGATTCACCGTGCCGTTCAGCCGAAACGCAGGAAA
>NZ_CALRUC010000076.1:0-21110 GCF_943371255.1 Ferrovibrio terrae | reverse complement strand
GCTTGACCCGGGCATCCATCCCCACCATCGGCGCCTCAGGCCTCTCGGTCATGGCCCTGACCCATCGGCAAATGGATGCCCGGGTCAAGCCCGGGCATGACGGAGTTGGGGTGGTGGGTGAGGGCGTGCCCCAACCCTCCACCGTCATGCCCGCGAAGGCGGGCATCCAGCAAACGGAACGACTGGGCTCCCGCTTTCGCGGGAGCGACGGGTTTTCCTAGCCCGGGCATGACGGAGTGGGGTGGGCGCGAAAGGGGCGATGCCTATTCCGGTATGACGCCCCCTGCCGTCACGTCACGGCGGACGACTTCGACCTTTCGCGCTACACTCTGCGCAATCACAGACGCGCATCGAGGGAGGCGCCGCCGTGCAGGCGAGGGACGTTTTCACCGCCGACGAGATCAAACGGCTGAGCCAGCGCTCCGACCTGGTGGGCGCCGCGCTGGTGCTGCATGCCTGGGCGCTGATCGCCGGCAGCATGGCGCTGGTCGTCTGGCTGCCCAATCCGCTTACCTTCATCCTGGCCGTGATGGTGATCGGCGGGCGCCAGCTCGGCCTCGCCATCCTGATGCATGATGCGGCCCATGGCCTGCTGTTCCGCACGCGGCGGCTGAACGAATTCGCCGGGCAATGGCTCTGCGCATTCCCTGTGGGCACCGACCTGCTGCTCTATCGCCCCTATCACCTGAAGCATCATCGCCATACCCAGCAGGCCGACGACCCCGACCTGGTGCTCTCGGCGCCATTCCCGATCAGCAGGGCCAGCCTGAAGCGCAAGGTGTGGCGCGACATCACCGGGCGCACCGGCTTCACGCGCCGCAAGCAGCAGATCATGGCCACATGGGGTCCTATGGGGGCAGAGCCGGGCTTAAGCTGGCGCGAGCGCTGGGCGCGGCTGCAGCAGGGCGGGCTGGTGGGATTCGCGATTGTGAATGCAGTGCTGTGGGCCGCGATGACGGTCGCGGGCCTGTGGTGGCTGTATCCGGCGCTGTGGCTGCTGCCGCTGCTCACCTGGTATCAGCTGATCAGCCGCATCCGCAACATCGCCGAACATGCCGTGGTGCCCGACAACGACGACCGCTTACGCAACACGCGCACGACGCTGGCCGGCGTCTGGACGCGCCTGCTGCTCGCGCCCTACTGGGTGAACTACCATCTGGAGCATCACCTGCTGCTCAGTCTGCCCTGCTGGAAACTGCCGGCGGCGCATCGCCTGCTGATGGCGAAAGGCCTGCGCGACCAGATGGAAGTGCGCGACTCTTACGCCAAAGTGCTGCGCATGGCGACGAGCGCGGTGGGCGAGGGTGGCGGCGGTTCGGGTGGGGCGAAGCCGGCGCATATTTGAGAGATGGGGGGGTAGATGAATACGGTAGAGCAAGGTGATAAGTTTGAAGATCTTGTGGCAAGCATCATGCAGTTTATCCCAAACGCAAAAGTCCGCAGGCAAATATCAATCTCCGGTAAAAAAGTAGACGTCTACTGTGAAATTAATAGCCAGCTCCAAGGCTCAACTCGCATCGCAGTTGAATGCAAAGACTATTCGAAATCATTAACCCGGGAAGTAGTGGCAGGCATTATTGCCGATTATGCCCCGCTATTTTTCAGCCAAGAAATTGACAAACTTTTCTTGATTACTAGACGGGGGATCGTCGCCAATGCGACAACCTCTTTAAATGAAAAGCAAGTTAAACATTATACTCTGAAAGAGCTTGAGGACTTAGTTGTTGATCCCAGCATCTTGCTAGACAACATGTCGCGTCAGTTTGAGATCGACGATCTAAATCAATACTACATACCAGCCAAAGCGACTGCAGTTGATCTCAAGCAGGTGTTTAGTAATTTTGAAGCCGTATATAGCCCCGCAATGGACATCTGCATTAATCGCGGCATATTAAAATATGAAGTTTTGATTGCTTATCTAAAGAGTCATAAGGATTATGAAAAGCACCTATCAAACTTAGAAATCAACAAAAACAACTTCTCGAAAATTTTAAAGCTTAGATCGGAACGGAATATTGTTGATCTATTTTCCCTCGTCGACGAATGGGTCGGTGCGGCGGAAATGCAATGCGGTTTAGCGCTGCTCGGCTCATATGGCACCGGAAAATCTAGCTTTGCGAAATATATCGCCCGCCATTATTCGGAGAAATATAAGGCCGGAGAGTTTAAACGCCTCCCATTACTGATTGAACTTCGTGATTTTGGCGCGCATCAAGATATGGAAGGGCTGATAACGCATCATCTGGTAAATAAACATAAAATGCAGAATGGCTCTTACTCGCTGTTCCGCAAAATGAACAAAGAGGGGCGCTATCTTCTCATATTTGATGGTTTCGATGAGATGAAGCAGGGCATGACGCGTGACGCTTTGTTTTATAATTTTAATGAAATTAATCAGCTATCAGAGGGCAACAGCAAGATTATCTTGGCTGGCCGTCCAACAATATTTGAATCAACGGAAGAGCAGGCCTCCATTCTTAGCAATCGCCGCGACGCTATGATGCAGGCCAACGGAAAGTATATCCAATTAGAGATATCGGCTCCGTCTATTGATGATACTTTCCGCCTTATGGAGGCGTATACAAAAGTGAAGGCAGGTGGCGACAAGCAGAAAGTGTTCGAGAGAATTGATGAGCTCAAAACACTTGTCGCTGACGGGGAAAGTGAAACGCTGGTAGATTTGATAAGTAGGCCCGTTCACATTCCTATGCTAGTAAACGTTCTTCCGGCGTTTGAAGGATCTATTAATGAGCTGAATCGCGCCAAGCTTTACAAAGAGTTTGTTCTTCGGATTATTTTCCGAGAAGTACTTCGATTGCCAAGTGCATACATAAAAAGATACAGCGTCGACAGCAGGTATAATTTCGCTCGAGATTTAGCCTTCGAGATGTTTAAGAAAGGCGAGGCTCGATCGGTAAAATATTCTGAAATCCCAGAACACCTCCTAAGCGCATATGTAATTCAAGGCGAAACCTTGTCTTCAACGCAAAGGGATCTCGTTGCGGCGTGCTTTCTTGAACGCAAACCTCCTGACAATCTTGTCTTTGGGCATAAATCATTTCTGGAATTTTTGGTTGCGGATAAAATTTGCAATAGTCTGCGAGACGGGGCGTATGACGAAAGCTTTATATCAAAGGAAGCTCTTGGGTATGAGATCGGGAGTTTCATTGTGGAGATGTTAGATTTGGCTGGCATCAAGTATTTGCTTGGTGATGCAGCTTTAAAACACGAAAGAACTATTGAGATCGTTATTGATTCCGGGTTCAAAAGCATAATGAATGACATGGTAAGCAGCGAAGACAACGATGAGTTGTTGGAGGGAATTAGCTCTGAAATGAAGAAAGAGGCGCTTCCGCTGTTTGACCTCCTATTTTCTATTTCTTTTATGTCGAAATTTCTGAGCTTAAATCCGTCCGACAAGTTCCGATCACGAGTGTCTCTCTATTTACTTCTGTACTTGGTTTCAGACGCTTTTAATATGGCGAAGAAAGAGGCTGATGCTCTTTACTTCTACGAAACATTTTCCGATGGTTTGATTGGAGCAATTACTGGATACATCCTTTATCTGCGGGAAGTCGTGCAGCCAGCTGCTTTGATTAGGTATCCAAAAGTCCATGAAATAGCTATGTCTAGGATGGATGCGAGGACTTGGAACTCCGCATATGACGATATGACCTCTTCGCTATTTAGGCATATGCTTTGAGGAGGAGAAGTTGCTTGGTGCAGCGTGTGGATTGAGTCGCACTAGTAGCTCAAGCGGTACAGAAAAGTATCCCCGGCAGCCTCTCAGCCGCCGGGGAGCGCAGGCTAACCTATCTCAAGCGATATCAAACCGATCCGCGTTCATCACCTTGGTCCAGGCGGCGACGAAGTCGCGCACGAACCTCTCCTTCGCATCGTCCTGGGCATAGACCTCGGCATAGGCGCGCAGCACCGAGTTGGAGCCGAACACCAGGTCCACCCGCGTGGCAGTCCATTTCACCTGGCCGGTCTTGCGGTCGCGAATCTCGTAGAGATTCTTGCCCGCAGGCTTCCAGGTATTGGCCATGTCGGTGAGCGCGACGAAGAAATCGTTCGTCAGCGCGCCGACGCGGTCGGTGAACACGCCATGCTTGGCTCCGCCATGGTTGGTGCCCAGCACGCGCAGGCCACCCACCAGCACGGTCATTTCCGGTGCCGTCAGCCCCATGAGCTGGGTGCGGTCGAGCATCAGCTCTTCCGCGCTCACGGCATAGTCCTCCTTCAGCCAGTTGCGGTAGCCGTCATGGATCGGCTCCAGCACCGCGAACGAGTCCGCATCGGTCTGTGCATCCGTCGCGTCGCCGCGGCCGGGCGCGAACGGCACGGTGATGGTCTCGAAGCCGGCGGCCTTGGCCGCCTGTTCGATCCCGACATTGCCGGCCAGCACGATGGTGTCGGCGAGGCTGGCGCCGCTGTCACGCGCAATGGCCTCCAGCACGCCGAGCACTTTGCTGAGGCGCTTGGGCTCGTTGCCCACCCAGTCCTTCTGCGGGGCGAGGCGGATGCGCGCGCCGTTGGCGCCGCCGCGCATATCCGAACCCCGGAAGGTGCGCGCGCTGTCCCAGGCGGTGCTGACCAGCTCGGCGATGCTGAGGCCACTGGCGGCGATGCGCGCCTTCACATTGCCGATGTCGTACTGCGTATTCCCGGCCGGCACCGGATCCTGCCAGATCAGGTCTTCCTGCGGCACATCGGGGCCCTGGTAGCGCACCTTCGGGCCCATGTCGCGATGGGTCAGCTTGAACCAGGCGCGGGCGAAGACATCGGAGAAATAGGCCTGGTCTTTCGCGAAGCGCTCGGAGATTTTCCGATAGGCCGGGTCCACCTTCATCGCCATGTCGGCATCGGTCATGATCGGCATGCGACGGATGCCGGGGTCTTCCACATCCACCGGCATGTCTTCTTCGCGGATGCCGATGGGCTGCCACTGATGCGCACCGGCCGGGCTTTTTTTCAGCTCCCACTCATAGCCGAGCAGCAGCTTGAAATAGCCGTTGTCCCACTGCGTCGGGTGGGTGGTCCAGGCGCCTTCCAGGCCGCTGGTGACGGTGTCGCGGCCGATGCCACGGCTGGTCTTGTTGAGCCAGCCCAGGCCCTGGTCTTCCACCGCGCCGTCTTCCGGACTGGGGCCCAGCTTGGCGGCATCGCCATTGCCATGCGCCTTGCCGACCGTGTGGCCGCCGGCGGTGAGCGCCACGGTTTCCTCGTCATCCATCGCCATGCGGGCGAAGGTGAGGCGCACGTCATGGGCGGTGCGCTGCGGATCGGGCTTGCCGCCGACACCTTCGGGGTTGACGTAGATCAGGCCCATCTGCACGGCAGCCAGCGGATTGGCCAGCGACTGGCGGTCGTCGCCGTCATAGCGCTCGGAGCCGAGCCAGTCCTTTTCGGCGCCCCAGTAGACGTCCTTCTCGGGGTGCCAGATATCGGCGCGGCCGAAACCGAAGCCGAAGGTTTTCAGGCCCATCGATTCATAGGCGATGGTGCCGGCCAGGATGATGAGGTCGGCCCAGCTGATGCGGTTGCCGTATTTTTTCTTGATCGGCCAGAGCAGGCGGCGCGCCTTGTCGAGATTGGCATTGTCGGGCCAGGAATTCAGCGGCGCGAAACGCTGGTTGCCGGTGCCGCCGCCGCCACGGCCATCGGCCATGCGGTACGAGCCGGCGGCATGCCAGGCCATGCGGATCATCAGCCCGCCGTAATGGCCCCAGTCGGCCGGCCACCAGTCCTGGCTGGTGGTCATCAGCGCGGTGAGATCAGCCTTCAGGGCTGCGACATCGAGTTTGCGCAATTCATCGCGATAGCTGAACGCGCGGCCGAGCGGATCGGTCTTGGTGTCGTGCTGGTGCAGGATGTCGAGGTTGAGCGCGTTGGGCCACCAGTTGGTGACGGTGGTGCCCGCCGCCGTGATCCCGCCATGCATTACGGGGCATTTGCCAGTCATGGGCATCTCTCCAGTCTCGGTTGTCGGTCAACGGCGGGCCTGTGCCTGCCGCGGTCAGGCGCGGGCGGTTGGCCGGGCCTGACTGTAGCGAGGTTACCGTTGGCATAGCCAGAGATGAAATTGATTATAATCGTTATTACAATCGACTGCGTCGATCATAGCGGCCGGGAAGTGACGACATAAAAAAACGCAGAAGGCTTCTGCCTTCTGCGTTCCCCAGCCCTGTCATCGGTGTTGAAACGGCGCGGTGACAGCGCCGATCCGGTGCCGGATCAGAAGCGGTAGTCGATGCCGAGCCGGAAGGTGGAAACCGTCAGGTTGTAATCCTGGGTCACCCGGGCGCGATCGACGATGCTGTTGTTCACCAGGTTGCCGGTGGCGCGCACGCCGCTGAAGGCGGTGTAGAGATATTCGCCCTTGATCGACCAGCTGTCGCTCAGCGCGTAATTCAGCGCCGCGCCTGCGGTCCAGCCGGTCTTGGTTGCGCTGGCGGCGGCCCGTTCGACGCGGGCCTGGGTGTCGATGAAATTCTGCTCGACGGTGATCTTGGTCATCGCCAGGCCGGCGCCGCCTTCCAGCAGGAAGCGGTCCCAGGCGTAGCCGAGCTTGGGCCGCAGGGTGAAGAGCCAGTCGGTCTCGATATTCGAATAGACGGTGTATTTCACCGCCGAGTTGGTCGGATAGCCGTTCGTCGCCACAAAGGAATCGCTGTTGTGGAAGCTGCCGAAGCCGAGATCGACGCCGGGCACCCAGTTGCCGAACTGGTGCTTGTAGCTGGCTTCGACGCCGGCATTGTACCCCGAGGGCTGCAGGTCGCGCTTCGTCGAGGCGCCGACGGCAACATCGTCCGGCGTCGCCCAGTAAGAGCCGTTGCTGAGATTGCCGAAGGCGCCGCCGCCGGAATGGGCCGTGCCGTTGTTGAAGCCGCCGTTGAGGCCGAGGCGGGCGCCGGTCCAGTTGTAGGGCGCGTCGGCGGCCAGGGCCGGACCAGACATCGCGAGCAGAACGGCAGCTGCCGCGGCAGCCTGTGTTGTGAAGCGCATTGTTTGTAAATCCCCGAGAAAGCAAGCTTTTTGACGCTAAATAACTAAAGGTTGTTCGAAAAACAGTCTATACAATCAATTCTGACCAATTCTCACCGGACTGGTCAGACAGGCCCGCTTCAGGCCCGTATCGAGCCCGTGGCCGACCGTCGCCTTGGGGGCGGTGCTGCGGCAGACTGCGTGCCAGCGATTCCGCATTTTCCGCATCCCGACACAGAGGCCGCCATGCTCAAGGTTCATCATCTCAACAACTCGCGCTCGCAGCGCGTGCTGTGGCTGCTCGAAGAGCTGGGCGTGCCCCATGAGGTGGTGCGCTACCAGCGCGACCGCGCCACCATGCGGGCGCCGGCCGCGCTGCAGAAGATCCATCCGCTCGGCAAGTCGCCGGTGATCGAAAGCGAAGAGGGCCAGATCATCGCCGAGACCGGCGCGATCATCGAATTCCTGATCGAGCGCTATGACAGCGGCCGCAGCCTGGTGCCGCCGCCCGACACGCAGGAGCGCCGCGACTGGACCTACTGGCTGCATTACGCCGAGGGCTCGGCGATGCCGCTGCTGCTGCTCAAGCTGGTCTTCATGCGCATGCCGCATGGCGTACCGTTCTTCATCCGGCCGCTGGTGAAGAAGATCGCCGCTACGGCGCAGGCCAAGGTGACCGACCCGCAGCTCGCCACGCATATGCTCTACTGGGCCGATGCGCTGCGCCAGGGCAACGGCTGGTTCGCCGGCAAGGCGTTTTCGGCCGCCGATATCATGATGAGTTTCCCGCTGGAAGCCGCCGCCAGCCGCATCGGGCTGGGCGAGGGCCACGGTCCGATCAAGGATTTCCTCGAGCGCATCCATGCCCGCCCGGCCTATCAGCGCGCGCTGGTCACCGGCGGACCGTATGAGCTGCTGAAATAGGCTCAACCGGAAACCATTGATCCCGGCCCGCGTTGTCCTAGCTGGAACAGCTGAACCAGCGCGGAGGGACATGCCATGACCACGAGCAAGGCGACAGTCGATGCCAGGATCGACGGGCGCACACATCTTGAGCCGGGGCCGGACCATCCGATCACGGTGAGCGAATTTCCCGGCCGCGTGCGGGTCGCCTTCAACGATCGGCTGGTCGCCAACAGCGCCAATGCCGTGCGCCTGCAGGAAGCCGGTTACCCGCCGGTCTATTACATTCCGCGCCATGACTGCGACTGGACGCTGTTCACGCCGAGCGACCATGCCACGCATTGCCCCTACAAGGGCGAGGCGTCGTATTTCCATCTCGATGTGGATGGGCGGCGCGCGGAGAATGCGGTCTGGAGCTACGAAGAGCCGTATCCGGCCGTGTCGCGGATCGGCGGCTTGGTCGCCTTCTATCCCGACCGCGTCGACCGCGTCGAGGCCGACTAGTCCCGGGGAACCGGGCCGGGGAGGGTGACGGCGCGGTGCGGCTGCGCTAGACAGGGACGACGCTGTTCAGCATTCCTCCCTGTCAGGCGGCCTGCCTTGCCCAACATTCTCGCCTTACCCGAGCGTATCGAAGCCATCGCGCTGATCCTGATCTGCATCGGCCTGCTGCTGTGGCGGCGCCGGCTCAGCGATCCCGGCCAGCGCCGCATTGCCCTGGTCGGCCTGATCCTTGCCGCGGTCAGCTTCCTCTGGGTGGTGCTGCCGCAGGCGGCCAGCTTCAGCGGCATGCCCGCCGTCATCATGGTGGCCAAGCCCGCCGTGCGGCTGGTCGGCGCGGTGTGGTGGATTCTGTTCGCCACGCTGGTGATCGTCATCCTCGAACGCTTCGTCTGGGACGCGCTGATCAAGCGCGGCGTGGTGGTGCCCAAGCTGATGATCGATCTGGCGCGCGCGCTGGTCATCGTCTTCACCGGGCTCGGCATCGTTTCGGCGATCTTCGAGGAGTCGATCGCCGGCCTGCTCGCCGCCTCGGGCGTGTTCGCCGTGGTGATGGGCTTCGCCCTGCAGAGCACGCTGGCCGATGTGTTCTCCGGCATCGCCATCAACATGCAGCGGCCCTATCGCGTCGGCGACTGGGTGCAGGTCGATAACGGCGTGCTCGGCGAAGTCACCGAGATGAACTGGCGCGCCACGCATCTGCTGTCGCCGCGCGGCAACATTATCGTGCTGCCGAACAGCAAGATGGCCGCCGCCCAACTGGTCAATTTCAACCACCCGAACCGACATCAGCGCCAGTCGCTCACCCTGGCGTTGGACGCGCGCATTCCGCCCGCCGATGTGAAGGCGATGCTGGAGGCCGGCGCGCTGACCTGCAGCCGCGTGCTTTCCTCGCCGCCGCCGGAAGCCGCGATCCGCGAATTCCGCGACGGCCAGCTGGCCTATGACCTATCCTACTGGATCGCCGATTTTCCGCTCGCCGACCAGGTGCGGCACGAAGTGGCCGACGGCATCTGGCGCGCGCTTGATACACTCGGCCTGGCGCCCTGGCACAGTGTGGCGCCGGCCGGCGCGGGCAGCGCGGCGCAGGCCGAACGGCTGCTCGGCCTGGTGCATCTGTTCGCCGACCTGGCGCCGCCGCTGCGCGCGCGGCTGGCGCTGCTGATGCACTGGGAAAAGCACCCGGCCGGGCGCGTCGTGGTCGAGCAGGATGATACCGCTGCCAAGCTCTATATCGTCGAGCGCGGCGCGCTGGAGGTCAGCATGCAGCGCGAGGATGGCGTGCGGCAGGTGCTGGCGCGGCTGGGCGGCGGCGACTGTTTCGGCGAGATGGCGCTGTTGACCGGCGAGAAGCGCGGCGCCCGCGTCACCGCGCTCTATCCCTGCACCGTGTGGGTGATCGAGCCCGAGGATATCGCGCCGCTGCTGCGCGAGCAGCCGCTGCTGGCCGAGAGCCTGGGCCGTATCATGACCGAGCGCCGGATGGCCAACGAAACCGCGCTGGCGTCGCTCAGCCCGGCCGACCATGCCGCGGCGATCCGCAGCGGCACGGCGGAAGTCTTCCTGCGCATCCGCGCCTTCTTCGGGCTGTAGGCCACCGCGCGCGGTATCACCCGCGATACCAGGTCACATCCGCCTCCGCTTGCGCAAACCCGGCGGTGCCGCATACTGGCGACATCATGACAGATGCAGCCATCCGATCCTTTGTCTATCTGCTCGATCCGCTCTGCGGCTGGTGCTACGGCGCCGCGCCAGCGATCCGCTGGCTGCGCGAACAGCCCGGTGTCACCGTCCTTGCCCGCCCGGTCGGTCTATTCGCATGGGACCAGGCGCGTGCGCTTGACGGCATGCGCGATCATATCCATGCCGCCGATGCGCGGATCGCCGCATTGACCGGCCAGGTGTTCAGTGCCGCCTATGCCGACCGGGTGATCGGCGATGCCGCCGCCCGGCTCGACAGCGGCCCGGCCACATCGGCATTGTTCGCGGCCGAACGACAGCGGGCCGGCGGCGCGCTCGATCTGCTCGCCGCCATTCAGGCCGCGCGCTGGGTCGAGGGCAGGGACATCGCCGACCAGGCCGTGCTAGGCGCGCTGGCTGCCGGTCTAGGCCTCGTGCTGCCCGATGACGAGGTCGCGGACGATGCGGCGTTGCGGCAGTGGGTCGATGAGGCCGCGATGCTGCTCACCCGTAGCGGCACCGGCGGCGTGCCGACCCTGCTGCGCCAGCAGGACGGTCGCCTGCAGGTGGTGCCATCGGCGTATCTCTACCAGTCGCGCGCCCGGCTGGCCGATCTGCTGGCTGCCTAGCTCTTGATACCGAGCGTGACGGCGATCTTGCTGCGCAGCTGCTCGGCCGAGAAGGGTTTGACGATATAGCCGTTGACCCGCGCTGCCCGCGCCGCCAGCACCAGCTCCTGGTCGGCATGGCCGGTCAGCATCAGGAAGGGCATATGCGGGTGATGCGCGCGCACCGCCTGCAACAGCTGCAGCCCGTTCAGGTTCGGCATGTTCCAGTCCGAAATGATCAGGTGGAACGGCTCGCGCGCCTGGGCGATGGCCTCCAGCGCCTGGGCGCCGTCGGTCACCGCCGTCACCTTGCGGATGCCGATGCGCTGCAGGGTGGCGAGCGTCAGCTTGCGCGCGAAAGCCTCGTCCTCGGCGACCAGCAGCGAGAGATCGGCGAAGCCGGCGGCGGGCGCGTCAGGCATCGGCGATCTCGCAGAGCACCGGCGTATGGTCCGATGCCTTTTCCAGGCCGCGCGGGGCGCGGTCGATCTCGCAGGCGACCAGCCGGTCGGCGAGCGGCGGCGACAGCAGGAAATGGTCGATGCGCAGGCCGTTGTTGCGCGGCCAGGCGCCGGCCTGGTAGTCCCAGAAGCTGTATTCCACCGTGGCCGGATGCAGCGCGCGCCAGGCCTCGGTGAGGCCGAGATTGAGCAGCGCGCGCCAGGCACGGCGGCTGTCGGGCGCACAGAGCGCATCCTCGGCCCAGCCGGCGGGGTCATACACGTCGGCATCGGCCGGGCAGATGTTGAAGTCGCCGGTCAGCAGAAAGGGTTTGCCGGCCGCCAGCAGCGCGGCGGCGCGCAGGCGCAGGCGCTCCATCCAGCGCAGCTTGTAGTCATATTTCTCGCCCGGGCGCGGGTTGCCGTTGGGCAGGTAGAGGCCGCAGAGCGTCAGGTCGCCAAAGTCGCCCTCGATGTAGCGCGCCTGTTCATCCGCGTCGTCGCCGGGCAGCCGGGTGCGCACCGCATCGGGCTTGAGCAGGCTGAGCAGGGCGACGCCGTTGTAGCTTTTCTGGCCGTGGGTATGGACGTGATAGCCCAGGCTCTCGAATTCCAGCCGCGGAAAATCCGCGTCCTGGCATTTGATTTCCTGGAGGAAGACGACATCGGGTTTACTGTCGCGCAGCCAGCCCAGCACATTGGGCAGCCGGGCTTTGACGGAATTGACGTTCCAGGTGGCGAGTCTCATGGCCGGCAGTATCGGCCAAGGTGGCGGGTCCGGCTAGGGCTGCAACCCTGCCGCGCGCTCACTAAACCGAGAAGGAATTGCCGCAGCCGCAGCTGCTGGATGCCAGCGGGTTGTTGATGCGGAAACCGGTGCCGGAAAGATCCTCGACGAAATCCAGTTCCGAGCCACGCAGGTAATCCAGCGACACAGCGTCGACCAGCAGGCGGGCGCCGTCGCGGGTGATCACCACGTCATCGGCGGTCTCGTCGGCATCCAGCGTGAAGCTGTACTGGAAGCCGGAGCAGCCGCCGCCGGACACGCTGATACGCAGGCCGAGCGCCGGATTGCCCTCCGACTCGGCCACTTTCAGGATACGCCGGGCCGCCGACGCGGTCAGGCCGAGCGCGGCGCCGGCGAGCGGGGCCGGGGCAGGGACGGGGGCGGTCTGGGCTGCGGTTTCGGTCATTTGGCGTTTACGCTTGGTTTACCAATAATTTGCCACATTCGATCAGCAATTTAGGGGCTTACGCGCGGAAGTCAATTTCGGAACGGTCCGGACCACCCGCGCCACGTTGCGGCAGGGCTGTCATATGGCTACTTTCCGCCCCCAAACCAGACCTACCGCCAGTGTTTTTAGAAAAGCCTTGCCCGAATGAATGTTTTTACCGAATTCCGCCGCGATGTGATGCGGGCCGTCGAAAGCCTGTCGCTCCCAGGAAGCGCTTCTGGCGACCTGCCGCTGAAGGCCGTGACGGTCGAGCCGCCGCGCGATGCGACCCATGGCGACCTGGCCACCAATGTGGCCATGGTGATCGCCAAGCCGGCCGGCCTGGCGCCGCGTGCGCTGGCCGAGAAGCTGAAGCCGTTGCTGGAAGCCAATCCGCATGTCACCGCCGTCGAGATCGCCGGCCCAGGCTTCATCAACCTGCGCCTCAAGCCTGAGTACTGGCAGCATCAGGTCAGCACCATCGTCAATGCCGGCAAGGCCTATGGCGACAGCGCGCTGGGGCAGGGCATCAAGGTCAATGTCGAATATGTTTCGGCCAACCCGACCGGCCCGATGCATGTCGGCCATTGCCGTGGCGCGGTGTTTGGCGATGCGCTGGCCGCCCTGCTGCACAAGGCCGGCTTCGACGTCACCCGCGAATATTACATCAACGATGCCGGCGCCCAGGTCGATGTGCTGGCGCGCTCGGCGCATCTGCGCTACCGCGAGGCGCTAGGCGAGAGCATCACGATTCCGGAAGGCCTGTATCCCGGCGACTACCTGAAGCCGCTGGGCCAGCATCTGGCACAGAAATACGACGCGCAATACCAGACCGCGCCGGAAGCCGACTGGCTGGTGCTGTTCCGCAAGGAAGCCACCGAAGCGATGATGGACATGATCCGCGACGATCTCGCCGCGCTGAACATCCATCATGCCGTGTTCACCTCGGAAAAGGCCCTGCATGAGAGCGGCGCGGTTCAGACCGCCTTCGACCGCCTGCTGCAGCGCGACCTGATCTATACCGGCGTGCTGGAGCCCCCCAAGGGCAAGCTGCCCGAGGATTACGAGACGCGGCCGCAGGCGCTGTTCAAGGCCAGTGCCTTCGGCGACGATACCGACCGGCCGCTGAAGAAATCCGATGGCAGCTGGACCTATTTCGGCGCCGACATCGCCTATCACGACGACAAGTATCGTCGCGGCTTCAGCCAGATGATCGACGTCTGGGGCGCCGACCATGGCGGCTATGTCAAACGCATGAAGGCTGCCGTGAAGGCGCTGTCGAACGGTGAGGCCGAGCTGGACGTCAAGCTGGTGCAGATGGTCAATCTGATGGACGGCGGCGAGCCGGTGAAGATGTCCAAGCGCGCCGGCACGTTTGTCACGCTGCGCGACGTGGTCGATGAAGTGGGCAAGGATGTCGTGCGCTTCATCATGCTGACGCGCAAGAATGACGCGCAGCTCGATTTCGATTTCAAGAAGGTGACGGAACAGTCCAAGGACAATCCGGTCTTCTACGTGCAGTATGCCCATGCTCGCATCTGCTCGGTGCTGCGTAATGCAAAGACCGAAGTGCCGGCGGTGGACACCGCGGATACGGCGCTGGCCAAGGCGGATATGACGAAGTTGTCACACCCGGCCGAGCTGGCGCTGGTCAAGCTGCTGGCGTCCTGGCCGCGGATGGTCGATTCCGCAGCCGAGGCGCATGAGCCGCATCGCGTGGCGTTTTTCCTGCAGGAGGTTGCGGCGGCCTTCCACGGCCTGTGGAATGTCGGCCGCGACGATACCGGCATGCGGTTCCTGTTGCCCGAGGATACCGACCTGACGCGGGCGCGGCTGGCGATGCTGCGCGCGGTGGCGGTGGTGATCGCCTCGGGACTTGCGGTGATGGGCGTGACGCCTGCCGAAGAGATGAGGTGAGACCATGAGCGACCTGCGCGGCGATCGTAACATGCGCCCGGTTCCTGGTGAGACGGCCAGTGCGCCCGGCATCCGTAGCCCGAAGCGCCTGATCACGGCCGGCATTGCGCTGGGTGCCGTGGCGGCCTTCGGCGTCGGCATCTGGTTCGCCTATGACCAGGGCGTGAAGCGCGGCGCTTCGGGTGCGCCGCCGCTGATCCGCGCCGACCAGGGCCCGACCAAGGTGGCGCCGGAAAATCCCGGCGGCATGCAGGTGCCGAACCAGGACAAGCAGATTTACGAGCGCCTGCCGGGCAACACGGCGGCGAATACGGCGGGGCAGACTGAAAAACTGCTGCCGCCGCAAGAACGGCCGACTGCGACGCCGACACAGCCCAATGTGGCGACCTCGCCGGCTGTGAGCGTGCCGACGCGGCCGGCGCAGAGCGTGCCAAACCAGAGCACCGCCGTGCCGAACCGTACCGACGCGCCCAGCCCGGCGCCGATCCCGCCGGCGCCTGCCGCACCGGGCCAGCCGCAGCCGGTGGCACCGCGCACCGCCACCGCGCCGGCAACGCCGGCGCAGACACCAGCTCCTCCGGCTTCGACCGCGCGGGCAGCGACGCCAGCACCGACTGTGACCGCCACGCCGGGCGGCAGCGCCAAGATCCAGCTCGCCTCGCTGAAGGATCAGGCGGCGGCCACCGCCACCTGGAATCAGTTGCAGAAGAAATTCCCCGACGTGCTGGGCGGCCTGCAGCCGTCCTATGAGCGGGTCGAGATCGCAGACAAGGGCACCTTCATCCGCCTGCAGGCCGGTCCGCTGAAGGATCGTGCCGAGGCGCAGTCAGCCTGCAACGCGCTGGCGGCCAAGAACCAGGGCTGCATCGTTGTTGGACGTTAAATCGGTGGATTGGGGCGCCTATGCGCCCGCCGTGGTGGGATGTGCCGGTCCGCAGCTGACGGCCGAGGAGCGCGTGCTGTTCGGCGTGCGCAAGCCGCTCGGTCTGATCCTGTTTGCCCGCAACATTGTCGACCCGGCGCAGGTGAAGGCGCTGGTCGCTGATTTCCGCGGCGTTGTGGGCAACCGTTTCGCGCCTGTGCTGATCGACCAGGAAGGTGGCCGTGTCGCCCGCCTGAAGCCGCCGCACTGGCCGGTATTTCCGCGCGGCGCCGTCTTTGGCGATATCTATGCGCGCGACCCGGCGGCGGCAGAAGAGGCGGCCTATCTGAACTATCGCTGGATCGGCGCTGAACTGGCTGCTCTGGGCATCGACGTGGATTGCGCGCCGGTGGCCGATGTGCCGGTGGAAGGCGCCCATGACGTGATCGGCGACCGTGCCTATGGCCATGATGCCGATACCGTCAGCGTGGTGGCCGAGGCTGTCATGCGCGGCCTGTCTGATGCCGGCGTGATGCCGGTGATCAAGCATATTCCCGGCCATGGCCGCTCGCATACCGACAGTCACCTCGATTTGCCGGTCGTGGATACCAGCGCCGAAATCCTGGAGTGCAGCGATTTCCTGCCCTTTGTGGCCCTGCGCCACGCGCCATGGGCAATGACCGCGCATATCGTGTACAGCGCCTATGACGGCGTACTGCCGGCAACCATGTCGCCCAATGTGATCAACCGTATCATTCGGGGCCGGATCGGCTTCGACGGCGTGCTGATCTCGGACGACCTGACCATGAAGGCACTGAAGGGCACCCCGGCGGTGACCGGCCTGGCCTCGTTGCGTGCCGGCTGCGACCTGGTGCTGCATTGTTCGGGCGACCTGCCCGAGATGCAGGCCCTGTTTGGCGTGCTGCCGGCCATGTCGCGCGAGGCGGTGCGCCGGGTGAGCAGTGCCCGCAATGCCCTGCCGCAGCCCCGGCCGTTCACCGAGGCCGAGCAGGCACGTTATCAGTCCCTGATGGAGCAGGTCTCCGTCTGAGGCGGCGATTGTAGAATCCGGCCATGATGGAAACCCTGTACACCGTTTCGACCTGGATACTGCCGGCCTTACTCGCCATCACGCTGCATGAGGCGGCGCATGGTTTCGCCGCCTGGCGGCTGGGAGACGATACGGCCCGGCTGGCTGGCCGGCTGTCGCTGAACCCGCTGCGCCATATCGATCCCATGGGCACCGTGGTGCTGCCAGCCATGCTGCTGCTGGTGAAGGCACCCTTCCTGTTTGGCTGGGCCAAGCCGGTGCCGGTCGACATGCGCAACCTGCCATCGCCGCGCCGCGACATGGCGCTGGTGGCAGCCGCCGGACCGGGCATCAACCTGGCCCAGGCCTTCATCGCGATGCTGCTGTTTCACCTGCTGCCGCTGTTCGGCGACACGGCTGATCTCTGGATTGCCAGAAATCTGAATAACGCTATAAATATCAATATTATACTTTGTATTTTTAATCTGATACCTGTGCCGCCGCTGGATGGCGGCCGGGTGGCGGTCGGATTGCTGCCGCTGGCGCTGGCGCGTCCCTTGGCCCGGCTGGAGCGCTATGGCATGGTGCTTCTGCTGATTCTGCTGCTCGCCGTGCCTCTGGTGGCCAGTCAATTCGGCATCGACTGGAACCCGCTGTTCGAGCTGATCACGCCCATTATCGTCGGGCTGCGGGACATCCTGCTTGTATTGTCCGGGCACGGCGGCTAACACCGCTTCCCGGTTTTAAAAAGTTTGGCATTCAAAGGTTTATGGCAAGGATTTTAAGGCATTGACCGAAGCCGCCGAAACCCCCGCATCCGCGCCCGAGCCCGTTGTTCCGGGCGGTGAGCCGTTTGAGGCAGCCCATCGCGACGGCCTGGACGAGGCCGGCGTCCGCATCGGCGAGCAGTTCGTTCTCAGCCTTGATGCCTTCGAGGGCCCGCTGGACGTGCTGCTGCTGCTGGCCCGCGAGCAGAAGGTCGATCTGCGCAAGATCTCGATCCTGGCCCTGGCCGAACAGTATCTGGTTTTCATCGCCGAGTTGCGCAAGGTTCGCATCGAGGTCGCCGCCGATTACCTGGTGATGGCCGCCTGGCTGGCCTACCTGAAGTCGCGCCTGCTGATCCCCGAACCCGAAAAGGAAGGCGAGCCGTCGGGCGCCGACATGGCCGCCCGCCTGGCCCTGCAGCTGCAGAAGCTGGAGGCGATGCGCCGGGTTGGCGAGCAGCTGATGAGCCGCGACCAGGTCGGCCTCGCCATGTTCCTGCGCGGCCAGCCCGAGGGCGTGCGCGTCATCCGCAAGTCGGTCTACAACAGCACGCTGTACGAGCTGCTCAAGGCCTATGCCGAATTCCGCGCCTCCAAGGGCTCGACGGAAGTGCTGACCATGAAAATGGCCCGCCGCCGCATCGTGTCGGTGGAAGAGGCGCTGACCCGCCTGCGCAACATGATCGGCCAGATCCCCGACTGGGCGACCCTGCAGTCCTTCCTGCCGGTCGACTCAGAAGACCCGTTCACGGTGAAATCGGCGCTGGCCTCCACCTTCAATGCCAGCCTCGAAATGGCCAAGCAGGGCCTGATCGAGCTGAAGCAGATGCAGACCTTCGGTCCCATTTATATCCGCCGCGGCCAGGGCAATATGCCGGCGGCGGTCAATCCGGAAGAGTAAGACCTGATGCAGTCCAACGACGCGCTGCCAGCCAACGAAGACGGGCTGGACGAAGAGATCAAGATCGCCGCTGCCGCCGAAGACGAGGCGGATGAGGATACGCTTGCCGCCGGCGCCGCGCCGAAGCGTCGCGATGATGATGACGATGATTCAGATGATGACGATGATTCGGATGACGATGATGATTCCGATGACGACGACGATGATGATGACGCGGACGACGATGACTCCGATGAGGATGACGACGAGTCCGATGAAGATGACGATGATGAGGACGACGAAGACGACGAGGACGAGGAGCTAGAGACCGCTCCGGCCCCCGCGAAGAAGTCCCGCGCCAAGGCACCCAAGTCGGAAGAAGAACAGGCCGAGGACGAGGCCGCCGCTGCCGATGCCGGCCTCAGCGACGCCGAAAAGGAAGCCGCCTTCCATGCCGCCATCCGCATGGCCGAGGCGCTGCTGTTTGCCGCCGCCGAGCCGCTGGACGAGGCGACCCTGCGCAAGCGCCTGCCGCGCGGCACCCGCGTGCCGGCCGTGCTGGCCGCGCTGGACGACATCTACCGCAGCCGCGGCGTGACCCTGAAGAAGGTTGCCGGCCGCTGGTCGTTCATGACCGCGCCCGACCTGCAGCATATGCTGGAAGAGCATCGCCAGGTGCAGCGCAAGCTGTCGCGCGCCGCGATCGAGACGCTGTCGATCATTGCCTATCACCAGCCCTGCACCCGCGCCGAGATCGAAGACATCCGCGGCGTCTCTTTAAGCAAGGGCACGCTCGACCTGCTCATGGAAATCGACTGGGTGAAGGTGCGCGGCCGCCGTCGCGTGCCCGGCCGTCCGGTCACCTATGGCACGACGGATGAATTCCTGGTGCATTTCGGCCTCGAAAGCGTCGATTCCCTGCCGGGCATCGAGGAGCTGCGCGCGTCGGGCCTGCTCGAAGCGCTGCCGGCTTCCGGCGGCATCCCGATGCCGGGCGAGAGCCTGGATGAGGCCGGCGAAGACCCGCTGGACGATGACGATGACGGCCGCGAGTTCCTTGAACCGCTGGTCGACGAAGAGGCCGACGACAAGAAGGCTGCCCAGGAAAAGTCGCCGTCTGACGATGCGTGATGGCCCTGCAGGCATGCAGAAGCAGGGCGCCGGCCTCGACCTGATTGCGGTCAGCCATGATTACGGCCGCCGCCGCGCCGTCGACAGCGTCTCATTCCAGGTTGCGCCGGGTGAAATCCTCGGCCTGCTCGGGCCATCGGGCTGCGGCAAGTCGACCACGCTGCGGCTGGCGGCGGGCCTGGAAGACCTGCAGAGCGGCGAGGTGAAGATCGGCGGCGATGTGGTTGCCGGCGGTCGCGTCAACATCCCCACCGAGCGGCGCCATGTCGGCATGGTGTTCCAGGACCACGCGCTGTTTCCCCATATCAGCGTGGCACAGAATATCGCCTTCGGTCTTGGCGGTGTTTCGGCGGCCGAGCGCGAGGCCCGCATCGGACTCTGGGCCGGGCGGCTTGGCCTGACCCGTCTGCTGCCGGCCTATCCGCATCAGCTGTCGGGCGGCGAGCAGCAGCGTGTCGCGCTGGCGCGTGCCATGGCACCCGAACCGCGCGTGATGCTGCTGGACGAGCCGTTCTCCAGCCTCGACAGCCGGCTGCGCGACCAGATCCGCGACGAGACCGTGGATGTGCTGAAGCTGGCCGGCACCGCCACCCTGCTGGTGACGCATGATCCGGAAGAGGCGATGCGGATGAGCGATCGCATCGCCATCATGCAGGCCGGCCGGATCGAGCAGATCGATACCCCGGCACAGGTCTATGCCGCGCCGGCGACACCGTTTGTGGCCCGCTTCCTGAGCGAGACCAATGAGCTGCCGGTGAAGGTGGCCGGTGGCGCGGTCGATACGCCATTCGGCCGGCTGCCGGCACCGGCGCGCATGCCGGATGGCAGCGCGGCGCTGCTGATGTTCCGGCCCGAGGCCCTGCAGGAACGCGCAGCCGGGCAGGGCGCCACCGCCTTCACGGTGGAGCGCGCCATGGCGCTGGGCGCCTATCGCCGGCTCGAGGTCAGCGCGGCCGGGCAGCGCTTTGCCGCCCGCCTGCCGGCCGGGCCGCTGCCGCCCAGCGGCGCGGTGCTGCATTTCGGCCTGAATCCGGATTTCTGCTTCGTTTTTCCAGCCGCTTAGCGGTGGTTTGCCGCAGAGAAGTTGGTGGGCGGAAGATTGCCTCGGGCGCACGATCTCTGCCATAGTGCGGCGCTACGGTAGCCGGGGCCCCTTGGGCCCTGACTTGAAGGAGATAAGGGTATGGGTAGCTTCAGTTTCTGGCATTGGCTGATCGTCCTGCTGGTGATCCTGATCATCTTCGGCGCCGGCAAGCTGCCGAAGGTCGCCGGCGATCTCGCCTCGGGAATCAAGAATTTCCGCAAGGGCATGTCGGAAGAAGACAAGGACAAGGATAAGTCCGCCGAACCGCCGCCGGTGATCAACCAGCAGAGCCAGCCGACCGGTGGCGCCGCGACCGGCGCGCCGGCCGACAAGACTGCTCAGCATTGACCCTGGAGCGCCGGCCGTGATGCACGGCCGGTCCACAGCAGCACGGATGGCGTAGGCGGCGATGTTCGACATTGCCTGGTCGGAACTCGGAGTAATCGCGGTGGTGGCGCTGGTCGTCATCGGGCCGAAGGACCTGCCCAAGGTGCTGCGCACCGTCGGGCAATGGACCTCGAAGGCGCGTGCCATGGCGCGCGAATTCCAGAGCGGCATCGACGACATGGTGCGCGAGACCGAGCTGGACGAGCTGCGCAAGGCGGCCAAGCAGGTCAGCGATTTCTCGATCGAGAGCGAAGTGAAAAAGACCTTCGATCCGGACGGCTCGCTGGAAAAGCAGTTTGCCGAGCATAACCAGTCGATCATGGATGCCACTGCCGATCTGAAGGGTGAGGGCACGACCAAGATCGCCGATCCGGGCCCGGCCGAGGCCGAGCCGGCGCCAGTTGTGGCTGATGTGCCCGCCGTCGAGAAGACCGAGACCAAGACGTGAGCGAAGCCCAGGCGGACCCCAAGAAGCCGGAAGACGAAGTCGAGGCCTCCCGCATGCCGCTGCTCGATCACCTGGTCGAGCTGCGCAACCGCCTGATGTGGGCGGTGGGTGCCGTCTTTATCGCCTTCGCCGTCTGCTATTTCTTCGCGCCGCAGATCTATGCCCTGCTGATGCATCCGCTGATCGAGGCGGCCGGCACCGAAGGCCGCCGCATGATCTTCACGGCGCCGCAGGAAGCCTTCTTCACCTATATCCGGCTCGCCTTCTGGGC
>NZ_CALRUC010000075.1:0-21198 GCF_943371255.1 Ferrovibrio terrae | reverse complement strand
ATGCCCGCACCGCCGCCCAGCCCGCCGGCCGCCATCCTGCGCAAGCCCGAGCCGCCGCCTTCGCCGGCCGGCCAGGGCGATCTGGCCGAGACCCTGCGCGAACTGGTCGCCACCATGAACGAGGGTGTCCTCACCATCGATGCCCAGGGCAACATCGCCAGCGTCAGCGACACCTGCGCCACGATCTTCGGCTACCCGCCGGGCGAGCTGAACGGCCAGAATGTCAAAGTCCTGATGCCGGAGCCATTCCGCTCGGGCCACGATTCCTACATCCGCAACTACATGACCACCAAGCGGGCGAAGATCCTCGGGCTGGGCCGCGACACGCTCGGCCGCAAGAAGTCCGGCGAGATTTTCCCCATCCATATCAGTGTCGGCGAATATGCCGGCGAGGACGGCCCGGCCTTCATCGGCCTGGTGCGCGACATTTCCGACCGCCGCGATGTCGAGCTGCGTGCCGAATTCGCCAGCCGCAACGATCCGCTGACCGGCATCCTCAACCGTTCCAGCTTCATCGCCGAGACCGAGCGCATGCTGGGCGCCCAGCATCGCCTCGATGGCGGCCTGTGGGTGCTGTTCAACCTCGACATGGACGGCTTCCGCGATATCAACGAGGGCTTCGGCTACCATATCGGCGACAGCGTGCTGAAAGGCACCGCCGAACGCATGGGCGAGGTGCTGCCGCGCGAGGCGCTGGTCGGCCGCATCGCCGCCGACCAGTTCGCCGCCCTGGCCGGCGTCAACGACCTCAACAACGCACTCAACCTGGCCCAGGCGGTGCATGCGCATCTGACCAAGCCGATCACGGCGGAAGGCCGGCTGGTGCCGCTGAAGGTCAGCATGGGCGCCGCCATCGTCGACGATCCGTCGGAAAAGATCGGCGACGCCCTGGCCAAGGCCGAACTGGCGATGAAGCTGGTGCGCGCCGCCGGCGGTGATTCGACGCGCTTCTACAGCCCGGAAATGACCCGCGCCGCCGAGCGCCGCCTGCGGCTGACCATGAATCTGGACGCCGCCATCGACAATGGCGAATTCCATGTCGTCTACCAGCCGGTGGTGGAGACCGCGACCGGCGCAATCTGCGCCATCGAGGCGCTGCTGCGCTGGAAGCATCCCGATCTCGGCGCCATCTCGCCGTCGGAATTTATCCCGCTGGCCGAGGAAACCGGCGGCATCATCGCAATCACGCGCTGGGTGTTTGCCACGGTCGCCGAACAGATCCGCGACTGGCGTCGCCAGGGCATCGAGCCGCGCCGCGTCTTCGTCAATGTCTCGGGCCAGCAGTTCATCCGCGACGACCTGCCGGCCTATTTCCGCAAGATGGCGAAGGAGGAACCCGACATGGTGTCCTTCATCGGCATCGAGATCACCGAACAGGCGGCGATCCAGAATATGGAAGCCACCGTGCAGGCGATCCGCGAACTGGCCGAGATCGGCGTCGATGCCGCGCTCGACGATTTCGGCACCGGCTATTCGTCCTTGAGCTACATCCAGCGGCTGCCGATCCGCAAGATCAAGCTCGACCGCGCCTTCATCGCCGACCTGCCAGGCAACGACCGCGACATCGCGCTGGTCCGCGCCATGATCGGTATGGCCAACGGTCTCGACCTGCCGGTGGTGGCCGAGGGCGTGGAGACCGCCGCCCAGCGCGACTTCCTGCGCGGCGTGGGCTGCAGCGAGCTGCAGGGCTACCTGATCAGCCGGCCGGTGCCGCCCGAGGACATGGCAGAACTGCTGCGCCAGAGTGATCGCCGCCGCCGCAATTAGCGGCCCGCCCACGCTGATTTGACCCTTCGCCCCTTTGCAGGGGGCTGTATTTTTCTTAACCGCGGCGCCATATAATCCGCAGTCCCGGGGCGTTTCCCGATTTTCCCAGTCTTTTCAGGCTTGTTACGAGGTTCGTCATGACCGGTGCTTCGACCGCCCAGGATCTGTTTTTCACCCGCGCCGGGCTCGACCGGTCGCGGCTGCAGTCGATTGTCGGCGACTCGCTGCAGGGCGCCGACGATGGCGAGCTGTTCCTGGAATACAGCCAGTCGGAAGGCCTGACCTTCGATGACGGCCGCCTCAAGGCCGCGGCCTATGACACCACACAGGGCTTCGGCCTTCGCGCCGTCTCGGGCGAGCAGACCGGCTATGCCCATGCCTCCGAACTTTCCGAGGCCGCGATCAAGCGTGCCGCCACCACGGTGCGCGCCGTGCGCACCGGCCATGGCGGCGAGATGAGCCTCGGCCCGGCCGCCACCAACCGCCATCTCTATGGCGACGACAATCCGCTGAACGAGATTCCCTTCGAGCAGAAGGTGGCGCTGCTGCAGGCGATCGACGCCTATGCCCGCGCGAAAGATCCGCGCGTCAGGCAGGTGTCGGTCTCGCTGGCCGGCAGCTGGCAGGCGGTCGCTATCCTGCGCGCCGACGGCAAGCTGGTGGAAGATATCCGTCCGCTGGTGCGCCTGAATGTTTCGGTTGTGGCCGGCCAGGGCGACCGCATGGAAAGCGGCAGCCGCGGCGCCGGCGGCCGCGTCGGCTACAAGCAGTTCTTCGATCCGTCCCACTGGCAGGCCGAAGTCGACGATGCGCTGCGCCAGGCACTGGTCAATCTCGACTCGGTGCCGGCCCCGGCCGGCGAAATGCCTGTCGTGCTCGGCGCCGGCTGGCCCGGTATCCTGCTGCATGAAGCCATCGGCCATGGCCTGGAAGGCGACTTCAACCGCAAGAAGACCTCCGTCTTCGCCGGCCTGATGGGCCAGCGCGTCGCCGCGCCCGGCGTCACCATCGTGGACGATGGCACCATGGACAAGCGCCGCGGCTCGCTCACCATCGACGACGAGGGCACGCCGACCGAAAACACCATGCTGATCGAGGATGGCATCCTGAAAGGTCTGATGCAGGACCGCATGAATGCCCGCCTGATGGGCGTGCGGTCGACCGGCAACGGCCGGCGCCAGTCTTTTGCCCATAACCCGATGCCGCGCATGACCAACACCTTCATGCTGGCCGGCGACCGCGACCCCGGCGAGATTCTCAGCAGCGTGAAAAAGGGCATCTACGCTGTCAATTTCGGCGGCGGCCAGGTCGACATCACCTCGGGCAAGTTCGTGTTCTCCTGTACCGAGGCCTATATGATCGAGAACGGCAAGGTTGCCGCGCCGATCAAGGGCGCCACCCTGATCGGTGCCGGCGCCGAAGTGCTGAAGCAGGTGAAGGCGGTGGGCAACGACCTGCAGCTCGACACCGGCATCGGCACCTGCGGCAAGGCCGGCCAGGGCGTGCCGGTCGGCGTCGGCCAGCCGACCCTGCTGATCGAAGGATTGACCGTGGGCGGCACAGCCAAAGCCGCCTGAAATGAAATTGAAGGGTATGTGAGGGGAAGTCCCATGCCAGCCAGCGTAAACAAGATCAGCAGCTCGGA
Source organism: Ferrovibrio terrae (assembly GCF_943371255.1). Lineage (GTDB taxonomy): Bacteria > Pseudomonadota > Alphaproteobacteria > Ferrovibrionales > Ferrovibrionaceae > Ferrovibrio > Ferrovibrio terrae_B. The sequence continues at coordinate 17,786 of NZ_CALRUC010000075.1, read as the reverse complement.
TCTGCTCAAGCATGATCCGGTGTGGCAGCGCATCCGCGAGGAAGCCGCTGTCGTCGCCTCCCAGGAGCCGGTCCTCGGCAGCATGGCGCATTCCGCCGTGCTGCATCATGAGCGGCTGGAAGATGCGCTGAGCTACATCCTGGCGCAGAAGCTGGGCAGCGCCGAACTGCCGGCGCTCGGCCTGCGCGAGGTGATCGAGGAAGCCTTCGATGCCGATCCCGATATCGGCCATGCGGTGCGCGCCGACCTGGTCGCGGTCAACGAGCGCGACCCGGCCTGCCGCAGCTTCCTGAAGCCCCTGCTGTTCTTCAAGGGCTTCCAGGCACTCCAGACCCATCGCGTGGCCCATTGGCTGTGGCACCAGAAGCGCGAGACCATGGCCTTCCTGCTGCAGAGCCGCAGCTCGGAAACCTTTGCCGTCGACATCAACCCGGCCGCCAGATTCGGCCGCGGCATCCTGATCGACCACGGCACCGGCGTGGTGATCGGCGAGACCGCCGTGATCGACGATGATGTGTCGATGCTGCAGCATGTCACGCTCGGCGGCACCGGCAAGGAAACCGGCGACCGCCACCCCAAGATCCGCCGTGGCGTGCTGATCGGCGCCGGCGCCAAGATTCTCGGCAATGTCGAGATCGGCGAAGGCGCCAAGATCGGCGCCGGCAGCGTGGTGCTGATCCCGGTGCCGCCGCATTGCACGGCGGCCGGCGTGCCGGCCAAGATCGTCGGCGACTGCGAATGCGATCAGCCGTCGCGCGAGATGAACCACGGCCTGCCCTATCATCGCGACTGACCGGCGCACGGCGATGCGTCGGCTTGTCTTTGGTCTGCTTCTGGCCGCGCTGCCGCTTGTCTCGGCACAGGCACAGTCGCTGACCGGCGCGCTGGAATGGCTGCCGCCCGGCAGCCTGTCGGTCGAAAGCCTGACCCGGCATCCGCAGGAACAGCTTGAGAGTGGTGAGCAGCAGAGCTTCTATGTCGAATTCGGCCGGCTGGCCTTTCGCAGCCCGGACACGCTGGGCGGCACCGCGCGCAAGGCCGGCCTCTCCTGTCAGGCCTGCCACGCCAACGGCTTCGCCACCAAAGCCTTTTTCATCCCGGGTCTCTCGGACAAGCCGGGCACTATCGATGTCAGCCATGCCTTCTGGAATCTGCGCGGCGAGGATGGCACCGACAATCCGGTGGAAATCCCCAGCCTGCGCGGCGTGAAAACGAAAGAACGCCTCGGCCATGACAAGCGCAGCGCCTCGCTGCGTGACTTCACCCGCCGGGTGATCGTGACCGAATTTGCCGGCGCCGAGCCCGATGCCCTGCTGCTGGATGCGCTGGTGGCCTATCAGGAAAAACTGCAGCCGGCCGCCGAAACCGCCGTGCCGGTGACCCTGCAGCAGGATCTGGCCGACTTGCTGCGCTATCTCGATGCGCTGCGCGTGCCGCTGGCCGAGGAAGAGCCGGCGCTGGCCGCGCGCATCACGGTGATGATCCGCGGCCAGATCGGCTTTATCTATGAGCGTTTTGCCGAAGCCGACATGCGCGGCAGCCGCGGCGCGCTGGAGGAATGGTCACGGCGGCTGGCGGCGATCGCCGGTCAGGCCGAAGCCGGACACTGGCCGCAGGCGCGCGAGGCCCTGAAGGTCCTGCGCCAGGCCGTTGCCGCGCCGCCGCCGGCGCTGGCAGCAGATTTGCCGCGCGCGCTGTACGACCCTGTACGTCTGAAAGCCTGGATCAGTAAGCCAGTTCAGTGAAGGCCGGATCGACCGACTTGTTCCAGCGGCCATTATACAGCTTCAGCAGGGCTTCGGCCGGGGTCTCGCCGCTTTCCACGATGCGCACCAGCGGCTCGAGGAAATGCGTCTCGTCCTCGCCAGCGGGCGACAGGCGCGAGCGCGCCTTCAGGCCGCCCATGGCGATCTGCACCATCTGCTCGGCGTAATATTTCAGCGGCCGGCCGCGCAGCGGCGTGTGCAGGCCATATTTCGGTGCATCCAGCCGCAGCTGCTCGCGCTCGGCCAGCGTCCAGTCGCGGCACAGATCCCAGGCCGCATCCAGCGCGCCCTTGTCGTAGAGCAGGCCGACCCACAAAGCCGGCAGGGCGCAGAGCCGCGACCACGGGCCGCCATCGGCGCCGCGCATTTCCAGGAAACGCTTCAGCCGCACTTCGGGGAACAGGGTGGTGATGTGATCGGCCCAGTCGCGCATGGTCGGCATCGCGCCCGGCAGGGCCGGCAGCTTGCCGGCCATGAAGTCGCGGAAGCTCTGGCCCGAGGCATCGATATACTTGCCGTCGCGATACGAGAAATACATCGGCACATTGAGCGCGTGATCGACATAACGCTCGAAGCTCATGCCATCCTCGAACACGAAACCGAGCATGCCGGTGCGATCCGGATCGGTGTCGGTCCAGATCTGGCTGCGATAACTCAGGAAGCCATTCGGCTTGCCCTCGGTGAACGGCGAATTGGCGAACATCGCCACGGCCAGCGGCTGCAGCGCCAGGCTGGTGCGGAATTTCTTCACCATGTCGGCTTCGGAGGAATAGTCCAGGTTCACCTGCACGGTACAGGTGCGCAGCATCATGTCGAGGCCGAGATTGCCCTTCTTGGGCATATAGGCGCGCATGATGTTGTAGCGGCCCTTGGGCATCACCGGGATGTCTTCGCGGCGCCATTTCGGATTGAAGCCCAGCCCCATCATGGCGATGCCGGTCTCGTCGCCGACCTCGCGCACCTGCTTCAGATGCGTCGAGACTTCGATGCAGGTCTGGTGGATGGTTTCCAGCGGCGCACCCGACAGCTCGAACTGCCCGCCCGGTTCCAGCGTGATCGACTGCTTGTCCTTGACCAGGGCGATGACATTGTCGCCTTCGTTCACCGCCTCCCAGCCAAAACGCTGCAGCCCGACCAGCAGGCCCTTGATGCTGGCCTTGCCCTCATAGGGCAGGGCACGAAAATCGGTTGTGTTATAGGCAAACTTCTCGTGCTCGGTGCCGATGCGCCAGTCGGCTTCCGGCTTGGAGCCTTCCGCCAGATACTCGACAAGCTGCGCCTTGGATGTAATCGGCGTCTCAGGCGCCTGGGCCGGTCCGGACATGAAAACCTCGGTGATTCTTATTATCGTTTTATGGTGCGCTGGTAGGCGGCCGAACGGCTGCTTTCGGCATATGGGGCAGATGTAAGCCGTTGTCCAGCCCCGGTATACTGCGGTTCAGTGACGCTGGGAAATTGAACCGGGTCTTGAATGGCCCGGCTAATTCTGCCGCACGGATTGTAAAATAGCCAAGGCCGCAATCGCCGCTGTCTCAGCGCGCAGAATACGCGGGCCCAGCGAAACAGGCACGACCTGCGGCAGGGCTGCGATGCGCGCCAGCTCCTCCGGCGCAAAGCCGCCTTCTGGACCGATCAGCAGGGCGCAGGGTCCCGTCACCGCCTGGGCGGCAGCCAGCAGGGACAGCGCCTCGGCGCGCTCCACACAGACGAACAGCCGGCGGTCTGCCGGCCAGTCGGCCAGCAGTGTCTCCAGCGTAACCGCCGCGGCAACCGCGGGCACATCCAGCCGCTCGCATTGTTCGGCGGCCTCGCGCGCATGGGCGAACAGGCGCTCGGCATTCACCTTCTGCATCTGCACCCGCCGGGTGATGACCGGCAGCAGGCGGCCGGCCCCCAGCTCGGTGGCCTTCTCGACGATCATCTCGATGCGGCCCTGCTTGATCGGCGCGAAGCAGAGCCACAGATCGGCCGGCGGCCCCTGGGGTCGCAGCAGGGCCTCGACCGTCAGGCGGCAGGCTTTCTTGCCCGCTTCGGCGATCACGGCGCGGAACTCGCCGTCGTGGCCATTGAACAGCGCAACAGCATCGCCCGGCGCCAGCCGCAGCACGTGGCGCAGGTAATGGGCCTGGTCGTCATCAAGCGCGACCGTGCCGCCGATGCTGAGCGCATCGGTCACATAAAGGCGGGCTTTGATCGCGTCGGTCATTATCGCTTGTGCGCCGCTTTTGGCTGGACTACAGCAGCGTTATGACAAAGCCCGGCCACGAAGTCACCGATCAGGCGCCCGCAGATGCCGTGGCAAATCACTGGGTCGAGCGCTGGCTGCCGGCCGGCTGGCGCCCCTATGCCCGGCTGTCCCGGCTGGACCGGCCGATCGGCACCTGGCTGCTGCTGCTGCCCGGCTGGTGGGCCATCGCGCTGGCACGGCCGGAAAACGCCCCGCTCGACCACGGGCTGATCCTGCTGTTCGGCATCGGTGCGCTGGTGATGCGCGGCGCCGGCTGTACCTTCAACGATATCGTCGACCGCGATTTCGACGGCCAGGTCGAGCGCACCCGGCTGCGCCCGATCCCCTCGGGCCAGGTCAGCGTCAGCCGCGCCTGGCTCTGGCTGCTGGCGCAGGCCCTGGTCGGGTTTTTGATCCTGATCCAGATGAATGACCTGGCGATCTGGCTCGGCGTCGCCTCGCTCGGCCTGGTCGCACTCTACCCCTTCATGAAACGCGTCACCTGGTGGCCGCAATTCTTCCTCGGCCTCGCCTTCAACTGGGGCGCGGTGCTGGGCTATGCGGCGGTGGTCGGCCGGCTCGACTGGGTCACGCTGGTGCTCTATGCGTCGGGCATTGTCTGGACGCTGGGCTACGACACCATCTACGCCCTGCAGGACAAGGAAGACGATGCCCTGATCGGGGTGAAATCGACCGCGCGGCTGTTTGGCGACAAGGCCCGGCTGTGGGTCGCCGGCTTCTACGACCTCACCCTGCTCGGCCTGGGCATCGTCGGCTGGATGGCGGGCCTGGGCTGGCCCTTCTGGATCGGCCTTGGCCTGGCGGCCGTGCATTTCGCCTGGCAGGCCCTGATGCTGGAACCCGATGACAGCGCCGACTGCCTGACCAAATTCCGGGCAAATCGCGATGCCGGCCTGATCCTGTTTGCCGCTTTCCTGCTGGGCTGAGCATATCGCTTGGCGAAGATCGGCACGCCGCGTATGTTCCGCCCATGACCAAGCGCCGAATCGCACCGCAGGACTTCGCGAGCCTGTACAGCCAATACAACGCCAACCTCGCCTTCGTGGATTGCGGTCGCAAATGCGCGCCGCTGAACGGCGGCCAGCCGGTCTGCTGCTCGACCGAGAATGCCATTCCGGTGGTCGACAAGGCGGAATACAAGCTGCTGAAAAGCCGCACCGATCTGTGGTTCGACTACAAGCCGAACGATGCCGTGTCGCGCCGCATCGTCGACGAGCTGAACGACCATGCCTGCGCGGTCGAGTGCAAGGGTGCCGCCTTCTGCGAGCGCGACAACCGCACCATCGCCTGCCGCTCCTTCCCCTTCTATCCCTATCTCGACAAGGCCGGAAAGTTCATCGGCCTGACCTATTACTGGGATTTCGAGGACCGCTGCTGGATCATTTCCAACATGCAGGTGGTCGAGCGCAAGTTCGTCGAGGAGATGGTTGCCGCCTTCGAGCGCATCTTCAAGCTCGACCCGGAAGAATACGACACGATGAAAAGCCATTCGGCCAACATGCGCCGGGTGTTCAGCCGCAAGAAGAAGATCATTCCGGTGATCCATCGCGACGGCGGCTATTTCAAGATCAAGCCGGGCGACAAGGGCAAGCTGACCGCCTGCACGCCGGATGATTTCAAGAAATTCGGCCCTTACAAGTCGGAAGCCGCCTATATCAAGGCGGTGAAGGCCGCCGGCGGCAAACTGGAGCCGGCGCCCAAGAAGGGCTATCTCGCCGCCTGATCGGCGAAGAGGAACGTGCCCAGCAGCACCCAGCGCCGGGCCTTCTTCTCCTGCTTCGGCTTGGCGCGCAGCGGCGTGGTGTAATGCCAGAATGGCAGGCGATAGGCCGTCACCAGCCCCGGCTTCTGCGTAACCTCCACCATCTCGGTGAAATGCCCGGTCTTGGCATAGACCAGATACTGGTCGCGCACAGCATTCGTGGCAAAACTCAGATGCATGTCGAGATAGCCGCGCCGGGCAGCCGGTTCTTCCGGATGGTGGTCGGTATGTGGCCCGGCATAATCGCCGGCGCCATAGGCAATCGCCTGCAGGCCGTATTTCTGTTTCAGCACCCGACCGGCCAGCGCAGCGGCGAAAGCGCGGTAGCTGTCTGAGCGCAGCATGGCGATCAGGCCGATCTCGCTGGCGGCCTTGAACGCCGCCGAGCGCGCATTGTCCAGATGCGCGGTGCGCTGGCGCATCGTCTTGGGCAGCGCTTCCGCATAATTCTGCGTCTGCTCCCAGATCGTCTCCGGCGGGATCGGCTGCGCCATCTCGCGCAAATGCGGCAGCAATGCCTTGTCCAGCAGGGCGGCAACCGCCCTGGCCGGGCGGGCGTCGATCAGGCCGTCCAGCGCCAGGAAGCGGGTGCGCGGCTCAGCCAGGGCGCCCGCCCGGGCATGGCGGCCGGCCAGCAGGGCGGCGCCCTTCGGCGTCAGCAGATCGGCGAAGTCTTCAGGGAAACGGCGCATGCCATCGGCTTAGGCCGGGCCTCGAGCGAGGTCAAGCCCAAGAGCAAGCACTGGTCAGTGCTTCGCCCGCCGCCTAATCTGCCCGGCAATGGAACCCGCCGCCTCTTCCGCCCGCGACCTGCGCATCGCGCAGATTCTGCTGTTCATCACGCCGGCCATGTTCACCACCAATATGGTGATGGCGCGCGCCACCGCCGGCCTGATCCCGCCCGTCGCGCTGGCCGAACTGCGCTGGATCGGTGTGGTGCTGGTGCTGCTGCCCTTCTGCGGCCGCGAACTCTGGCGCGCCCGTGCCGCCATCCTGCGCGAATGGAAGGAATTCGCCGTGCTGGGGTTTCTCGGCATGGGCATCTGCGGCGGCGGTGTCTATTACGGCGCCGCCACCACCACGGCCACCAATATCGGGCTGATCTACGCCACTTCGCCGGTGATGATCATCCTGCTCAGCCGCATGCTGTTTGCCGAACGCTTCTCCCTGCGCCAGGGGCTGGGCACCGCGCTGGCGCTGACCGGCGTGCTGGCCATCATCCTGCGCGGCGACCCCGCCACCATCCTGCACCTGACATTTACCCCGGGCGACCTGATCATCCTGGTCGCCGCCGCCGCCTGGGCGCTCTACAGCGTGTTGCTGAAGCACTGGCCGAGCCGGCTGAGCGTCAGCGCCCGGCTGGCCACCATCGCCTTTGCCGGCGTGCTGGTGGTGCTGCCGGTGCAGGCTTTCGAACTGGCCGTCGTCGGTCCGCCCCACTTCGACCTGCGCACCATTGCCGCGGTCGTCACCCTGATCCTGGTGCCCGGCGTCGGTGCCTATGCCACGTTTGGCTACATGACCAAGCATCTGGGCCCCAACCGCACCGGCCTGATGCTGTATCTCTCGCCGGTTTATACCGCCATCATGGCCTGGCTGCTTCTCGGCGAGGTATTTGCATTCTACCATTGGCTCGGCACGGCGCTGGTTCTGCCGGGCCTGTATTTCGCCACGCATAAACCGGACAAGCCCTAATGCCCTATGCCTCGCTGCGCGATTTCATGACCCAGCTGGAACAGAAGGGCCGGCTGGTGCGCGTGCGCGAACCGGTCTCCACCCATCTGGAGATGACCGAGATCCAGACCCGGCTGCTGGCCGAGGGCGGGCCGGCGGTGTTGTTCGAGAAGCCGGTGCGCGCCGATGGCAGCCCGAGTGACATTCCCGTGCTGGTCAACCTGTTCGGCACCGTGGAGCGCGTCGCCTGGGGCATGGACCGCGAACCGTCCGAATTGAAGGCTGTCGGCGAGACGCTGGCCTTCCTGCGCCAGCCCGAACCACCCGGCGGATTCCGCGAGGCACTCAGCCTGCTGCCGCTGGTGAAAACCGTGATGGCGATGCAGCCGAAAACGGTGAGCAGTGCGCCGGTGCATGAGGTGGTGCTGCAGGGCGACGATATCGACCTGACCAGACTGCCGATCCAGACCTGCTGGCCGGGCGAGCCGGCGCCGCTGATCACCTGGCCTTTGGTGGTCACGCAGGGCCCGAGCAAGACCGACAAGACCGATCGCTTCAATCTCGGCATCTACCGCATGCAGGTGCTGAACAAGACCCAGACATTGATGCGCTGGCTCAAGCATCGCGGCGGCGCCCAGCAGCACCAGCGCTGGAAACAGGCCGGCAAGCGCGAGCCCTTCCCCGCCGCCGTGGTGATCGGCGCCGATCCGGGCACCATCCTGGCCGCCGTGACGCCGGTGCCAGACACGCTGTCGGAATACCAGTTCGCCGGCCTGCTGCGCGGCAAGAAGGTCGAACTGGTCGATTGCAGGACCATCCCGCTGAAGGTGCCGGCCGAGGCCGAGATCGTGCTGGAAGGCCATGTCTCGCTGGAGGATTACCGCGACGAAGGCCCCTATGGCGACCACACCGGCTATTACAACTCGGTCGAGCAGTTCCCGGTCTTCACAATCAGCGCCATCACCATGCGCAAGGCTCCGATCTACCTGAGCACCTTCACCGGCCGGCCGCCCGACGAACCCAGCGTGCTGGGCGAGGCGCTGAACGATGTCTTCGTGCCGCTGATCCGCCAGCAGTTCCCCGAGATCGTCGATTTCTGGCTGCCTCCTGAGGGCTGTTCCTATCGCGTCGCCGTGGTCAGCATGAAGAAGGCCTATCCCGGCCATGCCAAGCGCGTGATGATGGGTGTGTGGTCTTACCTGCGCCAGTTCATGTACACCAAGTGGATCATCGTGGTGGACGACGACATCAACGCGCGCGACTGGAAGGATGTGGTCTGGGCGATGTCGACCCGCATGGACCCGGCCCGCGACATCACCTTCGTCGAGCATACCCCGATCGACTATCTCGATTTCGCCAGCCCGGAGTCAGGCCTGGGCAGCAAGATCGGCCTCGATGCCACCAACAAATGGCCGCCCGAAACGAAACGCGAGTGGGGCGAGAAAATCCGCATGGATGAGGACGTCATCCGCACCGTCACCGAAAAATGGCCCAAACTCGGCCTGCCCGGATCGGGCAAACCGATCTGGAAATAAAATCTCCCCAACAGAAAGAGGCCTCCCCATGCGTATCACACGTCGATATCTGACCGGAGGCCTCGCTGCCGCCGCGCTGCTGCTCGCACTGCCCGCCGGGCAACCGGCCCGGGCACAGACCATTGCCTGGACCATGGCGACCGAATATCCCGCCACCTCGATGCCGGGCGAGGGCCTGCGCAGCTTCGCCGCCCGTCTGGCGCAGGAAAGCGGCGGGCGTATCATCGTGACACCCAGCTTCGATGCCAGCGCCGGGGTGAAATCGGCCGACATGGTGGCCGCCGTGCGCGACGGCAAGGTCACGGCGGGCGATGCCTTCGCCGGCGCCATGGGCAAGACCGATCCACTGTTCCTGCTCTCCTCGCTGCCCTTCCTGGCTGCCACCAATGCAGACGCCCGCAAGCTCTATGACCGCGCCAGGCCAGCCTATGTGGCGCGACTGAACGCCGAGAAGCAGCGCCTGCTCTATGCCACGCCCTGGCCGCCGAGCGGCATCTGGGCCAAGGCCCCGATCACCACGCCGGCCAGCCTGAAGGGCCTCGCCATCCGCACCTACGACGCCACCAGCACAAAAGTGCTGTCCGATGCCGGTGCGGCGGCGGTCAACCTGTCCTTTGCCGATACAATGCCGAAACTCACCGATGGCTCCGTGGTCGGCGTGCTGTCATCGGGCGATGGCGGCGCCGGTCGCAAGCTGTGGGACTTCCTGCCGCATTTCACCGAAATCAATTACGCCGTGCCGCTCAGCCTGTCCGCCGTGAACGAGGCCGCCTATCAGGCCCTGCCACCCGACCTGCGCGCGGCGGTCGATCGGGCCGCAGCCGCCACCGAGGTGAGCCAGTGGCGCCTGCTGGAAAGCCGGCTGGCCGAGAATTATGCCCGCATGAAGGCCAATGGCGTCACCATCACCGGCAGCGGCCAGCTCTCGGCCGATCTGCGCGCCCTGCTCGCAAAAAGCGCCGGCGCCGCCATTGCGGCCTGGAAAACCGAGGCCGGCACCGCGGCTGCCGCCCTGCTGCCCTGAAGCAGCGATCCCGTTAACTGCCGGCGCCCTGTGACCTAAGTCACAGGGCCGCGGATTGACGGCCCTCCACTTCCCCACGACAATCGGCCGAACAGGGACAGGACGAGGCATTCGGAACCATGCGGCTATGGCAAAGCCTGCGTGAACAGATTTGCGGCGGGGATGCAAAACCCGCCGCGGAAAACGAGCGCCTGTCGCTGGCCTTCCGCCATGAGGAATACGAGGCGCTGCGGCTGACCATCGGGCTGCGCTACGCCGTCTGCATCATCGTCGCCACCATCCTCAGCATCGAGATGGGCTGGCCGCTGGCGCTGAACTATTACGGCTATCTCGGCGCCTTCGCCTTTTCGGCCTATCTGCAGGTGCTGCTGCGCAAGCCCGAGCTTGATCGCCCTTGGATGCACTGGCTGTTTCCCTTCATCGACATGGCGCTGCTGACCGCCGCCATCGTGCTGCCCAACCCGTTCGATCTCAATCCTCTGCCGGCGCCGATGCGGCTCGGCTTCGACACCATCCTTTATGTCGCGCTGTTCGTTGTGCTGTCGGCGCTGGGCCAGTCGGCGCGCACTGTGCTGCACACCACGCTGGCCGCCATCCTCTGCTGGAGCGTCGGCACGATGTATATCGCCATGCAGCCCGATGTCACCTTCGGCAGCCGCTTTGACAATATCCTGCACATGCCGATGGCCGAGCGCATCGATTACATCCTCAATCCCTGGAACGTGCGGCTGGGCGAATTCCTGCCGCGCATCATCCTGATCGGCATTATCGGCCTGCTGCTCGCCGTGTCTGTGATGCGCTCGCGCACCCTGCTGGCGCGGCAGGTCGAGACCGAGCGCGCCCGCCGCAACCTGTCGCGGCATTTCTCGCCGCATATCGCCGAGGAACTCTCGCGCATGGACGATGCGCTCGGCCAGGTGAAGCAGCTGGATGCCGCCGTGCTGTTTGCCGATCTGGTCGGCTTCACCCAGATCGCCGACGACCATACGCCGGAACAGACCATCGGCATCCTGCGTGAGGTGCATCAGCGCCTGGCCCGCGCCGTGGCCGACAATGCCGGCACGCTGGACAAGTATCTCGGCGACGGCATCATGGCCTCGTTCGGCACGCCGAAACCCGGCCCGCGCGATACCTCGGCCGCCCTGCTGGCCGCGCGCGCCATGCTGCGCGAGATGGATCAGCTGAACCGCCAGCGCAAGCTGCTGCGCCAGGTGCCGCTGCAGCTCGCGGTCGGCATCCATTACGGCCCGCTGACGCTGGGCAATATCGGCGATGAAACCCGCGTCGAATATGCCCTGATCGGCGAAACGGTGAATGTGGCGCACCGGCTGGAGCAGATGACCCGCACGCTGAATGCCCAGCTCTGCCTGAGCCAGGCCTTCGTCGACAAGCTGGTGGAGGAAACCCGCGGCGATGTCGGCGCGCTGCGCGACATGGTGGCGCTGAAGCCGCAACCGATCCGCGGCCTGCGCGACCGCATGGTGCTGTGGATTCTCGCCCGCCCGGCGATCACCGCCGAGGCCGACGCGCCCGAACCGACGCCCACCATTCACTGACCGGATCGATGCGCTTCCTGCAGCCCCGCTTTCGCAAAGCCCGTCCGGCCGACCGCGACCTGCTGCCCTGGTGGCATCCAGCCAGCCTGCTGCGTGCCGCCTGGAACCTGATCTTTTCGGCAGCCCTGGGCATTGGCATCGGGGCCATCGTCCTCGACCTGGCCGCCCAGATCGCTGGCAAAATCACCGGCAGCGACTGGAAGGAATGGCATGACCCGCTCAGCCCGCTGGCCTGGGTGATTGGTTGTTTTGTCGCGGTCATTGCATATATGTCCTACAGGATGGACGATAAGACCGACGCCTGACCCCATACTTCATACTTCCAGATCGAGTATTTCCATGTCCGACACAGCCAAGCGCGCCGCCGATGCCCAGTCCCTGGTTGCCGACCTGATCGCTGCCGCCCGCAAGGCCGGGGCTGAAAATGCCGACGCGCTGTATCATGAATCGCGCTCGCTCAGCGCCGGCGTGCGGCTGGGCGAACCGGAAGATGTCGAAAGCTCGGAAAGCCGCGAGCTGGGCCTGCGCGTGTTGCTGGGCCAGCGCCAGGCCTGCGTCTCCACCACCGATTTCGCCAGGGCCACGCTGGACGAGCTGGTCAGCCGCGCCATCAGCATGGCGCGCGTGGCGCCTGAGGATAAATACTGCGGCCTGCCCGATCCGTCCCAGCTGGCGAAGCAGCCGCAGGATTTCGACCTCTTTGATGGCGTCGAACTGGAAATGCCGCAGCTGTTGGAGCGTGCCAAAGCCGCCGAGGCCGCAGCCATGGCCGTGCCGGGCGTCACCAATTCCGAAGGCGGCAGCACCGGCCGCGCCTTCAGCATGTCGGCCTATGCCAACACCGCCGGTTTCAACGGCGCCGGCTGGATCGGCTGGCATACCGTGTCGGCCTCGGTGATCGCCGGCAAGGATACCGGCATGGAGCGCGACAGCGATTACGAGGCCCGCGCCTATCTCAGCGACCTGCCCTCGCCCGAAAGCGTAGGCAAAAAGGCCGGCGAGCGCGCCGTGAAGCGCCTCAATCCGCGCAAGCTCGACAGCGGCACCATGCCGATCCTGTTCGACCCCCGCGTTTCCTCAGGCCTGATCAGTCATTTCCTCGGTGCCATCAACGGCGCCGGCGTGGCGCGCGGCACCTCCTTCCTGAAAGACCGGCTGGGCGAGATGGTGTTCGCGCCCGGCGTCAGCATCATCGACGATCCGCTGCGCCCGCGCGGCTTCCGGTCGCGCTGGTTCGACCTGGAAGGCGTCGCCGCACCGCGCCGCGAACTGATCGAGGACGGCCGGCTCACCACCTGGCTGCTGGATTGCGCCACCGCGCGCCAGCTCGGCATGCAGAGCACCGGCCATGCCTCGCGCGGCACCTCCTCGCCGCCCTCGCCGGCGCCGACCAATGTGCATCTCAAGCCCGGCACGCAGACGCCGGCCGAGCTGATGGCCGATATCAAGGAAGGGCTGTATGTCACCGAGCTGATCGGCATGGGTGTCAACGGCGTGACCGGCGATTACAGCCGTGGCGCTGCCGGCTTCCTGATCCGCGATGGCCAGCTGGCCGAGCCGGTGTCGGAAATCACTATCGCCAGCAACCTGAAGCACATGTTCGCGCATCTGGCGCCGGCCAATGACCTCACCATCCGCTTCGGCTCCGACGCGCCCACCGTGCGCATCGACGGCATGACCGTCGCCGGCCGCTGACAGCAGACACTGCGCCGATGGCGATCTCGTTCAAACAGGATCATGAGCTTGCGCTGGCCGCAGCCCGCGAGGCCGGCGCGATCGCCCTGCACTTTTTCCGCGGCGATGTGAAATCCTGGAACAAGAAGCCCAACGATCCGGTCTCGGAAGCCGATATCGCCGTCGATACCCTGCTGAGCGAGCGGCTGTCGGGCGCGCGGCCCGATTACGGCTGGCTCAGCGAGGAAAGCGGCTGCCGGCCCGGCAAGACGACGACGCAATGGATCATCGACCCGATTGACGGCACCCGCGCCTTCATCGACCGCAAGCCGGAATTCACCATCTGCATCGCCCTGGTGCAGGATGGCCAGCCGGTGCTGGCGGCGATCTACAATCCGGCCAGCGAAGAGATGTTCGATGCCACCGCTGGCGGCGGCGCACGGCTGAACGGCAAACCGATCCACGCTTCGGGCCATGCCAGCCTGATGGAAGCGCGCTTCCTCGCCTCGCGCCGCACCTTTGAGCGCCATGGCTGGCTGGCGCGCACCGCCAAGGCCGATTTCGCCTATCGCAACTCGATTGCCTATCGCATGGCGCTGGTCGCCGCCGGCAAATTCGATGCCGCCATCAGCCTGACCGAGAAAAGCGACTGGGACGTGGCCGCCGCCGACCTGCTGGTGCGCGAAGCCGGCGGACGCGTTACCACCGCCGACGGGGTGCCGCTGGCCTATGGCAGCGAGACATACCGCCACCCCTCGGTGATTGCCACCGGCGCCTATGTCTTCGACGACGTGGTCGACCTGCTGAAGACGCGCAAGCCCTAGACGATCGCGCCGGCCGCTATGTGCGGCCGGATACCGGAATGGCACCGCCGGTGGTCACCCGGTTGTCGGGCGAGGCCAGGAAGGCGATCGTGGCAGCGATCTGGTCGGGCTTGGGCCATGCATCATGCTCGGCCTGGGGCATGCTGGCACGATTGGCCGGTGTGTCGATGATCGACGGCACCACCGCATTCACCAGGATGTCTCGCGGTGCCAATTCGGCCGCCAGCGCCTGGGTCAGCGCGATCACGGCGGCCTTGCTGGCGGCATAGGCGCTCATGCCGGCGCCGAGCCGCGGCTCAAGCCCCGGACGGGCACCCACATTGACAATCCGTCCGCCGGTCTTGAAGGCGCGCACCGCGGCCCGGCTGCACAGATGGCTGCTCACCAGGTTGGTATTCACCATCTCCATCAGCGCATCCTTGCCGGTCTCTTCCAGCCGGCTCATTGCAAAGCCGCCGGCGATATGGATCGAGGCCCAGAGCCCGTCGACATCGCGGTAAAGTCGCGCTACGTCCTCCTCGCTGGTCAGCTCGCAGGGGCCGACCAGGGTGACGCGGTCCTTGTAAGGAAAACTGTCGGCCTCCTTCTCGTGGAGATAGGACAGGCGGCATTGCGCGCCGGCCGCCAGCAGCGCGCCGACCACTGCGCGGCCGAGTGCACCGGTGCCGCCGGTGACGATGACGGTACGGTTCTGGAAATCCATGGATCCTCCGGAGAAACTCTCGCTGCCGGTTCAGGCAGCGATGCCAAGTCGAGCACGCGCCTCGTCCAGAGGCAACGGCATCAGCGGCCAGAAATCCCAATTATCCGACAGGTCGGTGGTGACAGCGGCGTGGCATTCACCCCGGCACCCCACAGCAGGGCGGTCCGGTCCCCGTCCTCGTAAAAGCCGCGCTGGGCCAGCGCGTCTTCAGCCATACCCAGCAGGCCACCCTGCGATAGACCCCTGCTCAGGGAATACCGTTGCGACCATGGGCGCGATAGCCCGGCCGCGCGTTCAGGCGGTCGTAATAGGCCGCCACATGGCTGTAGCCCGGGCGATCCGCCATCGGCACCGCATGCCAGCGATGCACCGCCAGACCGATGGGAATATCGGCCAGGGTGAAGCTGTCGCCGGCGATATAGCCGCCATTGCGCGCCAGCTGTGTATCGACAATGCCAACGGCGGCATTGAACTGCTGCAGCGAGGTGGCGATGGCCTCGGCGCTGAAGGCCGGATTCTGGCGTACCAGCCCCATGAAGCAGGCCCGCC
Source organism: Ferrovibrio terrae (assembly GCF_943371255.1). GTDB lineage: Bacteria > Pseudomonadota > Alphaproteobacteria > Ferrovibrionales > Ferrovibrionaceae > Ferrovibrio > Ferrovibrio terrae_B. The sequence goes on along the minus strand of NZ_CALRUC010000075.1, from coordinate 2,471 downwards.
AGGTGTTGTTGAAATCCGAGGCCTGCCAGTCCATCCACTGCTCGATGCGGGCGCGACCGGCGGGATCGGCCGGCAGCAGGTCGGTGCGACCGGCCTTCGCGGCGAGATAGCGCAGGATGGTGTTCGACTCCCAGACGATCACACCGCCATCATCGATCACCGGGATCATGCCCACCGGATTGAGGGCGCGGAATTCCGGCGCATCGACCGAACCGAACTGGCCGTAACCGCCCCAGTCCTCGCGCACATAATCCAGATCAAGCTCGGCGCAGAGCCAGAGCACCTTGCGCACATTGATGGAGTTGGGATGGCCGTAGAGTGTCAGCATGATGCCAGCCTGCCAGCGGCCATCAGCGCGGCCAAGTGCAGAAGCAGAATTATATTGTCCCGCTTGTCTCACTTGTGCCGATTGTCACCCGGTCCGACTTGAAGGAAGGCGCGCTGGCGCTATCTCAGGGCTGTCGCTGTTGCCCATCGTGAATAGAGCATTCTTGCCCTCGGATCGAACCGGATCGCATGGGATCGCATTGGATCGAATGGGCTTCACTTGGATCGCATTGGCCTGCAATGGGATCGCATTGGCCTTGAACGGGATTGCATTGGTGCCCAACTGGTGGCCGTTTGGATCGCACGGCCAAGGCATTTCAACGCTTTAGGCGTCAGGCCGTGCGGATCCAGACCGCATTGTCGTGGAAAGCGGCACCGCCATTGGGCTGCGCCGCATCGGCACCGGTCAGGGCGTTGATGCCCATGCCATCGACAAAGGCGGCATGCGGCCAGATGCTTTCCACCACCACCACGCCGCGCTGCACGCCGCTGTAATGCTTGGCATGAATGCGGATATCGCCGCGCCGGTTGCCGATACGCACCAGATCGCCATCGGCAATCCTGAGGGCGGCGGCATCCTCGGGATGCAGGAACAGGGTTGGGCGCCCTTCGCGCTTCACCGAGGTCGGCGTCTCGGTGAAACTGGTATTGAGGAAGTTGCGCGCCGGCGAGGTGATCATGCGGAAGGGATGTTCCTCGGTCGCCGGCTCGATGCTGAGCCAGTGATCGGGCAGGGCCGGCATGCCGGCGGCATCCGGCCCCATCGCGGCCCAGTCGGGCTTGAAGCGGAATTTCCTGTCCGGCCAGCCGAAGCCGTTGCTGTAATGCGCGGCGGCGAAATCCGGCTGGCAATCGTGCCAGCGACGCTCGCGCAAGGTTGCCACATCGGGCCAGCCGGACGCTTGCAGTGTCGCCTCGACCATCTCGATGGCGCTCATGTCGAAACCCGGATGCTCGGCGCCCAGGCGTCTGGCCAGCTCGGAGATGACGTAGTGATTCTCGCGCGCCTCGCCCGGCGCCTCGACCAGCTTGGGGCCCAGCAGGATATGCTGCTGGCCGCCGGCCTGATAGATGTCGTCATGCTCGGTGAACATGGTGGCCGGCAGCACGATATCGGCCATTTTCGCCGTCGGCGTCATGAACTGCTCATGCACGCAGGTGAACAGATCCTCGCGGGCGAAGCCGCGCTGCACCAGCCGCGATTCCGGCGCCACTTCCATCGGGTTGGTATTCTGGATCAGCAAAGCGGTGACCGGCGGGCCGTTCTTCAATGCCGCGGCATCGCCGGTCAGCACCGGGCCGATCTGCGACTGATCGAGCAGGCGGATGCTGGGATCGACGGCATCCAGGCCCTCGATCAGCGTCTTGTCCCAGTGGAAGATCGCGCCGTTGTTGTGGAAGGCACCGCCGCCCTCGTATTGCCAGGCGCCGGTGACGCTGGCGATGCAGGTGGCGGCATGCATATTGACCGCGCCGTTGCGGCTGCGGGCAAAGCCGTAGCCGAGGCGAATGTAATGTTTCTTCGTCTGCCCCAACATATGGGCGAATGCGGTGATCTGCGCCGCCGGAATGCCGGTGATGGCCTCGGCCCAGTCCGGTGTATGCGACTGCAGATGCGCTTCCAGTTCGGCCGGCACATCGGTATGGCGTGCCATGAAGTCGCGGTCGGCATAGCCGTCGCGGAACAGCACATGCATCACCGCGCAGGCCAGCGCGCCATCGGTACCCGGCCGCACGATCAGCGCCAGATCGGCCTGTTCGGCGGTGGCATTGCGATAGGCGTCGATCACCACGATCTTGGCGCCACGCTCCTTCCGCGCCCGGATCGCATGCGTCATCACGTTGACCTGGGTATGCACCGCGTTGGTGCCCCAGATCACCACCAGGTCGCTCTTCGCCATCTCGCGCGGATCGGGACCATGCAGGCTGCCGGTGGCGGCGATATAGCCGGCACGGGCCAGGGTGACGCAGATGGTGGAATGCTGGCCGGAATACCGCTTCACATGGCGCAGGCGGTTGATGCCGTCGCGCTGCACCAGGCCCATGGTGCCGGCATAGAAATAGGGCCAGACGGTTTCGCTGCCGTATTTCTTCTCGGCCGCCAGCAGGGCTTCCGCCGTGCGGTCCAGTGCCTCGTCCCAGGA
>NZ_CALRUC010000074.1:0-21254 GCF_943371255.1 Ferrovibrio terrae | reverse complement strand
AGCAGCAACAGTTTCGGCCGGCTCATCAACGCGCGGGCAATCGCCAGCATCTGCTGCTCGCCGCCCGATAAGGTGCCGCCACGCTGCTCGCTGCGTTCCTTCAGGCGCGGGAACAGGCCGTAGACGCGCTCGAGATCGCTGTCGAAATGCGCCGGGTCGCAGGCAACCGCCCCCATGCGCAGGTTTTCCAGCACCGTCATGCGGGGAAAGATGCGGCGGCCTTCCGGTGCATGCGCCAGGCCGCGCCGTACCAGAGTGTGGGTCGGGCTGCCAGTGATATCGGCGCCACCCAGTGTCACCTGCCCATGGCGCGGCTTGGGGTGGCCGCAGATGCTCATCAGCAGCGTCGACTTGCCGGCGCCATTGGCACCGATCAGGGCGACGATTTCGCCCGTGCCCACCTCGATATCAACGCCCTTCAGCGCATGCACGGCGCCATAATAGGTGTGCAGGCCAGCGACCGAGAGCATCAGGCGGCCCCCATCGCGACGGCAGAGTCTTCCGGCTCGCCAAGATAGGCGGCGATCACCTTCGGGTCGTTGCGCACGGCGTCAGGCGGGCCATCGGCGATCTTTCTGCCGTAATCCAGCACCACGATATGATCGGAGATTTCCATTACCACGCTCATGTCATGCTCGATCAGCAGGACACCGCATTTGTGCTCGTCGCGGATGAAGCGCAGCAAGGCGTTCAGATCGGCAGATTCACGCGGATTGAGGCCCGCGGCCGGCTCATCGAGGCAAAGCAGCACCGGCTCGGTACACATCGCGCGCGCGATCTCGAGCCGGCGCTGGCCGCCGTAGGGCAGGCTGCCGGCTGTCTCGTCGGCCATGTCCAGCAGGCTGGTGCGATCAAGCCAGTAGCGGGCGCGTTCAACCGCGTCGGCCTCGGCCTTGCGATAGCCCGGCAGGCCAAGCAGACCGAACAGCGTATAGCCAGAGGCACGCATCAGCTTGTTGTGCTGGGCGACGATCAGGTTTTCCAGAACGGTCATCTTGGGGAACAGGCGGATATTCTGGAAAGTCCGGGCCACCCGTGCCTTGCCGGCAATGTCATTGCCGGGCATGCGCTCCAGCAGGTAGGGCGTGCCGTTGTTGTTCAGCGTCAGGCGGCCAACTGTGGGCTTGTAGAAGCCGGCGATGCAGTTGAACACCGTGGTTTTGCCGGCGCCGTTCGGACCGATCACCGCGGTGATCTGGTTCGGCATCGCATTGAAGGATACATCGTTGACGGCGATCAGGCCGCCGAACCGCATGGTCAGATGTTCGACCTTCAGAAGCGGCATCGTCATGATGTCCCCTTCCCTGCAGCCGTTGCACCGAGCCGAATGGTAGGTTCGCGATGGGACAGCAGGCCCTGTGGACGCCAGACCATGATCAGCACCATGGCGGCACCAAAAGCGAGCATGCGGAACAGCGCGAATTCGCGGGCCACCTCGGGCAACAGGGTCAGGAAGGCCGCCGCCAGTACAATACCGGCCTGGCTGCCCATGCCACCCAGCACGACGATAGCAAGGATGACGGCCGATTCAATGAAGCTGAAACTCTCCGGGCTGATGAAGCCCTGGCGCGTGGCAAAGAAACTGCCGGCGAAGCCGCCAAACATGGCGCCGATGGCAAAGGCCGTGAGCTTGGTGTTGGTCGGGTTGATGCCGAGCGCGGTGCAGGCGATCTCATCCTCACGCAGGGCTTCCCAGGCACGGCCGACCGGCAGCTTGCGGATGCGCATGGTGAAGATATTGGTGACCAGCGCCAAAGCCAGGATCACGTAATAGAGGAAGATGATGCGATGGATCGAGGCGAATTCGAGGCCGAACAGCTGGTGGAATGATGTCGCCCCATCCGGCGGATCGTTGCTGAACGGGAAGCCGAAGAACGATGGCCGCTGGATGCCGGAAATACCGGCGGGACCGCCGGTGACCGGCTGCCAGTTGAGCAGGATCACGCGGATGATCTCGCCAAAGCCAAGCGTGACAATGGCCAGGTAGTCGCCGCGCAGGCGCAGTACCGGGAAACCGAGGATGACGCCGAAGGTGGCCGCAAACAATCCCGCCAGTGGCAGGGCGGCCCAGAAGCCGAAGCCGAAATGCATCGACAGCAAGGCGTAGGTATAGGCGCCCACCGCGTAGAAGGCGACGTAACCGAGATCGAGCAGGCCCGCGAGGCCTACAACGATATTCAAGCCCCAGCCCAGCATCACATATATGAGCACTACGGTGGCGAGATCGACCACGGTGCGACTGGCAAACGGCAGCATCGGCAGAATCAGGGCAAAGCCGATCAGCACCGGCATCAGCCATTTATCGGCCTTGCGACCAAGTTCACTGAGCAGTTCCTTGCGGTTCGCGGCACCCGGTCCGTCCTGGCTGCTCTGCTCGCGGCGATTGCGATTCCAGTCGAAGGCGATCCGCATGCCGAGACGGCCGAAGAAAACGGCGACGGCCGCATAGGCAATGTAATCGAAGCGCGTCTTGATCCCGAGCGGGCCGCCGGTATCGACGGTTTCGAAACCGATCAGCGGCAGGGCCAGCAACGCCGCCACACCGGCAGCCAGGATTGCGTCTTTCAGACGTTCGGCCGCCGTCATCTCACACCTTCTCGACTTCCGGCCGGCCCAGCAGGCCGGTCGGACGGAAAATCAGCACGACGACAAGAATGCCGAAGACGGCAACATCCTTGTATTCGATACTGAAATAGGCCGACCAGAAGGCCTCGATCAGGCCAATGAGCAAGCCGCCCAGCATGGCACCCGGCAGGCTGCCGATGCCGCCCAGCACGGCGGCGGTGAATGCCTTCAGGCCAGCCAGGAAGCCGATATAGAAATCCACCACGCCGTAATACAGCGTCACCATCACACCGGCGACGGCAGCCAGCACCGCACCAATCACAAAGGTCAGCGAGATGGTGCGGTCGGTATTGACCCCCAGCAACGCGGCCATGGTGCGGTCCTGCTCGCAGGCGCGCTGGGCGCGCCCCAGTGGCGTTGCCGAAATCAGGTATGAAAACCCGAGCATGAGCAGCAGCGTCATCACCATGATGATGATCTGCAGGTAGGACAGCGTCACTGAGAAGGTTTCGCCCTTCACCAGCTCGATGCCGCCACGGATCATCGGCTGAAGCGGCTTGATCTTGGCGCCCTGGGCGATCTGCACGTAGTTCTGCAGGAAGATCGACATGCCGATGGCCGAGATCAGCGGCGCCAGCCGGAACGAGCCCCGCAACGGGCGGTAGGCAATCCGCTCAACGGTCCAGCCATACAGGCCGGTGATCAGCATGGAAACGATCAATACGATCAGCAGCGACAACGGTACCCAGGTAATGCCGGCCACGCCCAGGATCGAAAAGGTGATCACGGCGATGAAGGCGCCGATCATGTAGATTTCGCCATGCGCGAAATTGATCATGCCGATAATACCGTAAACCATCGTGTATCCGATGGCGATCAGCGCGTAGACCGCGCCCAGCGTCAGGCCATTGATCAACTGCTGTAAGAAGTACTCCATTCGCCCCCGTTATCGCCCGACTAGTCGCTGCGCTGCTTGTTCAGCACATAGCGGAGCTTTTGCACCGCCAACCGTCCGAGTTCGTCCCTGGACAGGCGTGGGTCCCCGACCATGGACACTTCCTTTCCGGTGTCCGGATCGATCGCAATCACCTGTAACGCCGTACCGTAGCGGCGAAACTCGACGATCGCTTCCCAGTCCTCGTCATCGCTCCCTGTCGCGTCTGACATGAATCGTCTGTAACACTCCTTCGCAAGCTGGCTCAAGGGTTAAACCGGTTTTGCACAGGCCGGGACGTCTTGCTGCGCAACCACTGCCGGACGGGAAATTTAATTGCGGTTGCTCAGTGCCCTTGCTCCTTCCGCCATAATATTTTATATATAAAATAAATCTCAGAAAAAGATTCACCAGGTGCATCTGATGCAGAGTCTCAACCCCGCCGAATGGGCCAAGCCGAAGGGCTATGCCAATGGTATTGCCGCCGAGGGCCGCCTGGTCTTCGTGGCCGGCCAGATCGGCTGGACCGCCGAGGCAAAATTCGAGAGCGATGACCTGGTCGACCAGACGCGCCAGGCCCTGCGCAACATCGTGCGGGTGCTGGCCGAGGCAGGCGGACGGCCGGAGCATATCGTGCGGCTGACCTGGTATGTCGTCGACAAGCGCGATTACATGGCCCGCAATGCCGATCTGGGCAAAGCCTATCGCGACATCCTGGGCAAGCATTTCCCAGCCATGACGCTGGTTCAGGTCGCTGCCCTGCTGGAAGACCGTGCCAAGGTCGAGATCGAAGCAACCGCGGTTATTCCGGCAAACACCTGATTCTGCGCGCCTAAATTTCCCGTTCCCGTTCGGAACCGGCCCGATGCCCTGACGTTTGGTTCATGACCCCATCAACGGCGGTCATTCTCCTGAAAGGAGATGAGCCATGCGTGAATTGTTGCTGATCCTCGGCGCCGCCTGCATAGCCAGCCTGCCGTTTGTGGCATTCAACGAATGGTTTCACACTGCGCCGCGACAGGAAGCCGTGAGTCTGTGGGGGGACGACCTCCGGCAAACCCATCCCAGATACACCACCCCAAGGCTGATGGCTGCCAGCGCCACGATCGAGCGCCGCTGATGCGCACCCTCTCCGCTCTTGCCGGCCTTCTCGTGCTGGGTTGGACAACCTTAGGCCTTGCACAGCAAGCGCCGAAGGAGGAGGAGCCGACGCCCCGCCAGCCGCGCGCCGCCGTCCCCGGTCCCAATGCCGTGCCCGGCATACCGCTCGGTGAAAAAGATAAGACCCCCGATTTCTCTGTCGAAGAAAACATGCCGCATTTGAGCCGTGATCAGGTTGCCGCGATCGGCGCGAAGCTGCGCAATGAAGCCGGCGACACCCTCGGTACGATTGAGAACATCGTCCTTGATCGTGATGGCCGTGTGGTTGCTCTGGTGGTCGGCATCGACAAGTTACTCGGTCTGGCCGAGGACCGCGTCGAGATTGACTGGAAACAGGTTCGCTTCGAGCGCAAGGATGCGGTTGTCAGCTTCATCACACAACTCAGCAAGGATGAGTTGCGCGGCCAAGCGAAATTCAGCGAGCCAAAGCGCCAGCCGGGCTGACGCAGTTTCAGCCCAGATCGCGGATCATCCGGATGATGCCGGAATAGTCCAGCGCACCATTTCCATTGTCGACATACTCGGCATAGAGCGCCGTTGCCTCAGAGCCCAGCGGCGTCTGTACCTTGGCGGAGCGCGCGGCTTCCTGCGACAGCTTCAGATCCTTCAGCATCAGTTCGGCAGCAAAACCCGGCTTGTAGTCGCGATTGGCCGCCGAGGTTGGCACCGGACCTGGCACCGGGCAGTGGTTCATCAGTGCCCAGCAGGAACCCGACGAGCTGCCGACGATATCGAACATTGCCTGCGCCGAGAGCCCCAGCTTCTCCGCCATCACGAAGGCTTCCGAGATGCCAATCATGGTGATCCCCAGCACCATGTTGTTGCAGACCTTGGCGGCCTGCCCGTTACCGGCACCGCCGGCATGAACGATCTTCTTGCCCATGGCTTCCAGAATCGGCCTGGCCTTGGCAAAAGCCGCATCGCTGCCCCCGACCATGAAGGTCAATGCGGCATTCTCGGCGCCGGCAATGCCGCCGGAAACCGGCGCATCCAGCATCAGCATGCCTTTGGCTTCAGCGGTGGCAATCGTCTCACGCGCCGTCCTCACATCGATGGTTGAGCTGTCGATGAACAGGGTGCCTGCTTTGGCCGCGGCAAGAATCCCCTTGTCGCCGGTGTAAACACTATTCACATGCTTGCCGGCCGGCAGCATGGTGATCACGGCATCGACATCGCGGGCAGCATCGGCCGCTGTAGCGGCTTTGCTGCCGCCGGCATCGACCACCTTCTGCACCAGTTCCGGCATGAGGTCGAAGGCCTTTACCGTATGGCCAGCCTTCAGCAGGTTGCGCGCCATCGGGCCGCCCATATTGCCGACGCCGATAAAGCCGATATTCGCCATGGTCGTTTCTCCCGCTTGTTCTGTTTATTCAGTCGAACTGCAACTCGCCGTCCGGAACCGGCGTGAAATACTTTTCAATCTCGGCGTCGGAGACGTCTTCCAGCCGCGCCGGCTGCCATTTCGGCTTGTGATCCTTGTCGATGATCACGGCACGCACGCCTTCATAAAAATCATGGCCAAGCGCGATATGGTTGCAGATGCGCCATTCCAGTTTCATGCAGTCGCGCAGCGACAGGCTGCGGCCGCGACGAAGCTGCGCGAAGGTGAGCTTGACCGATGTGGGCGATTTGCTGCGGATGATACCCATCTGCTCGATGGAGAACGGGCTCGGGTCGGTTTCCAGTGCAGCCATGACGGCTGTCATGCTGTCGCCGGCAAAGCGGCGATCGATTTCGGCCTTGCGATCAGCCAGCAACGATACCCCGGCGTCGCTGGTGAACTCTGCCACGACAGCGTCGATCGCGGCCTTGTCAGCCGGTGAAGCCGCGATCAGGGCCTGTTCCAGGGCTGGCATTTTTTCACGCAGCACGAAATGCGTGGCCACACCGGCTGTCAGGATATCGGCGCCTTTCAGCCGCGCACCGGTCAACCCCAGGAAGGTGCCAAGCTCTCCCGGGCAGCGCGGCAGGAAATAAGTACCGCCCACATCAGGAAACAGGCCGATACCGGTTTCCGGCATGGCGAAATGGGCAAACTCGCTGATGATGCGATGGCTGCCATGCACCGAAAGACCGACGCCGCCGCCCATGAAGATGCCATCGATCAGCGCGATGAAAGGCTTGGGATATTCGCCGATCAGGGTGTTGCAGCGGTATTCATCATACCAGAAGGACTTGCGGTAGCTGACACCTTCAGGGCCAAGATCGGCGAGCTTGCGGATATCACCACCGGCGCAGAAGGCCTTCTCGCCTGAGCCCTTGATGATCACCGCCCTGACAGCAGGATCGGTCGCCCAGCTGCGCAGATGCTTTTCCAGCGGCAGGCACATGTCATGCGTCAGGGCATTCAGGGCCTGTGGGCGATTCAACTGGATAATCGCGATGCCGTTATCGACCGAAAACAGAATATCGTTGCTCACTGCAAACTCCGGAAATGGCTCAGTCGTGGAATGACCCTGACATCAGGGCGCGAGAGATGATCACACGCATGATCTCGTTGGTGCCTTCAAGGATCTGATGGACCCGCGCGTCACGCAGGTAACGCTCGATCGGGTAGTCCTTCAGATAACCGTAGCCGCCATGTAACTGCAAAGCATCATTGCAGATGGCAAAACCGGCGTCGGTGGCAAACCGCTTGGCCATGGCGCAGTACATCGTGGCCTCGGGGCTCTTGGCATCCAGCATGGCCGCAGCCTGCCGGATCATCAGTCGGGCTGCCGCCAGGTCGGTGGCCATATCGGCCAGCTTGAACTGGGTCGCCTGGAAATTGCCGATGGCATTGCCGAACTGCTTGCGGCTGGCGACATACTCGCGTGCCGCCGTCAGGCAGGCCTTGGCCGCACCCAGCGAACAGGCGCCGATATTGATGCGGCCACCATCCAGACCGGCCATGGCGATGCGAAAGCCCTCGCCTTCTTCGCCGATCCGGTTGGCCTTGGGCACCTTGCAGTCATCGAAGATCACCATGGCGGTCGGCTGGCTGTTCCAGCCCAGCTTGCGCTCCTGCGCGCCGAAAGACAGCCCGGGCGCGCCCTTCTCCACCACCAGGCAGGTCACGCCGCGCGCCCCGGCCTCGCCAGTCCTCACCATGCAGACATAAACATCCGAACGTCCGCCGCCTGAAATGAAAGCCTTGGTGCCATTCAGCACATAGTGATCGCCGGCATCTGTTGCCCTGGTCTGCAGGGCCGCCGCATCGGAACCTGCATTCGGCTCGGTCAGGCAATAGGAAGCGAAGTGCTGCATGCTGCACAGATCCGGCAACAAGCGCTGACGCTGCTCGTCATTGCCAAAGCGGTCAATCATCCAGGCCGCCATATTATGGATCGAGATATAGGCGGCGGTGGATGTGCAGCCGGCCGCAAGCTCTTCAAAGATGATTGCCGCATCAAGGCGACTGAGGCCGGAGCCGCCGACCGCGTCAGAGACATAAATGCCGCCAAACCCCAGGGCTGCGGCCTCGCGCAGTTCATCCTCCGGGAAATGTTTCTTCTCATCCCATGCCGCGGCATTCGGCTGCATCCGGTCCAGTGCGAAGCGCCGCGCTGTCTCCTGAATGGCCCACTGATCATCGGATAACTCGAACAGCATCGTATTTTCTCCCTTAAAGCGGGTCTTAATCGCCCGCTTATCGGCAGTCAACCGCTGCCGCTACGTCTGATGCTGCAACAGAGTCGCATGGGCAGTGCCTGCATGCTAGCCTCCCGCGCGAATTTCGACCTGTCGCTACCACGGACCAATGCTGCCAGCCACGTCAACCACACACCAGTCTGACGCCGATAACGGCATCGGCTGGCCATTGCGTGGGCTGGCCTATGGTCTCGCTGGCATCATGATTGGCATTGCCGTCATGCTTGCAACCCCGCCGCTGCTGTCTGGATCCATAGCCGTTGCCTGGTTACCGGGGGCGCCGCCATTCCATGCCGACGTGGTGGCGGTCGCCATCCTTGCGGGCCTGGCATTGCTGACACGCGATACGGCCGGTGCCCTGTCGCGCCTGCTGGCCCTCGCTCTTGCCTGCCTCAGCATCGTCAGCCTGTTTTCCTTCATCCGCCATCCGGAACTGCAATTGGCTGCCGAGTTATCAGCATCGCTGTCACTCAGCGCCCTGTGGTCTGGCCATATGGGGCCGGTGGTCGGTATCGGCGCCCTGCTGACGGCTGCCCGCCTGTATGTCCCGGTCTCAAAACGCGCCACGATCGGCAATGTGCCGCTCGGCTGGTCGGCTGCCATGACGCTGGTGGCACTCTCGATCACCCTTGCCATTGGTGCGCTCGATATCCTGCCGCAGGCTGCGAACTGGACCATCCATGCCGCAGCCCTGCCCGATGGTGCGGTCATCCTGCTGCTGCTGGGCGCGGCCTGCGCCGCCCGCACATTCCATGCGTCGCCTTCCATTGCGCCGATCCAGCTGCTGGCCGGGCAGAGCGTTGTGCTGATCGGCGGCATCATCGCGTCATTCATCCTCTGGCAGGCCAATGTCGCCAGCACGTCGCTGCCGCTGGTGCCCGCGCTCTCCTTCACGGCCTGCCTGGTGGCGACCTATATGATTGCCGGCCTGATCGCGTTGGCCGTGCGCGTGATGATCCAGCAACGCGCCATGGCTGAAGCCCGAGCAGCGCTGCAGGCCAGCAATGATCTGTTCGAGGCGGCAGCCCGCAGCAGCCGCCTCGGCATCTGGGACTGGGATTTGCAGACCGGCGATCTTTTGATTGTCGCCAACTATCTGCAGGACAGAAACGACCGCAGCCTGCTGGCATCACGCACCACCATTGCCGCCTTCACCGAGCTGATGCATCCCGACGATCAGGGCATGGTCATGCAGCGGGTCAACACTGCCCTGCGCCAGCACAAGCCTTATGAAGCCGAGTTCCGCATCCGGCGCGACAATGGCGTCTATATCTGGGTTCTGGCGCGCGCCGAGGCGACCCGGGACGAAACCGGCAAACCGGTGCGCATGATCGGCAGCCTGGAAGATGTGGATCAGATCCGCCGCCAGATGAATGAACTGGAATTGCAGCGCCAGACGCTGGAGGAACAGTCGGTCAAGCTGGCCGAAACGGCACAGGCACTGGCATTGGCCAGAGACGCAGCTGAAACCGCCCATAAGGCCAAGTCTAGTTTCCTTGCCATGATGAGCCACGAAATCCGCACGCCAATGAATGGTGTGCTGGGTATGCTCAGCCTGATCCAGCGCAGCGAGATCGAGCCTGCGCTGAAGCGGTATGCCGAAGTGGCGCATCAATCGGCACGCGACCTGCTTGGCCTGATCGACGACATCCTCGATGTTTCCAAGCTTGAAGCCGGCAAACTGCATATCGAAGCGATCGATTTCGACCTGCGGCCCTCGATTGACAGCGTGATTGCCCTGCTGACGCCACGCGCCAAGGAGAACGGCAATCAGTTGATCCTCGATATTGCCGAAGGCGTGCCCGAGCATGTGATCGGCGATCCGCTCCGGTTGCGCCAGATCCTGACCAATCTGGTGGGCAACGCGGTCAAATTCACTGAAAAAGGCACAGTGACAGTCACCATCACGGCCACACCGTTGCAGAATGGCGATTTCATGCTGCACTGCGCCATCCGCGACACCGGCATCGGCATCGCGCCAGAGCAGCAGCTCACGCTGTTTGAGCCTTTCACCCAGGCCGACATCTCAATGACCCGCCGGTACGGCGGTACAGGCCTTGGCCTGACCATCTGCAAGCATCTGGTTCACTTGATGGGCGGCGAGATCGGCGTGATCAGCGCACCAGGTGAAGGCTCGACCTTCTGGTTCACCGTGCGCTGCCGCGAAGATGTCGAGTTGACCGCCAAACTGGGTCTGCAGGAAGCGCGGCCCCAGCCTGCCCCGCCGCCGGCCAATGATGCCTCAACCTTGCTGCCGCCCCGTCCGATCGAGGCCGATATCGCCGATCTGGTGCAGCAGTTCGACCGTCTTGCCGGACGCAAACCACAGGGTGGTGGCGGAACAGGCGGCGGTGTTACGGGGCATTAACCAGCCTGACCGCAGAATCGCATCGATCAAGTGTTGATGCGCGAGGTTAGGATATGCTGCCGATCCACCCAGGCGTTCTGCTCGAACGGGCGATCATCGCCCGCGGCACCGATCCTGACCATTTTCAGCGCGAAGCCCATATCCCGCGCAGGCTGCTCCGCCTGGTTCTGTCGGGTGAGCGGCCAATCTCTGCCGGCCTGGCCATGCGGCTGGGCAGGATTTTGGGAACTTCTCCCTGGGTCTGGATTGCGTTTCAGGAGCGGTTTGATAAATCATTCTGAATGAACAACAGCCCCGTTCCCCCTCTGCCGCAATTTCCGGCCTCGCGGCCCCGCCGGCTGCGCCGGTCCGACTGGACCCGTCGTCTGGTTGCCGAAAACAGCCTCAGTGCCAACGACCTGATCTGGCCGATCTTCGTGCATGATGCGAAGACCAATGCCCCGATCGCGTCGATGCCGGGCGTCGAGCGCCTCAGCGTCGAGGCGGCCGTGTCTGCAGCGCGCGAGGCAGAACAACTCGGCATTCCGGCTATTGCCCTGTTTCCTGCCACCGATCCGAAGCTGAAAACGGCCGATGGCCGTGAAGCCCTCAATCCGGATAACGTGGTCTGCCGCACCGTGCGGGCGGTGAAAGCGGCCACCAAGAACCTGGGCATCCTTTGCGATGTCGCACTCGATCCCTACACCGACCATGGCCATGATGGCCTGCTACGCGATGGCGAGATTCTGAACGATGAAACCGTCGAGGTTCTTGTCCAGCAAGCGCTGCTGCAGGTGCGGGCCGGCTGCGACATCACGGCGCCATCCGACATGATGGATGGTCGTATCGGCGCGATCCGTCAGGCTTTCGAACGCGAAGGCCTGCGGAATGCGCAGATCATGGCCTATGCGGCAAAGTATGCTTCAGCTTTCTATGGCCCGTTCCGCGATGCGGTCGGCTCGTCGGTCAATCTCGGTATGGGTGACAAGCGCACCTATCAGATGAACCCGGCCAATGGCGATGAAGCCCTGCGCGAAGTGGCACTCGACATCGCCGAAGGGGCTGACATGGTGATGGTCAAGCCGGGCATGCCGTATCTGGATATCTGCTGGCGGGTGAAGGATGCCTTCGGCCTGCCGACGTTTGCCTATCAGGTATCCGGCGAATACGCGATGCTGGCCGGGGCCGCCGAACGCGGCTGGCTCGATCGCGCGAAAGTGTCGTGGGAAAGCCTGCTGTCGTTCAAGCGCGCCGGCTGCGATGGCGTGCTGACCTATTTCGCGCGCGACATTGCCCGCATGATCGCCCAAGAAAAATAACCGGGGCAAGCAGCCTTAAAAGGCTGCCACCCCGGCTCTCACTTCACTCAGAACTTCTTGGCTATCTTGGTGGCTTCCAGGCGGGCGATCAGGCTGGACGTATCCCAGCGGTTACCGCCCATTTGCTGCACTTCGGCATAGAACTGGTCGACCAGTGCGGCGACCGGCAGGCTGGCGCCGTTGCGCCGCGCCTCGGCCAGGCAGATGCCAAGATCCTTGCGCATCCAGTCGACCGCAAACCCGTAATCGAACTTGCCCTCGATCATGGTCTTGTGACGGTTGTCCATCTGCCAGGAACCCGCAGCACCCTTGGAGATCACCTCCACAGCCTTCGTCAGGTCGAGGCCCGAGGCACGACCGAAGGCCAGCGCTTCCGCCAGGCCCTGGACCAGGCCGGCGATGCAGATCTGGTTCATCATCTTGGTCAACTGGCCGCTGCCGGTCGGACCCATCAGGTTTTGCATCTTCGCATAGGCCTGGATCACCGGTTTGACCGTCTCATAGGTCGGCGCGTCACCGCCGCACATGATGGTCAGCTGGCCGTTCTCCGCACCGGCCTGACCGCCGGAAACCGGCGCATCGATGAAGCCCTGGCCATTCACCTTGGCCTTCTCGCCAATCTCGCGCGCAACGTCTGCCGATGCTGTGGTGTGATCGACAAACACAGCTCCCTTGGCCAGGCCGGCCAGGATGCCCGTATCGCCGTAAGTCACCGAACGCAGGTCATCGTCGTTGCCGACGCAGGCCATGACGAATTCAGCCCCGGCAGAGGCTTCCTTGGGAGTCGCCGCCTTCTGGCCCTTGTGCT
Source organism: Ferrovibrio terrae (assembly GCF_943371255.1). Classification (GTDB taxonomy): domain Bacteria; phylum Pseudomonadota; class Alphaproteobacteria; order Ferrovibrionales; family Ferrovibrionaceae; genus Ferrovibrio; species Ferrovibrio terrae_B. The sequence continues at coordinate 8,490 of NZ_CALRUC010000074.1, read as the reverse complement.
GGGCGACCCACTTGTCTGCCTTCTCCGCCGACCGGTTCCAGACCATCACGGCATGCCCGGCCTTAACCAGATGCCCGGCCAAGGGGTAGCCCATGACACCCAGACCGATGAATGCAACCTTTGCCATTGCTTCCCCCTAAAACCAAAGAATAACAAGTAGTTATGGTTAACTGCGTGCGGCAGGCGCAGTTTGCACCATGCCGCCAGAACAGGCAATCGCCGCATTAACGCACTCTTGGCGATTGATCAATGGCATCAAACAATTAGTGCTTGCAGATCATGCAAAATTAAGGTAAATAGAATGTATAGTTACTTTATCTGGCGTGGGAGAAACCCATCATGCCGCTCGACATCAATGGCAGCTATGCCACGTCGGGCAGCAGCGGTGCGAGTGCCCGCAATGCTGTCCGAGTAAGTAGCAACACCCCTTCCACTGCAACCGCCGATGTTGCAGTCCCAGCCGTGCGCGATGAAAAGCCCGCACGGGAAGAGGTCGCCGTTTCTTCTCCATCCGCAAATGTTGCCGTGTATGTCAGCCCTTTCATCCGGCTCGACATCACATCGCGGCTCGCCATCGTTGAAATTCGTAACAGCGAGACCGGCGAGGTACAGCAACAGTATCCGAGCCCGCGTGCCGTGCGCGAGTATACGCAAAATCTGCCTGAAGATTCGGATCTGCGCGCAGGAACACAATCGGAAAGCAACGACGCGTCGCAGCAGCCGCGTGTCATCGGCAGTGCGGCTGACAACGCAACTCAGGCCGCCCAGACTCCTCCTGGTCTGCAAGCCCCAGCAGCGCCTGCGGCTCCGGCTTCGCCGTCAAGCCCTCAGGCCGCCGCAGCTGCGACGGCTTTCGGCAGCTTCCAGAGTGTTCCGACTGGCGGCAAGCAGCTCGCGATCGCCTGAGTTCAACCACCTGTCGTCTGGAAGCTGAGCCTGCGCCTATCGCGGGCAATTAGCGAATTGCTTTGCCCGGCAGACATTTCAATCCTGCAAATCGTTATCGAATCTGTTAAGCCTGCAGCTGTATTTTGGCGAGCAGGACTTTATGCGCTGGGTTGTCAGATTAGTCGTCGCTTTGATTGTTCTTGTTGGCCTTGCCGGCAGCGCCGTCTACGTTCTAGCTCGCCTGTCGCTGCCCAAGATCGATGGTGAAATCAAGGTCGGTCAAACCCTGGCCGGCCCCGTCGATATCCTGCGCGACCGCCATGCCATTCCTCACATCCGCGCCAGCAGCCGCAATGATGTTGCCTTCGGTCTTGGGTACGCCCATGCCCAGGACCGCCTGTGGCAAATGGAAATACAGCGCCGTGTCGCCGCCGGCCGCCTTGCCGAACTGTTTGGCAATCCGGCCCTGAACACCGACAAGTTCCTGCGCACGCTTGGCATCCGCCGCAAGGCCGTAACCGCCTTTGCCGCCCTGCAGCCGGCAACACAGGACACCCTTCAGTCCTATGCCGATGGCGTGAACGCCTTCCTTGCCAGCCATACTGGTCCGCTGCCGCCGGAATTCATCACATTCGATGTCAAACCGGAACCATGGACACCTGCAGACTCTCTGGGCTGGCTCAAGATGATGGCCTGGGATCTGAGTGGAAACTGGGGCAGCGAGCTCGCGCGCCTCGGTCTGTCCCGTCGCCTCAGCAAACAGCAGATCGAGGAGTTCTATCCGCCCTATCCGGGTGACGGACCAGTGGCATTGGCGGATATTGGGAATCTGTACCGGGAGGTCGCTGCCGCCCTCGATATTGACCAGCTCCTGAAAATCCTGCCGCCTGAGCGACCCGAAGGCATCGGATCGAACAACTGGGTCATCCATGGCAAGAGCACGGTGACAGGGCAACCCCTGCTCGCCAACGACCCGCATCTGGGCCTCACCTCGCCTGCGATCTGGTACTTCGCGCATCTGATCACACCGCTCGGAGCATCCATCGGGGCAACCCTGCCCGGCGTGCCGGGCGTCGTGCTGGGCCATAATGGCCGCGTTGCATGGGGTTTCACCAATACGGGCCCAGACACACAGGATCTCTATATTGAAAAAATCGACCCGAACGATCCTGCCCGCTATCTCACGCCTGATGGGTCGGCTGCCTTTGTGAAGCGGCAGGAGGTGATCAAGCTGCGCGGCGACAGCGATGTCGTGCTGACCGTGCGTGAAACCCGCCACGGCCCGGTGATTTCCGATGTGCACGACCGCGCCCAACGCCTGATCGAACCCGGCTATGTGCTGGCCTTTGCCTGGACGGCTTTACGCGACGACGACACGACCGCCGACTCACTGCTTGGCCTCGACAGCGTCACCGACTGGAAAAGCTTCAACGAGAACCTCCGCCGCTTCGTGACGCCACAGCAGAACATCGTTTATGCCGACCGCGAAGGAAATATCGGGTTCGTGGCACCAGGCCTGATTCCGATCCGGCGACCCGACAACGATCTTAAGGGGCTCTCGCCGGCGCCTGGCTGGGATGCCAGATATGACTGGACCGGCTTTATTCCGTTTGACCAACTCCCGCGCAGCTATAATCCCCCGCAAGGCATGCTGGTTACGGCCAACCATAAAATCGTGCCCGACAGCTATCCCTTTTTCATTACGTCGGAATGGGCCGAGCCATACCGCGCGCGCCGTATCGAGAATCTGCTGAAGGAGCGCAACGTTCATTCTGTCGAAAGCTTCAAGCAGATGCAGGGCGACACACTGTCCACGATGGCGACAGATATCCTGCCACTGATGCTGGCGGTGCCACCCAAGACTTCACCACGCAATGCTGAAGTACCGGGCAGCCACGCGATGCTGGCGACCTGGGACGGCAACATGACAATCAACCGTCCGGAACCGCTGATCTTCCAGGCCTGGTATCGCGAATTGAGCCGGCTGGTTCTTGCCGACGAACTGGGCGAAGCCTTCCAGCCGCTCTGGCGTTTCAGGCCAGTGCTGATGAAGAACATCCTGTCCAATCACGATGGCCAGGGACGCTGGTGCGCCAATGTGGCTACGGGGGCTGCAACCACCTGCGCCGACCTGATTGCCGAGTCCCTGGATCGCGCCCTTGACGATCTCAAGGCCCGTTTCGGGTCCGATCTGGCCCGCTGGCGCTGGGGCGATGCCCATGCGACCCGGGCGCCGCATCGGCCATTCAGTAACATTCCTGTGTTACGCCGCCTGTTCGAGGTCAGCGTGCCCACGCCGGGCGATGCCTTCACCATCAACGTGGGCCGGAGCGACATGGGGAACGAGGCCGACCCGTTCGGCAACCATCATGCTGCCTCCCTGCGGGCGATCTACGATCTGGCCGATCTAAACCGCTCGCAATTCATGCATTCGACCGGCCAGTCCGGCCATGTCCTGTCGCCACATTACCGGGATTTTGCCACCCCCTGGGCAGCCGTCGACTACATCCCCATGTCGATGCGGCAGGCCGATTTTGAGGCCGGAGCCCAGGGACGCCTGCGCCTAACCACCCGCCAGTAAGCGCCAAAAGGGTCTCCAACCGGCAATCCGGCATAAACCATTACCCCTTTTCAATATTCTATTTACCCCCCGCATACGATAAGAAAGGCTGGGTTGCGTGCCTGGGCAGATTCGCGTCCGCGAAATCGGCAGGGCACGGCATGGAGAGTCAAGATGCTGATTATTATCGGCTCTATTGTCGGTCTGGGCTGCGTGCTCGGTGGCTATGTTGCCATGGGCGGCAAACTCGCCGTGCTGTGGCAGCCGTTCGAGTTGGTTATCATCGGCGGCGCCGGCGTCGGCGCTTTCATCGTGGGCAACCCGAAGCCGGTGCTGAAATCCGGCCTGAACGGCTTCAAGACCGCTTTCAAGGGCCCGAAATACACCAAGGACGATTACCTCGAACTGCTGTCGATGATGTACAGCGTGTTCAAGCTCGCCAAGAGCAAGGGCATGCTGGCCCTGGAACAACACATCGAAAAGCCGGAAGAGAGCAAACTCTTCACTCAGTTCCCCAAGTTCATGGGCGACCACCATGCCATGGATTTCATCTGCGACTATCTGCGCCTTATGACACTGGGCAGCGAGAACCCGCATGAGATGGAATCCCTGATGGACATGGAGCTGGAAGTCCATCACCAGGAAGATCACCTTGCCCAATCGGCGATCAACGCTTTCGGCGAAAGCTTTCCGGCGCTCGGCATCGTTGCCGCCGTGCTCGGTGTTATCAAGACCATGGGCTCGATCAGCGAACCGCCCGAAGTACTTGGCAAGCTGATCGGCGGCGCACTAGTCGGTACCTTCCTCGGAATTTTGATATCTTATGGCATCGTTTCGCCGATTTCCGCGGCCTGCAAGGCAACGATGGAACATGACAGCAAATACCTGATGTGCATAAAAGCTGGTTTGCTCGCACATCTGCAGGGCTATGCGCCGGCGGTTTCAGTTGAGTTCGCACGCAAGTCGCTGATGTCGAATGTGCGGCCGAGCTTCTACGAAGTTGAAGAAGCGACCAGCAAAGTGCAGTCGGTTTGACGATCGCGGAGCGCTGAGCGATGGCCGGTCTCGATGGCGAACGCCCTATCATCGTCAAGAAGATCAAGAAGGGCGTCCACTCCGCACATGGCGGCGCCTGGAAGGTGGCTTACGCGGATTTCGTGACCGCGATGATGGCCTTCTTCCTCTTGCTCTGGTTGCTCAACGTCACCACCGACGAGCAGAAGAAAGGCGTTGCCGACTATTTCTCGCCCGCCTCGGTCAGCCGCAGCCTGTCGGGTGCCGGCGGCGTGATGGGCGGTCGCACCATCTTGGAAGACGGTGGCAAGATTTCCAGCTTTGGCCTGCCTTCGATGGTGATCGGTCCCTCCTCCGAAAAGAGTGATCAGCCGGATCAGCCGCAATACGATCAACGCTATCCCGACTCGCGCCAGCCACCGCCGGCTCCGGGCACTCAGGGCGACCGCTTCCCTGACCCGGCCGAGGCCGCTCAGCGCGGCGCAGGCCAGCAGGTCCAGGAAGGCCAGGGCGGCGGCCAGGAGCAGGTTCTCGACCTGCAGCAGATCGATGCACAGGCCGCCCGCGAGCGCGTGGCACAGGCCGAAGCCGAAAACTTCCGCGAGGTTGAAGCTCAGATCCGTCAGGCGATTCAGGAAAACCCGCAACTGTCCGAGCTGTCCAAGCAGATCGTGTTCGACAACACCCCGGAAGGCTTCCGCATCCAGCTTGTCGACGAGGAACAGTCTTCCATGTTCCCGTCCGGCAGTGCTGGCATGAGCGACAAAACCCGCCGCCTGATGCAGCAGGTCGCGCAGGCGGTTTCAAAACTTCCGAACAAGCTGGCAATCAGTGGCAACACCGACGCGCAGCCTTTCCGTGGCCAGGGCGCGTATTCCAATTGGGAACTCTCCGCTGATCGTGCCAATGCGGCACGGCGCGCGATGATTGAGGCTGGCGTGCCGACTGAGCGTATCCGTCAGGTCACCGGTAATGCCGACCAGGACCCGCTGATCAAGGACAACCCGCTTGATGCGCGCAATCGCCGCATCGCCATCCTTCTGCTCAGCGATGTGCCGAAGCCTGGCAGCAACACTGCCGGTGGAGCCGGTGGTGGTGCCGGAGCCGGCAGCAGCAGTGGCGGTTTCCAGCCTGGCGTCATCCGGCCCGGCGCGTTGCGCAACCCACCGCCGCCGCCGCCGCCGCCGCCCGGGCTCAGCGGCCCGGGGTCGAACAGCCAGATCCGCATCATGCCGAGCCGGTAAGATCGCGTGACGCAACAGCCCTCATCATCTGATCTCACCTCTATCGCGGTACCGGTCCTCGATCCCTTCGCAGATCCGGCCCGTTTCGAGGGCCTGCTGTGGCGACGGGCCTTTGCGTATCTGATTGACTTGATCGTGCTTCTGGGCCTGTTCTTCCTCTACAAAGTGGCCCTGGTCGTACTCACCGTGGCAACGTTTGGCTTGCTCACGCCCCTTCTGATCCTGATCGCCGCCGCCATTCCGGTGGCCTATCACACCCTCACCATCGGCAGCTCTGCGGCTGCAACCCCGGGTATGCGCCTGTTCGGCCTGGAGGTACGGGTCTGGAGTGGCGGCAAACCGGGCTATCTTCAGGCCCTGCTCCACACCGCCGTGTTTTATGTGACGACCAGCTTCACCGGCGGTTTGATCCTGCTCTGGCCGCTGTTCAGCAACCGGCGGCGCTGCCTGCACGACCTGCTGTGCGGCACCATGGTCGTGCGCCGGGTGTGACAATAAAAGCGCAGAATACCCCCTCCCCAAGCCGGTCAATTACGCTAATCTGTTTTCGACTCTTGAGTGGATGGACTGCGACGTGAAACATCGGCTGCAGATACCTTTGCGGCACTTCTTCGCCACCCCACCCACACCGTGCCCCTATCTACCGGGCCGGCTGGAGCGCAAAGTGGTGACTCTGCTCGCCGGCGATGACCCGGACGGGCTGCATAATGCGCTCAGCCAAGCCGGCTTTCGCCGCAGCCAGGATCTGGCCTATCGACCTGCTTGCGAAAACTGCAATGCCTGTGTGCCGGTGCGCGTGCCGGCCGCAGAGTTTGAACCCAATCAGGCCCAACGCCGCATCCTGCGCCGCAATGCAGGCGTGCTGGCCCGCCGCCTGCCCGCCTATGCCACCCGCGAGCATTACCAGGTGTTCCGCCGTTATGTGACCGCCCGTCATGATGGCGGCGGCATGGCAGACATGGAATTTGCCGATTATCGCGCCATGGTCGAGGACAGCCCGGTCCGCAGCGGTCTGACCGAGTTCCGCAATGCCGATGGCCGGCTGTTCGGAGTCTGCCTGATTGACGAGATGAGCGACGGCGTGTCGCTGGTATACAGTTATTTCGACCCTGATTTCGAGGATCGCAGTCCGGGCAGCTTTATCATCCTCTGGCATATCCAGAACGCCTGCGATCTGGGTCTGCCTTACGTCTATCTGGGCTACTGGATTTCCGAGAGCCGGAAGATGGCCTACAAAAGCCGCTTCCGGCCTCTGGAAGCCCTAAGCCAGGAGGGCTGGCGCCGCCTCGCCCCGCAGGCCGAGCCGGTGCCCCAGCCGGCCCCCGCCGTACCCACCTTGGTCTGACCCCCAGTTTCTTGCCTCGGGCACCGAGCGGGGGTATTTTTCCCGACCGTATGCGGATTCTCCGTATACACCACGTTGTTGCGCCCATTCCCAGACCGGAATACCGGCCACCAATCCCTAGGGAGAAAAAACCATGCTTCGTCGTAAATTCCTTGCAGGCGCTGCAGTTGCAGGCGCCGGCAGCATCGGTGCTGCTGCCAGCTTCCCGAGTCCGGCACTCGCCCAGAGCCAGCCTGAAATCAAATGGCGTATTGCGTCCAGCTTCCCGAAGAGCCTCGACACCATCTATGGCGGGGCTGAAGTTATCGCCAAGCGCGTGGCCGAGCTGACCGACAACAAGTTCCAGATCCGCGTTTTTGCCGCGGGCGAAATCGTCCCCGGCCTGCAGGTTCTCGATGCTGTCCAGGCCGGTACGGTCGAAGCCGGCCACACCGTCAGCTACTACTATGTCGGCAAGGATCCGACCTTTGCCTTCGATGCCTGCATGCCATTCGGCCTGAATGTGCGCCAGCAGAATTCCTGGATGCGCACCGGCGGCGGCATGGAACTGATGCGTGAGTTCTTCAAGGACTACAACATCGTTCAGTTCCCGGCCGGCAACACCGGCACGCAGATGGGCGGCTGGTTCCGCAAGGAAATCAAGACCGTTGAAGATCTGAAGGGCCTGAAGTTCCGCATCGCCGGCATTGCCGGCCAGATCCTGACCAAGCTGGGCGTGGTGCCGCAGCAGATCGCCGGTGGCGACATCTATCCGGCACTGGAAAAGGGCACCATCGACGCAGCCGAATGGGTCGGGCCGTATGACGACGAGAAGCTCGGCTTCAACAAGGTCGCCAAGTACTACTACTATCCGGGTTGGTGGGAAGGTGGCCCGCAGGTTTCCCTTATGATCAATCAGCAGCAGTGGGCGAGCCTGCCACCGGCCTACCAGGCTGCGATCGAGACCGCTTGCGCTGACTCCACGCTCACCATGCTGGCAAAGTATGACTCGCAGAATCCGGTGGCCCTGCGCAAGCTGGTTGCCAGTGGCACGCAGCTGCGTCCGTTCCCGCGCCCGGTGATGGAAGCCTGCTTCGATGCGGCCAATCAGGTTTACGCCGAAGTCGCGGCAGCGAACCCGAAGTTCAAGAAGGTCTACGAGCCCTGGCTGAAGTATCGCGATGAACAGCTGCTGTGGTTCCGCGTTGCAGAAGGCACCTTCGACAACTTCATGTCGGCTGTCAGCCAGCGCAAGCCGGCAGCAAAGAAGGGCTAATAAATCGCCTAAAGACTTTCTGTATACGTACTATGGAAAAGCCCCGCTCTGTCGGGGCTTTTCTTTATCGGTCGTTGTTCTGGTTAACCTGATCCCGTAATCTCCCCCCATCGTCTGACGCAGCGCGAGTCTGCAAGGACGGTCGGTAATCGGGCCGAAAGTGTCCGGCCCGCCAAACAGGGAG
>NZ_CALRUC010000073.1:0-21450 GCF_943371255.1 Ferrovibrio terrae | reverse complement strand
CATATCCAGCATGTGAACCTGCAGATCAATCTGGCCGCGCCCAATATCGAGCGCTGCGTGCGGCATGAAATCCTGCACAGCTTCGGCCTGCTGAACCATCCGCACAGCCTGCATTCGGTGCTGAGCTATTACACCACGGTGGCCGACCTCACCGAGGCCGATCAGGTGATGCTGCTCAGCCTGTATGATCAGCGCATTCGGCCGGGCATGTCGCGGCTTGCCGCGCTCACGGTGGCCGATGGCCTGATCGAGGAAAAACGCCGCCAGATCAATCCACGCGCGCCGCCGAAAACCAGCCCGGCCCCGGTGCTGCGCGATGCCGTGGCCGATCTGCAGGCCGGTGCCAACAATGGGAATATCCGCGCCCAGCTCTATCTCGCCGAAGCGGCCTGGAAGGGCTATGGCATGACACCCGATCCCGCCCGGATGCAGGCCATGCTCGACCGTGCCACGGCAACACGCGATATCGTGTCGCGCTTCGATGTCGCTTTTGCCCTTTTGGCCGGCAGCTACGTTCCCAAAGATGAGGCGCGTGCCGCCGCGCTGTTTCAGCGCAATGCCGAACAGGGGCATGAAGTGTCGCAAAACAACCTCGCCGTCCTGCTGCGCGACGGCCGCGGCGTGGCGATCGACAAGGTGGCGGCGCTGACCTGGTTCACCATTGCGGCGCGTCGCAACTACGCACCCGCCGAACGTGCCCGCGTCAGCCTGGCGGCGACCCTGCCGCCCGACCAGCAGGAAACCGCCCGCCTGCGCGCCGCGGCATGGAAACCACGCCCGGAAGGCGCTAGATAGAGCGGATGAGCGAAACACAGTATCTGTCCAGGCCCGACGGCACCCGCCTCGCCTATTGTGCCACGGCCGCCAGGCGCGCCGACAAACCCGGTATCCTGTTCTGCGGCGGTTTCAAATCCGACATGACCGGCACCAAGGCCATGGCGCTGGAGGCAGCGGCGCAGCAGCAGGGTCTGGGCTTTGTGCGGTTTGATTATTTCGGTCATGGCCAGTCAGATGGGGCCTTTCTCGATGGCACTATCGGCCGCTGGAAAGAAGACACGCTGGCGGTGCTGCGCGAGGTCTGTGTCGGGCCACAGATCATTGTGGGCTCCAGCATGGGTGGCTGGCTCGCCACGCTGGCCGCCCTCGCGCTGCCCGACCGTACTGCCGGCCTGGTGCTGATCGCCCCGGCGCTGGATTTCACCGAAGACCTGATGTGGGCCGGCATGAGCGAGCAGCAACGCGCTGTGCTGCTGCGGGATGGCATCCTGCGCGAACCGTCGCAATATTCCGACCAGCCCTATGAATATACGCTGAAGCTGATCACCGAAGGCCGCGAGCACATGATCCTCAAGCCGGGCATCGCCTATGACCGGCCGGTGCGCATCCTGCAGGGCATGGAAGATCCCGATGTGCCTTATATGCACGCGGTGAAGACCGCCGCCGCCTTCCAGGGCGGCGATACGCGGCTGACGCTGATTCGCGATGGCGATCACCGCCTCTCCAGGCCGCAGGATCTCGCCCTGCTGACGGAAGCCGTGCTGGGCCTGCTGTGATCGGGACTGCGAAGAGCTGACGAACTTCTATGCCATGACCTGCAACCAGCAATCCACCGCCTAGTTGACCCGGAAAAGCTGGAAATGGCGGCCAGACATTTAGCTGCTATGCAGAATTCTGCGCGGTGACTGTCATTTTCCTTACCTTGGCAAGGGCTGGCCATCTTTCGTGTAAAATATTATCGCATCACCCCAATTGTCCGGCACTTCAACACTCTTATTACCAAAGGTGCTTTTCAATTTCGCCGCTAAATCTTCAAATGCCTCTCTTGCTGCAGGAGAGAATGGCTCCCCACGTTTAGTCCATTCAGTCATGAAAATGGAAAGTCGCCCATCTATCGATGGAATGTATTGGGCATCTTTTAAAGTTGTTCTGCTTGATACCTGCAAAATAGTACCGCCCACGAGATCGAAGGGCCTAGCCACTACCGCCGCTATGTTATTCGTCAGGCGATAAGCATGGTAAATTTCAACCTCTCCTTCACCAGATAAATATCCCCTCTTACCATCGAGTGGATAATTGACAATTTTCTGGTACCCGCTTGTTTCCAGCAGATTCTCTATTTTTGCCAAATTCTCTATTGTCGCCAGTGCCGCGGTTGAGGACGGTCTAATCTTGATTGACGAGGCAGGATACTCTCCTCGATTACCGCAAGCCGATAAGATCAACATGCAGCATATCGCGATTATCCTGTAGTCTCGCATTATCATTCCCAAGTGATAGCTCACAAGAGGGCCGCCAGGCCTTCGCGATAGGTCGGGTATTGCAGCGTCACGCCCAGTTCGGTCTTGATACGGTCGTTGCGCACGCGGCGGCTGTCGGCATAGAAGCTCGCCGCCATCGGCGAGAGATTTGCCGCAGCGAAAGGAATCTCCGGCGGCACCGGCAGCTTCAGCAATTCGGCGGCATAGGCCACCACATCCTGCGGCGGGGCCGGCTCGTCATCGGCCAGATTATAGATCGCGCCGGGATTGGGCCGGGCCATCGAGGCCTGCAGCACACTGGCAATATCCGCGACATGGATGCGGCAGAACACCTGGCCCGGCTTGTTGATGCGATGCGCCGTGCCGCGTTTGATGCCTTCCAGCTGGTTGCGGCCCGGACCGTAGATACCGGCGAGCCGGAACACATGCACCGGCACGCCATGCTCGGCCTGCAGTCGCAGCCAGCCGGCCTCGGCTTCGGCGCGGCGCCTGCTGCGCCCCTGGGTCGGATTGATCGGCGTGGTTTCATCCACCCAGCCACCGGCACGGTCGCCATAGACCCCGGTGGTGGAGAGATAGCCGAGCCATTTCAGGTTCGGCAGCCGCGCAATATGTTCGCTGTGCCAGCGCAGCACGGCATCGGCGTCTTCCTCGGCCGGCACCGAGATCAGCATATGCGTTGCCGGTGCCAGCACGGAAGGATCGCTGAGCGGCGCAGTGCCGTCGAAAACATGGCTGTCATAACCAAGGGCAGCGAGATTGGCCGCTTTTTCCAGACTGCGGCTGGTGCCGATCACATCCCAGCCTTCGGCATGCAGCCGGGCGGCCAGCACCTTGGCGCTGAAACCCAGCCCGAAGCAGAACAGTGTGTCACCCATCGCAGTCCGATACCTTGCTTTGCCCGATGCCTTGCTTTTGCCATGCCACGGCGCCACTCTGCCGCGCCATGCTTCCTGCCCTCAAGATAATGCGCCTGACGGCATTCGCCAGCCTTGGTGTGCTGCTGATTCTGCCGCTCGCTGTCAGGGCGCAGCAGGCGACCCAGCGCTCGACCGTGCTGCAGGATGCCGCCTATCAGGACTGCCTGGCGGCAGTGCGCAAGAATCCGGAAGACGGCTTTGCCCATGCCCAGCTCTGGCAGGCCACCGGCGGCGGCCTGCCGGCCCAGCATTGCGCGGCGCTGGCGCTGGTGGAGCTGAAGCATTACGGCGATGCCGCCGACCGGCTGGAAAAACTGCTGCCACTGGCCGAGAAGCAGGCGCCGCATCTGACCGTGGCGATCCTCGACCAGGCGGCCAATGCCTGGCTGCTGGCCGAACAGCCGCAGCGCGCCAGACAATTGCTCGACATCGCACTGAAGGCGGCCCCCGATACGCCGGACCTGCTGATCGACCGCGCCCTGGCCTCTGCGGCGCTGAACGATTATGCCGCGGCGCGCAAGGATCTCGATATCGCGCTCTCGGCCGATCCGACGCGTGAGGATGCCCTGGCGCTGCGCGCGGCGGCCCGCCGCCAGACCGGCGACATGAGCGGCGCGCTGGAAGATGCCGAAACCGCACTGGCGATCCAGCCGCGCCTGCCGGAGGCTTTATTGGAGCGCGGCATCCTGCGGCTCAGCAAGGGCGACAAGCGCGGCGCCCGCGAAGACCTGATCCAGGTGCGCCTGCTGGCGCCCGATACGCCGGCGGCGATTTCCGCCGGCCAGTATATCGAGCAGATGGACGTCAGGCCGGATTAGCCAGGCCCTTCAGCGCCTGCGCGGCCTGCGCCCGCACCGCCGCCGCCGCATCGTTCGATAATCGCTGCAACACCGGAATCGCGGCGGCATCGCCGCTGTTGCCCAGCGCGACGCAGACATTGCGCACGAAGCGGTCACGCCCGATGCGCTTGACTGCCGTGGTGGCGAAACGCGCACGGAAACCGGCATCATCGAGCGCAGCCAGCTCCAGCAACAGCGGCGCATCCAGCTCCGGCCGGCTTTGCAGCGTGATTTCGCGCGCGGCAGATGCGAACTTGTTCCACGGACAGACGGCAAGGCAGTCATCGCAGCCATAGATGCGGTTGCCCATCGCGCCTGCGAATTCCGCGTCGATCACGCCGTCATATTCGATGGTGAGATAGGAAATACAGCGTCGCGCATCGAGCTGGTAGGGCGCGGGAAACGCCTGGGTCGGGCAGATGTCGAGGCAGCTGCTGCACGACCCGCAGTGATCGATTTCCGCATCATCGGGCGGCAATTCGGCCGTGGTGAGGATCAGGCCCAGAAACAGCCAGGAGCCGAAATCGCGCGACACCAAATTCGTGTGCTTGCCCTGCCAGCCGATGCCGGCCGCGGCGCTCAGCGGCTTTTCCATCAAGGGCGCGGTGTCGACAAACACCTTCACCTCGTTGCCGGCATGACGGTGCAGCCAGCCGGCCAGGCTTTTCAGCTTCTTCTTGACCACCAGATGATAGTCGCGCCCCTGCGCATAGACCGAGATCGCGGCGCGATCCTTGTGCAGCAGCACATCCAGCGGATCGCGCTCAGGGCCGTAATTCAGGCCCAGAGCGATGATACCGCGTGCTTCGGGCCATAAGGCATTGGGGTGGCGGCGGCGCTCGGCCTTGTCTTCCAGCCACCGCATCTCGCCGTGACGCTGCAGCGCCATGAACTCGTCGAGCCGTGCGGCCAGTTCGGGGCCGATGCGGTCGGCCGATGTAAAGCCGACCGCATCGAATCCTTCCGCCAGCGCCTGCTGGCGGATCCGTGTCTTCAGGTCGTCTGGATCAACCGATCGCGGCAATGCAGGCGATCTCGACCTTGTAGTCCGGCGCCGCCAGCTTGGACTCCACGGTGGCGCGCGCCGGTGTGTTGCCCTTCGGCACCCAGGCATCCCAGGCTTTGTTCATGTCGGCAAAGGTGCTCATGCTGGCAAGCCAGATGTTGGTCGACAGGATCTTGGTCTTGTCGGTGCCGGCTTCCTTCAGCAGCTTGTCGATCTGCGCGAGAATCTGCTCGGTCTGGCCGGTGACATCGGCCTTCGGATCGGCGGCGACCTGGCCGGCCAGATACACGGTGTTGCCATGCACCACGGCCTGGCTCATGCGGGGGCCAACATCGATGCGACGGATGCTCATGGGTAATCTCCTGGGTTGGGTCGGTTTTTAGAAATCCAGATCGGCGTAATGCTTGGGCGGCGGCAGGCCGGGGATATGATCGGCCAGCAGCGGACGGAAACTGGGCCGCGACTTGACCCGTGCATACCAGTCATGGGCGCCGGGATGATCGGCCCAGGACACGTCGCCGAGATAGTCGAGGCAGCTGATATGCGCCGCGGCCGCGATATCGGCGAGCGAGAAATCGTCGCCGGCGAGCCAGTTGCGGCGCTCGGTGAGCCAGGCGATGTAGTCGAGATGGATCTTCATGTTCTGGTGCGCGATGCGGATCACGGCGGATTCCGGATGGCCCATGCCCATGAAGCGCTTCATCACCTTCTCGAACACCAGCGGCTCGGAGGCTTCAGGCCCGAATTTGTGATCCCACCACGACACCAGCCGGCGCGTCTCGGCCCGGCTCGGCGGATCGAAGCCGAGCAGCATCTTGTTGGGATAGACCTCGTCGAGGTATTCGCAGATCGCCTGGCTGTCGGCCAGCACGCGGCCGTCATGCTCCACCAGCACCGGGCCATTGCCGCTCGGGTCCATGGCGAGGAATTCCGGTCGCCGCTCCCACAGCTTCTCGACCTCGAGATCGAATTCGAGCGCCTTCTCCTTGAGGAGGACGCGGACCTTGCGGGACTGCGGGGAGAGCCAGAGATGGTACAGCTTGCGCATGGCGGCAGAGTCTAGTCGTATTCGGACGAACGAAAAAGCTTGAGGGAGCAACGAATCGCCATGCTGAAAATCTGGGGCCGCGCCAGTTCTGTCAATGTCCAGAAGGTGTTGTGGGCGGCCGACGAGCTTGGGCTGGTCTATGAGCAGATCAATGTCGGCGGCGCATTCGGCGGCAACGGCACGCCGGAATATCGCGCGATGAATCCCAATGGCTTGGTGCCGGTGCTGGTCGATGCCGATGGCAGCATCCACTGGGAAAGCAACAGCATGCTGCGCTATCTCGCTGCGAGGTACGACGCCGCCGGTACCGGCCTGTGGCTGGCCGATCCGGCACAGCGCAGCCTGGCGGACCGCTGGATGGACTGGGCCTCCAGTCTGATCGGCGAGCCGATGCGGGTGCTGTTCTGGGGCTTCGTGCGCGATCCGGTCAATGCCGACCTCAATGCCATGACCCGGGCCGAGGACCAGGCCGCCGAATACTGGGCCCGGCTGGATGCCCACCTGGCCAGCCGGCCCTTCGTAGCCGGGGACCGGCTGACCATGGGCGATATCCCGGCCGCCTGTCAGCTGCAGCGCTGGCTGGTTTTCCCGATCACCCGCCCCGATCTGCCGCATCTGAGAGCCTGGCATGACCGGCTGGCCCAGCGGCCGGGCTACGCCAAGCACGTCATGGTGCCGATGACCTGAAACGGGCCCGAACCACACCGGAAACAGCGTTTACCGCGTTGCTCGCATTTGCGCAAAAACCGCGTTTTTGCCCATAATTTCAGGGAACTCTGGTCAAAAATGGGCTTATTTCGACAAAAACAGCCTTAAGCCCGCTTAAAACAGCCTCTTCCAGGAGTGTTTCGAGCTGTTTTGCATGGAATCTCCCTGCAACACGCCTGTCAGACTGCCTGCTATGGGCATATCGAGCCGTTTTACGGGCGATTTTACCCCAGAATAGCCATCGCCCCGATTCCTCCTGCAGTTGGATTTTCCGACCGCAAGCCCTCCTGCGCGAAGCCTGAAAATCCGGCTTGACGGACCGGCGCGCCTTCTGTATTTAACCTATCAGTTATTTAACCTGACTGGAAAATACAGAATGTCACCGGCGCCAGACCGCCTTGTCCCCGACCATCTCAGCGCCACCCTGTCGGCGCTGGCCGACCCGACCCGGCGTGCCATCCTGGCGCGGCTGGCCCAGGGCCCGGCGCCGGTCGGCAGCCTGGCGGCGCCGCTCGGCCTCAGCCTGCCGGCTGCGTCGAAACACCTGACGGTGCTGGAACGCGCCGGGCTGGTGTCGCGGCACCGGCGGGCGCAATGGCGCGACTGCCGGCTGGAGGCCGCACCCTTACGCGAGCTGGCCGGCTGGCTGCAGACCTATCGCCGCTTCTGGGACGACAGCATGGAGCGCCTGCATGCCTATCTCGAACAGCTGCAGCCCCAGCCGGACACCGATCAGAACCACCGCGGCGCGTAACCCCACCCCTGCCCACACCATCGAAAGACCAAGCCATGCTGAAAATTCTCATCGCCATTGCCATCATCCTCGTCGTCGCCATTCTTGGCGTGCTGGCCTATGCCGCCACGCGGCCCGATACCTTCCGCGTGCAGCGCTCGGCCAGCATCAAGGCCCCGCCGGAAAAGATCTTCCCGCTGATCAATGATCTGCAGGCCTGGCGCGGCTGGTCGCCCTACGAGAAGAAAGACCCCGACATGCAGCGCCGCTACAGCGGCCCGGCCGCTGGCAAAGGCGCGCATTATGCCTGGGATGGCAACAAGGAGATCGGCGCCGGCAGCCTGGAAATCATCGAGAGCATGCCAAGCAGCAAAATCGCCATGCGGCTGGATTTCGTCAGGCCCTTCGAAAGCACCAACCGTGCCGACTTCACGCTGGAGCCGAACGGCGACAGCACCACGGTGACCTGGGCGATGACCGGGCCGCTCACCCTGATGTTCAAGCTGGTGCACTTGGTCTTCAACTTCGATCGGATGGTCGGCGGCGATTTCGAAGCTGGCCTGGCCGATCTGAAGACACTGGCCGAAACACCCTGAACCCGGAAAGGAGACTGCATCCGATGTCCGCAACACCGAAACCCGACAAGGCCCCCGACCTGGTGCTCAACCGCGTGTTCAACGCGCCGCGCGATCGTGTCTTCCGTGCCTGGATCGATCCGCAGCAGATGGCGCAGTGGTGGGGACCGAAAGGTTATACCGCACCGGTCTGCCAGCTGGATGCGCGGCCCGGCGGCGCCTGGCTGGTGCATATGCAGGCGCCCGATGGTCATGTGCAGCCGATGGGCGGCATGTACCATGAGATCGTCACGCCTTCGAAGATCGTCTGCACCACCTGGGTGAAGGATGATACCGGCCGCTATCTGGTCGAGGGCTTTCACATCGTCACCTTTGAGGCGACGCCTGATGGCAAGACCAAGCTGCGTCTGGAAAGCACCCTGCTGCAGCTGGCGCCGGAATGGTCGGCGGCTCGTGACGGCATGAAAGAAGGCTGGAGCACCAGCCTCGACAAGCTCGACAGCCTGATGACGGCTTAACCCGGTTTCTTTTCAGAGGAGAACAGACAATGCGCGTGATGGTGATCGTGAAGGCAACGAAAGACAGCGAAGCGGGCATCATGCCGTCGACCGAGCTGCTGGAAGCCATGGGCAAGTATAACGAGGAGCTGGTCAATGCCGGCATCATGCAGGCCGGCGACGGCCTGCATCCGTCATCGAAGGGCAAGCGCGTGGCCTTCGATGGCCCGAACCGCACGGTCATCGACGGGCCGTTTGCCGCAACCGGCGAGCTGATCGCCGGTTTCTGGATCTGGCAGGTGAAAGATATGGCCGATGCGGTCGCCTGGGTGAAGCGCTGTCCCAACCCGATGCCGGGTCCGAGCGAGATCGAGATCCGGCCACTGTTCGAGATGGCCGATTTCGGCGAGGCCCTGACACCGGAAGTGGCCGAACTGCACGAGCGGGTCGGCGAGAAGATGACCGGGCGTTGACGCCTCAGCCGGCAGTGAGGAACTCGACCAGGCGGCGGTTGAAGGGCGCCGGGTCGCTGACCGTGCAGGCGTGACCGCCCTCGGCGGTGAGCCAGAAGCGGGCCTGCGGCAGGCCTGCCGCCAGCTTCTGCGAGGCAGTCCAGGGTACCAGAATGTCATCACGCGATGCCGCCACCAGGGTGGGCGCGATGACCTGGTCGAGCCGGTCGCTGGCGTCATAGCTGAGCAGGGCATCGATACGCTTGAGCAGATTGGCACTGCCCTGGAAGTGCCGCTGCGCCTGCACCGCCTCCTCGGCCAGCTGCGCGCTGCGCTGCGCCAGCCATGCCGCTGGATAGAGGAAAATCGGCTGCGCCTGCAGATAGGCCTCCACGCCGACATGCAGCAGCAATTGCCGGCGCATGGCAAAACAGCGCGCCGTATGCGCCTCGCCCCGGCTCCAGGCATTGACCAGCACCAGGCGATCAAGCCGCGCCGGTGCACGCAGCGCCAGCTCAAGGCCGATCAGGCCGCCGAGCGCATGGCCGACCATATGAACGCGGGCAACACCAAGACTATCCAGAATCTGCACCACATCATCGGCCATGGCAGCGATGTCATGGCCATCAGGCAGCGGGCCGGCATTCTGCCCGGTGCCGCGATGATCATAGAGCACCACGCGGAATTGTTCGGTCAGCGCTGCCAGCTGCGGCAGCCAGAAACTGCCCAGCCCGCCAAGGCCGGCGGACAGAAGCACCGTGGCGGCCGCATCCTTGCGGCCATGAACCTCGTACTGCACGCTGCGTCAGTCCTTGCTGCCGATATGGGCGATGCTGGCGATCTCGATCAGTGCGTCGGGTTTGACCAGGCCGCACTGGATGCAATAGCGCGCCGGCTTGTCGCCGGGAAAATACTCGGCATAGACGGCGTTGACCGCCGCGTAGTTGGCCCAGTCGGTGATGAAGATCGAGTTGAAGGTGATATCCGCCATGCTGCCGCCGGCGGCCTCCACCACCGTTTTGATCGTGTCGAGCACAACACGGGTCTGCGCCGCGGCATCGCCGACATGCAGCACATTATTGGCCTTGTCGAACGGCAGCGTGCCGGAGACATAGAGCACGCCATCGGCCAGTGTGCCGGGCGAATAGGGCGCGAGCGGTTTGCCCGAACCGGGCGGAATGACAGCCATCATCGGCATGCAGGAACTCCCAGGAATGTTGCGGGGCGGATGGCGTCAGGCGTCCGCCGGCGGACTCTGCGCCACGGTGCCGCAGAAATCGGCCACGGTAGACACCCAGCCGAAGAAGGTTTCGATATTGTAAAGTGCTGCGGCCTGCACGAAATCCGGGCCGGCCGCATGGGTGGCATCGGCGAGCGCAACGCCAAAGTATTCGAGATGGAAAGCATCGCGCAGCGAGGATTCGACGCAGACATTGGTGGCAATGCCGGTGAAGACCAGCGTGCGGATGCCGCGCGACCGCAGCAGGCTGTCGATATTGGTGTTGAAGAATCCGCTGTAACGCGGCTTGGGCACCACGATATCGCCGGGCTGCGGCGCCAGCGCATCGACCAGCGCATAATCCCAGCCGCCTTTCGCCAGCAACTGCCCGGCCAGTTCCGGCTTGCGCCGCATGGTCTTCAGCGCATTCGATTTATGCCAGTTGGGTGAGCCCGGACCACCGGCCTCGATGTAATCCTGGTCCCAGCCATTCTGGAAATAGATTACCGGAATACCCGCCGCCCGCGCTGCCGCCGCGGTACGGGCGATCTGCGCGATCACGGTCTCGGTGCCGGCGATGTCGAAACCGGCACGATCCAGATAACCGCCGGGCGAGGCATAGGCATTCTGCATGTCGACAATGATCAGTGCCGTTTCACTCGGCTTCAACCGCAGCGGTTCGGGCCGCGCCGGCAGGGTGACGACATGATCGGATGCGGCGGCTGGCGCGTAACCGGCGGCAACGGGAACGGACTCGGACATGCACACAGACTCCGGAGCGGACATCGACCCGCTCTTGGCAGGATGCGAGAGTCTTAGCAGGATGCATGCCAGAGGAGGCCCGGCTGGCCCTCAGCCCGAAACCGCAGAAATGCCGCCGTCGTCAGGCCATATCTGCCGAAAATCCAATCTCGGGACTGAAAAGCGGGCGGCGATCTGCCCGCGTCGCAAGCAATGCCAAACTGCCGCTGTAATATTTCAGTCCGCCAGACGCGCGACGATCATATCCATGAGCGCGCGCAGACGCGGCAGGCGGCGCAGGTCACGATGATAGCCGATATACTGGTCACGGCCCGGCAATGGCTCATCCAGATCAATCGCGGCAATGCCCGGCGTGGCATCGCCGACCGGCCGCGGCAGCACGGTATAGCCGGCGCCCCAGGCACACATCTGCGCCTGCACGGCGAGATTGTTGCTGCTGAAGCCGGCAGTGGCATGGGGGAGCGCACGCTGCAGCCACAGGACATCGGGGCGGCCGGCATAGGCTTCGTGCATGGTGACAACACGCAGGCCGGCGCCATCACCGAAGGTGGGCACCGCGCTGCCGATCGGCGCATAGAGTGCATAGGGCACCGTGACCAGACGCCGCCCGATCACTTCGGGCTCGTCGAACGGCCGCATGCGAATCACCATGTCGGCTTCACGGCGCGGCAGGCTGTAGAGCCGTGCATCGGTCAGCAGTTCCACGCTGGCCTTCGGATACTGCAGGCCGAATTCCGACAGCACTGGCGCCAGCATGTAGATGGCGAACCAGTCGAGTGTTGAGATACGCAGCAGGCCATCGATGTCATGCACACCGGCGGCCAGCTGGCGCTGCGCCGCGAGTGTTTCCGCCTCGATGCGTTCGGCATGCCTGAGCAGCGTGCCGCCTTCATCGGTGAGCACGAAGCCATCGGCGGTGCGCTGGAACAGCACATGGCCGAGCGCGGCTTCCAGCGCGCGCAGGCGACGGCCCATGGTGGGTTGGGTCTGGCCGATCTTGCGCGCCGCAGCCCCCAGCGTGCCCTCGCGGGCAATCGCCAGAAAAACCCGCAGATCGCTCCAGTCCAGTGCCGGCCTGCTCATCTCATGCATTTATGCATGGACTATATTCAATATCAATAATTTCCATTCACTCGTGAAAGGCGCACCTTCGGGCCATCGCAAACGCACCACCTGAAGGAACCCCCATCATGACCCGCCTGACCAACAAGACCGCGCTCATCACCGGTGGCACCAGCGGCATCGGCCTGGAAACGGCCCGCCAGTTCGTCGCCGAGGGTGCCCGCGTCGCCATCACCGGCACCAACCCGGCCACCATCGAAGCCGCCCGCGCCGCCCTGGGCCCCGGCGTGCTGATCCTGCAGGCCGATGCCGGCAATATCGCCAGCCAGCAGGACATCGCCCGCCAGGTGCAGCAGGCCTTCGGCAAGCTCGACATCCTGTTCGTCAATGCGGGTGTCGCCGACTTCCGCCCGGTGGAAGCCTGGGACGAGGCCGGCTTCGACCGTTCGGTGGCCGTCAACCTGAAGGGCCCGTTCTTCCTGGTGCAGGCCCTGCTGCCGGTCTTCGGCAATCCGGCCTCGGTGGTGCTCAACACCTCGATCAATGCGCGCATCGGCATGCCGAATTCCAGTGTCTATGCCGCCACCAAGGCCGGCCTGATCTCGCTGGCGCGCACGCTGTCGGGTGAACTGATCGGTCGCGGCATACGCGTGAATGCTGTCAGCCCCGGCCCCATCTCGACGCCGCTCTACGGTAAGCTGGGCCTGTCGGAAGCCGATCTCAAGGCGATGGCCAGCGGTATCATGGACCAGATTCCCGCCAAGCGTTTTGGCCAGCCGTCCGAGATCGCCAAGGCCGTGGTCTTTCTCGCCTCCGATGAATCCGCCTTCACGGTGGGCAGCGAACTGATCATCGACGGCGGCATGAGCAACCTCTGAGCCCGACCCCTCATACAAAAGGATTCCAAATCATGATCCCCTCTCTTCCGCGTCGCAGCCTGCTGACCGGTGCGCTGGCACTCGCCGCCATCAGCACCATCGCCATGCCGGCACTTGCTGCATCCGATCAGGCCGTCACCTATCCAAAGAGCTTCAAGACCCAGTCCATCGCCAGCAACGGCACAACGATCCATGTGCGTGTCGGCGGCAAGGGTCCGGCGGTCGTGCTGCTGCATGGCTATGGCGAGACCGGCGACATGTGGGTGCCCCTGGCCGTGGAGCTGGCGCGCGACCACACCGTGGTGGTGCCCGACCTGCGCGGCCTCGGCCTCTCGGCCAAGCCCAAGACCGGCTTCGACAAGAAGACCCAGGCCCATGACGTGGCCGGCGTACTGGATGCGCTGAAGATCAGCAATGCCGATCTGGTCACCCACGATATCGGCAACATGGTGGGCTATGCCTTTGCCGCGCAGTATCCGGCCCGCGTGAAGAAATTCGTGCTGATCGATGCGCCGGTGCCGGGCATCGGGCCGTGGGAAGATGTCCTCAAGAATCCGCTGCTGTGGCATTTCCGCTTCGGTGGCCCCGACATGGAGCGTCTGGTGAAGGGCCGCGAACGCATCTATCTCGACCGCTTCTGGAATGAATTCTCGGCCAACCCAAAGCGCTTCAGCGAAAGCTCGCGCCAGCATTACGCCAAGCTTTATGCCATGCCCGGTGCGATGCATTCCGGCTTCGCGCAGTTCGCTGCCTTCGACCAGGATGCGATCGACAACAAGGCGATGCTGGCGGCCGGCGGCAAGCTGAAAATGCCGGTACTGGCACTGGGTGGCGAGAAGAGCTTTGGCCTGACCATGGCCGTGGTGATGCGCGCCGCCGCCGATAATGTCACCGAAGGCGTGGTGCCGGATTCGGGCCACTGGATCATGGAAGAGAATCCGAAGGCGACGGTGGCGCTGGTTCGCGGATTCCTCGGCCAGTAATCAACCGTGAAACATGGGCCGGGATGGCGGCATGGCTGTCATCCCGGCTCTATTCTCAGCGCGGCTGCGTCTCGGCTGCCTGGATAAAGAAGACGCCATTCTCTTTCAGGATGGTTGCCGCGACGCGGTCGCCGACCTTCAGTCGTTCCAGCAGCGTCGCATCCTTCACCTGCAGCACCATGCTCATGGCCGGCATCTCCAGGTCACCGGCGATCGGGCCGTGACGCAGTGTGATCTTGCCGGTGTCCTTGTCGATCTTGCGGATCTCGCCTTCGGTACGACCGGTCTGCGCCAGCGCGCCGAAAGCGGTAAACACGATCAGAATGCCCGCTGCCAGCCGCATCGCTTACCTCCGCACCTGGATATCGCCCTTCATGCCCTTCTCGAAATGCCCGGGGATCAGGCAGGCGAAATCGACGCGGCCGGCGGTGGTGAAATGCCAGATCAGCTCGCCGGTATGCGCCGGCGCCACCGTGATGGCATTGGGCTCGTCATGCACCATGGTGGGATGCTTGCGCATCACCTCGGCATGCTCCTGCAGGGCCTTGATCTCACCCAGCATGAATTCATGCGGTTCCAGCCCGTCATTCTTCACCACGAAGCGGATGGTTTCGCCACGCTTCACTGCGATGCTGGCGGGTGCGAAGCGCATCTGATCGCTCATGCTGACCGCGATGGTGCGCGACACGGCCGATGCCTTGCCGGGCTCGCCAACCGGGGAATGCTGTTCCGGACCATGCGCGGCCGCGGTGAGCGGTAGGGCGCCGAATGCGGCGGCGGCAAAAGCTGCTTTCAGGAAAAGGGAAGCCATCGGTATATCCTCAATGCTTGTGTTCGGTTGATGTCTGGGATGGCTTGGCAGCCGGCGCGGCTGCACTGCCATCGACCTTGTAAGCCACGGTGCCGGGCGGGTGTTTGTACCAGCCGGGATCGCGATAATCGCCGCGTGCCAGCCCGTCGCGCACCTTCACCACGGTGAACATGCCGCCCATCTCGATCGGGCCGAACGGGCCCTGGCCGGTCATCATCGGCAGCGTGTTGTCGGGCAACGGCATTTCCATCTCGCCCATATCGGCCATGCCGCGCTCGCCCATGGTCATGTAATCGGGAATCAGCGACACCAGCCGCGGCGTGAGGCCGCGATGGTCGACACCGATCATGGTGGGCACGCCATGGCCCATCGGATTCATCGTGTGATGCGACTTGTGGCAGTGGAAGGCCCAGTCGCCCGGCGCATTGGCATCGAATTCGAACGCGCGCATGGCGCCCACCGGCGCGTCGATGGTGACTTCCGGCCAGCGCGCCGACGGCGGGACCCAGCCGCCATCGGTGCAGGTGACGGCGAAGTCGTAGCCATGCAGGTGGATCGGATGGTTGGTCATGGTCAGGTTGCCGAAGCGGATGCGCACGCGATCGCCCAGCCGCACCGGCAGGGTATCGATGCCGGGAAAGGCCCGGCTGTTCCAGGTCCAGAGGTTGAAGTCGGTCATTTCCGCCACCTTCGGCGTGGCGGCGCCGGGTTCGATGGCATAGGCGTTGATCAGAAAGGCGAAGTCGCGGTCGACGCGATACTGGTTCGGATCGCGCGGATGCACGATGAACAAGCCCATCATGCCCATCGCCATCTGCACCATCTCGTCGGCATGCGGGTGATACATGAAGGTGCCGGATTTGCGCAGCTGGAATTCGTAGACGAAGGTTTCACCCGGCTTGATCTGCGGCTGGCTCAGGCCGCCGACGCCATCCATGCCACTGGGCAGCAGCATGCCATGCCAGTGAATGGTGGTGTGTTCCGGCAGCCGGTTGGTGACAAAGAGGCGCACGTAATCGCCTTCCACTGCCTCGATGGTGGGGCCCGGGCTGCTGCCGTTATAGCCCCAGAGATTGGCCTTCATGCCCGGTGCGATTTCGCGCACCACCGGTTCGGCCACCAGATGGAATTCCTTCCATTGGCCGTTGATGCGCCAGGGCGCCGACCAGCCGTTCAGCGTCACCACCGGATTGAAAGGGCGCCCGGTGCTGGGCTGCGGTGGCGGCACCATCTTCGGCCCGGGCGAGACAGCGGGCTCGGGCAGGGCAGCCAGCGCCGAACGGGCGACGGTGGCGGCGGCAACACCCCCGATGGAGGTGGCTGCGGCGGCAATCAGATTGCGTCTGGTAAACATGGCTGCTCTCCTTAATGCGCGGCCGCTGCCGAACGGCGCGGCAGCAGGCTGTTGCTGCTGCCCGACATGCCGCCGCTGTCGACCGGCGCGATGGTGACAAAACTGAGATCGGTGTCGGCGATCCAGAAATCGCGCTGGGCTTCCAGTGCGGCCGAGACATCGGCAATCTGTTCGCGCGCATCGGCCAGCAGTTCGAATGTGCTGATCAGCATGCCGTTGTAGCGCAGCACCATCTCCTCGCTGGCCTTCTGGCGCAGCGGGATGATCTCGACCTGGTAATGCCGCGACAGGTCATAGGCCGCGCGATAGGCCAGATAATTTTCGCGTGCTGCTGACCGCGCCTGCACGGCGGTATCGGCCAGGGCATTGACGGCCTGCAGGTAATAATGCTCGGCACGCGTCGCCCTGGCATCGCCGAAATCGAACAGCGGCACTTCCAGCGCGATGTCGTAACCCTTCTGGTCCGCCTTGCCGGTCTGGCTGTTGCGCTGGTAGCCGACCTCCAGCACGTTGATAAAGCGCGTGGCATTGGTCAGGCCATAGGCCTTGCGCGTGGCGGCGAGATCGGCTTTCGCCATCTGCACATCCAGCCGCCCGGCAATCGCCTCCGCCTCGATATTCTCCACATTGCGCGGCGCGGCGGGGAGATCGGGCAACCGGTCTGGCAATTGAAACGCCGTATCGCGACCCCACAGGCCCATGAGCCGCGTAAGACGCTCGCGTGCCGCCACCGCCATGACACGGCTTTTCGCCAGCCGCGCGGTGGCATCGGCATAGAAGATCTGTTCGCGCAGCAGCCGGAGCGCGCTGGCATTGCCGACCTGTTTCATGCGGCGCGCCAGCTCTGCCTGCGTCTCCGCCGCATCGCGGATCTGGCCGACATAAACCGCTGTCTGCTCGGCTGCCACCGCCTCATACCAGGCCTTGCGGGTCTGGGCCGCCAGCGCCAGTACCGCGGTGGCGGTGCGCAGCTTGGTGGCTTCATAACGGCGCTCTTCGATCCCGGCGGCAAATGGCAGCAGAAGAAGACTGAAAGCATCGATGCTGATGCCGCGTTCGATTTCGGTTTCGCTGCCACGGCGCAGGCGGGCATAGCTGATGCCCGGATTGCCTGGCCGCCAGGATGCCGTGAGATCCGCGGCACCGATGCCCAGCTCGGCAAAACTGCCCTGCAGGCGACGGTTGTTGAGCAGCGCCACCTGCACGGCATCATCTGCCGTCAGCGGTCTGGCCAGCAGGCGATCGAGCGTGTCGCGCACCGCGCGCTCGTCGTCATCGCTCTTGATCCAGGCCGGACGCTGGCCGATGCGCTGCTCGGTGGTGGCGGCCACATCGTTGAAGGCGCGCTCGGCCACCGGTCCGGCGCAGCCGGCGGTGACGGCGGCCAGCGCGAGCACTGCGATCCGTTTTTGAACGGTCATCATGGCTGGCGCCCTCCATGGCGGTGACCCTGCGGGCCATGCATCATCGGGCCGGGCATCATTGGACCACGCATCATCGGCATCGACGGCGCGGCCGGCCTGACCTCTGCGGGCGCACCGTCTTTCAGGGCACCGGCATGGCCGCCGGTATCGCGCACGGCATCGTTGGCCTGGTGCCAGTCGCGCTTCTCGTCGAAACCGGCCTTGCGATAGCCTGAGAAGGCCGAGCGATATTCCGGCTGCGGCACCATCGCTGCCGGATCGGCAGGGTCTGCGGCCTGCACCGTCAGCGGCATGGCCAGCAGCAGAACAGCTGCAATCAGCAGCGCAACGGCTGCCCTCTGACATCTCGAAAACATGGAATCACCCTCGGCATGATGCGCAATACGACTGCGCTGCGACTGACGGTTGTGTCAGCACTCGCAGCGATGCTGCAGATCAGAGGCGTGGGGGTTCGTTCGGCTGGGCGGGTGTGATGCCGGCTGGTGCGAGGACACGGGCCGGCTGATAGTCGTGATAGGCGCCGGCGGCGATCACCGAGGGTGCAGCCGGCAGCACAACACTGGCCAGCGAACAGCTTTTGCACAGCAGACAGCCCTGCTCGCAGGGGCCGGATGGCGCAGATGTGTCATCGGCGGCCATGTCATCGGTGGCGGCGCTGCCGCCGCAGTCATGGTCGGCAGCCGGAACAGCCGCGCTATCGTGATGTGTGGTGCCACCATCCATATGCGCGGCCGGCATCATCGGCATCGCCACGCTATGCGTCACCGAGGCCACCGTGGCGGCGAACAGCAGGCCAAGCATCGCCACCAGCGCGCAGAAGCGGCGCAGTGCGGAAGGACGGAACCGGCGGCGAGAAAATGGCATACCGACTAGATAAGAGCTTCCCATGCGGGAAGGTCAAGCAGATCAGGCGTCGGCGGTGTCGTTTTCCCAGCCGCCCTCTTGCGCGTTCAGGGTACCACGCGTGATGACGGCATCTTGCGGCATCACATCGGCGGCGCCGCAATCGGGCTGGCCCGCCAGCTGCGCATACAGCGGGGTGAAATCCGGTTTTGTCGCCTCGAACAGCTCATCGAAGCTGCGGATCACGAAATAGCTCTTCTGGAAGGTGTCGATGCGGTAGCGCGTGCGCATCACCCGCATCAGGTCGAACCGGATGCGGTTCGGCGCCGCAGAATCGAGACAGAAGATGCTTTCGGTTTTCGAGGACAGAATCCCGCTGCCATAGATGCGCAGGTCGCCGTTCGTCTGTTCGATCAGCCCGAATTCCACCGTGTACCAGTAGAGCCGCGCCAGATGATGCAGCGCGTTGAGCCCGTTGGCCTTCAGCCCGCCGGCACCATAGGCCTGCATGTAATCGGCGAAGACCGGATTCATCAGCAGCGGCACATGGCCGTAGATATCGTGGAAGCAGTCGGGCTCCTGGATGTAGTCCAGCTGCGCGCGCTGGCGGATCCACCAGGTGACCGGAAAACGGCGCGCGGCGAGATGGCCGAAGAACACGGCGTCGGGCACCAGGCCGGGCACGCAGACAATGCGCCAGCCCGTCGCCTTTTCCAGCACATCGGACAGCCGCTCGAAATCCGGCACGCCATCTGCGGCCATGCCCAGACCGGTGAGGCCGGCGAGGAATTCATCGCAGGCGCGGCCCGACAGCAGGGCGGCCTGGCGCCGGAACAGGTCGCGCCAGACGGCGTGGTCTTCCGCCGTGTAACGGTCCAGCGGCTGCTCGTGGGTGTAGTCGGCGCGGATGACGAGATCATCGTGCTGGGCAGCGAGGGCCATGGGGGCCTCCGGAATTGTGGAGTTTCTGCCCGCAAGGATATGGCGGAAGCGATGCAAATACTCGGCAAGTTCCGTTTAATAACCGCATTTTGTGCAATATTATGGCATTTTATAACAATTTATGCGATAAAACCGCATGTTATCCGATCTGGATGTTTTCGACCTGCGGCTGCTCGCGGCCCTGCAGACCGACGGCCGCGCCGCCAATGCCGCGCTCGCCGAAACCGTCGGCCTGAGCGCCAGCCAGGTCAGCCGGCGGCTGAGCAGACTCGAAGCCGATGGCGTGATCGCGTCCTACGCTGCCCTGCTGAAACCCGAAGCCGTCGGCCTCACCGTGCTGGCCTTCAGCAACATCTCGCTGGACCGCCAGGCCGAGGCGATGGACGGCTTCGAGGCCGCGGTACTGCGCTTCCCTGAAATCCTTGAATGCTACTCGGTGACCGGCGAGGCGGATTTCGTGCTGCGCATCGTGGCGCGCGACCTGAAAGCCTTCGCCGATTTTCTCTCGGAGAGATTATTGCGCGTACCCGGCGTGCGCAGCGTGCGCTCGGCCATCGTGCTGCACCAGATCAAGCACACCACGGCACTGCCGCTGGAGCGCTGAGCCTCACTCGCGCGCGAGCTGGCGCAGCCAGGCGATGATGTCTTCGGTTTCCTGGCGCGACAGCTCGATGCCGCGCATCGGCGGATGCGGCGCGGCGAGCCAGCCGCGCAGGCGCGCCTCATCGGCACTGCGGCCGCGCATCAGCCGCGGCAGCGACGGTGCCGCATCGCTGCCCCGCGATGTGGTGCCATGACAGGCGACGCACCAGCGCTCGGTCAGACTGCGGCCCATGGTGGCATTGCCAACTTCGGCCGCGCGCGCCGCTGTCGTCGCAAGGCAGAGGGCGGGCGCCAGAAGCATAACCGCGAGCAGCAGACGGCATCGCGAGGTCATGGGGCTCAATCCTTCAGGAAGTCCGGTGTGGCGGAGGCGATCAGCAGTTCGATCAGGCCGGTCATGGCGCGCTGCACGCGGATGAAGCCGGCCGATCTGGTGATGCTGGTCTCGTCCATGTAGAGATCGCGGTTGATCTCGAGCTGCAGCGTGTGCAGGCCCTGGTCACGGCGTGCGTAATGCTGGGTGATATAGCCGCCGGCATAGGGCTTGTTGCGCGTGGTGCTGAAGCCGCAGGAGGCGAGATAGCCTTCGACGCGGTCGACCAGCCGGGTCGGGCAGGATACGCCGTGGAAATCGCCGATCACCATATCGGCACGGCGCTGGCCGGCATCAGGCATGTTGTTGCCGCCGACGCTGGGCATCGAATGGCAATCCAGCAGCAGCGCCACGCCGTGGCGGGCCCTGGCCTCGGTCAGCAGGCTTTGCAGCGTGTCGTGATACGGGCGCCAGCAGGTTTCGACGCGGCGTTCGGCCTCGGAAAACGGAATCTTGCTCTTGTAGATTTCCAGGCCGCCGGCGACGACGCGGGCGATGGTGCCCAGGCCGGCACCGATCTTGCTGCTCTCGGTGACCACATGGGGCGGCAGCGGCGCATCGAACATGCCGGGATCGAGTTCGTAGGCCGAGCGGTTCGGGTCGCAATAGGCACGCGGGAACAGCGCTTCCAGCAGCGGCGCGCCGCGCGAGGGGCCATCGGCGTAGAGTTCGTGGATGAAGGCATCTTCCGAGCGGCGCAGCGTCAGCGGATCAAGCTGGCTGTAAGCCTTGAAGCTGGCCGGGTAGATATCGCCCGAATGGGGCGAGGACAGCACCACGGCACTGGCCGGGCCGGTAAAGCCGGCATCCTGCGGCCGGGTCACCCGCAAGGGCGGGTTGGCCGGAAATTCAGGGTCGGGCCGGAAGGCACGGGCTTTGATCGGAGCGCTACTTGTCATCGAATCCTGGGAAGCCGGAGAACCGGGGCAATGGGCCAAGACAATTAAGGGGAGAATATGGGCCATCCGGGGGAGGCTTGCCAACCGGCCCGGCAGCGATTAAAAGCCTGCCGGTCCGGTCGACCCCCGGACTTTCCGTCCAAGAGCTTCTTTCTGGGACTGAAACAGCGCGTAACGGGCGGTTAGCTCAGCGGTAGAGCACTACCTTGACATGGTAGGGGTCACAAGTTCGATCCTTGTACCGCCCACCACGCGCCTCTC